>JAFKKL010000237.1 GCA_017305595.1 Hyphomicrobiales bacterium | reverse complement strand
CTTTGGAAATGATGGATTGCCGGGTCAAGCCCGGCAATGACGCCCTCTTGACCCGTTTCAATGGACGCGCGATGGCCCCCGCCACCACATTTCCCCGCCACCTGATCCTGGCCGGCGCCGCCCTGTCGGGCATGTTGCTGGCGCTCGCCATCCATATTCTCGGCCAGCATCTCGGCCTCGACCTCGGCGGGTTGTGGCATTCCAGCGACCCGCGCGTGCTGGTGCCTGCCACGGCCGCGCTGGCGTGGTGGCTGATGGCGACGGCCGGCTTCGCCTGCGGCTATTTCGCCGCGACGCTGATGCATCGCGCCGCCGCGGGCGGCATCTCGCGGCGAATGCGGCATTTCCTGATCGGCCTCGGCGTGGTGGTGCTGGCGGCCGCCGGTCAGGCCGCGGCCGCTCCCAGCGCTGCGCCAAGCCTCGCCGGCGTGCTGGCCGGACTTACCGCGCTCTGCCTCGGCGCGGTGATGGCGTTCTGCGGCGCGTATTTCGCGCTCCGCAAGGCATAATGCCGCAGCCTTCCGACTGCCACGCCACAACCGCATGCCTGTCACGAGATTGCCATATCGCTGCGCGGCACGTTGTTGCCGGATTTAACGGATTAAGTGGCGGCATCCAAGGCGACTGCCTATATGTCGGAAGCCATAACGCGGGGGTGGCATTGCGGAAGAGCGGATCGAATTCCACTTTACCAAAAAATGTTCTAATCATTCCGGCGAAATGAGTTTCCAAGTATGAGTCACTTGGTGAGTGTTTTGGCAGCCACAGACGTCCGATCGGTTCGTTCGGCCCCGGGGTTGTACGTGCCACGGCGGGAGGACGAATGGATCGACTGCTGACCACGCTGCGGCGTGGCTTTACGGAGCGGATCGGCTGGAAACGGGTCGGAATCGCTGCGAGCCTCATCATCGTTGCCATTGCGATCACGATCCTGGTCCGGACCCTCAAGGGGATCGACCTGAACGTGATCCTGGCTGCGCTCGCCGAAAAATCCCACGGCGAAATCGCGCTCGCGGCGCTGTGCGTATTCGGCGCGTTCTGCACCCTGACGTTTTATGATTTCTTCGCGCTGCGAACGCTGGGCGTCACCCATGTCCCTTACCGGATCGCGGCGCTGTCGAGCTTCACCAGCTATTCGATCGGCCACAACATCGGCGCGACGGTATTCACCGGCGGCGCCATCCGTTTTCGCATCTATTCGGATTTCGGCCTCAACGCCATCGACGTCGCGAAAATCTGCTTCATCTCGGGGCTCACATTCTGGCTCGGCAACGTTTTCGTGCTCGGCATCGGCATGGTGGCGCATCCGGATGCCGCGGGCGCGATGAATCTATTGCCGAGCAGCATCAACCGGCTGATCGGGCTCGGCTGCCTCGCCGGCATTCTCGCCTACCTGATCTGGATCGCGGTCGGCCAGGGCCGCCGCCAGCTCGGCCGCAACGGCTGGAAGGTGGTGCTGCCGTCGGGTCGGCTGACCTTGCTGCAAATCCTGATCGGCGTGGTCGATCTCGGCTTCTGCTCGCTGGCGATGTATCTATTGATGCCCAACGAGCCCTACATCGATTTCCTGTCGCTCGCGGTGGTGTTCATCCTGGCAACCTTGCTCGGCTTCGCCAGCCACGCGCCCGGCAGCCTCGGCGTATTCGACGCCGCGATGTTGGTGGCGCTGCCGCAGTTCGGCCGCGAACAACTGGTGGCGACGCTGCTGATGTTCCGCGTCCTCTACTTCGTCATCCCCTTCACCATCGCCATCAGCATCATGGGCACTCGCGAACTCTGGCTCAGCGTGGTCAAGCCATGGCAGCAACGCCGCAAGGCGTCATGCGGCGATCACCGGCTGCTGTCACGCAATTCGTGAACTTCGCATCTAGGCGCTGCCTGACCTAAAATTCGTTTTGTGGGCGGATGCACCACAGGAAAATCGTCGTCCCGCGCAGGCGGGGATCTATAACCCCTGACGGTCATGTCAGTAGACTGCCCGTGCAAATTACCGGCGCTACCTGTCTCACGCGCGACACGGCGTATGGTCCCCGCCTGCGCGGGGACGACGCTGTGCGGATGCAATGGCATCGCGCGTCATACTCGCCATTGCAATGATGGGGTATCCGGAATGAAGCTACCGTCCCTGCTCGCTGCGACGTGATCGGGAAATCGTTGCATCTCTTATTTCCGCCCCATCCTTGACGTTGAACACAGCATGATCCGGATTCACGCCTTCCCGTCCGTCTTTCGTCTGACGCTGCTGCTGACCGGCCTGCTGCCGGTTGGCCTCGCCGCCCTACCCCCGACGCCGGCCGCCGCGCAGGACGCGGGCGCCGCGCCGCTGCAAATCACCTGGGAAGTCCGTAACCGTTTCCGGTTGTTCCGCGAGGACCGCGACTTCCAGCTTCAGGTCGAGGCGATGCGCGCCGGCACCGTCCTCGCCGCCGAGGATGCGCTGGAGATCCAGAGCGACGGCCGCGGCTGGGCGCGCAATACCGTCAACCGCCTGTGCATCGACCGCAGCGGCCGGGTCAGCGAGCCGTGCACCCGCGACGGCGTCAAGGAAAGCTATCTCGCCCCGGCCGATCATCCGGTGACGGTACGCCTTGCCGGCGTCCTGCCGGTCGGCGCCACCTGCGCGTGGACCTTCGACGACGGACAGGGCCCGCGCCAGTCGACGCTGGACTGCGCCGAACCGATCAACCTGCGGGTGGCGCAAGGTCAGACCACCGCCGTCACCGTCGACGTGTCGAGCGGCGCCGACGCCCCGCAGCGCGTCACCACCGAGATCGCGGTGCGCGACATCCTGATCGCCGGCCTCGGCGATTCCGTTGCCTCCGGCGAAGGCAATCCCGACAAGCAGATCGCGCTGGCGGACGAAGGCTTCTGCTTCCAGTCCTATCTCGGCGGACCCGGCAGCGAATATTTCCGGCCGAGCCGCGCCGGCTACAAGGGCGGCCGCGCCTGCGGCTCGCCGGGGCCATTGCAGGCGTGGCAACGCCACAGCGCGGTCTGGTTCAATCCGGCGTGTCATCGTTCACTCTACAGCTACCAGACCCGCACCGCGCTGGCGCTCGCCGTGCGCTACCCGCACATCGCAGTGACCTATCTGCCGCTGGCCTGCACCGGCGCGACCATCGCGGACGGTCTGCTGGGATCGCAGCGCGCCCGCGAATGTCTCGTCACCAAGTCCGGCGTCGATTGTCAGGGCAAGGTGAACGCGCAACTCGCTGAGCTGCGCGATGCGCTCGCCAGCGCCAAGCGCAAGCAGCCGGACCGCAAGCTCGACCTCGTGCTGCTGTCGGTCGGCGCCAATGACATCGGCTTCTCCGAGCTGGTCGCCAACGTCATCGTCGACAGCGGCACCGAGCGCGCGCTGTTCAAGCGCAGCGGCGTGCTGGGATCGGTGGAGGATTCCCGCGCGGCGCTTGCCACCGATCTGCCGCGAGCTTTCAGCAACCTGCGCGGCGCGCTCAAACCGCTGGTCGGCGATCTGTCGCGCGTCATCTACGTCTCCTACGCCAATCCGGTGCTGGCGAACGGCACTGTTTGCCCCGGCGGCCGCGCCGGCTTCGACGTGCATCCGTCGTTCAACGCCAATCCCGAGCGGCTCAACAGCACGGCGCGTTTCGTGCAGAGCGAATTTTTGCCGCGCCTGAAAGACCTGGCGCTATGCCAGTCCGGTATCCTGTGCCGAAATCCGAACAGCGACCGCATGACCTTCGTGGACGCGCATCAGGCTGCGTTTGCCAATCACGGATTCTGCGCGCGCGCCTCGACCGATCCGGAATTCGATCAGGCGTGTTTCTCGGCGAAGGGCGAGAGCTTCGTCGACGACGTGGTCGCCGCCGCCTCGCAGCCGCTGGTGTGCGGGCGCGGCGCCAGCGAGTTTCGCGCCTACCTGCCGCGCGCGCGCTGGATCCGCGACGCCAACGACAGTTACTTCGCGGCGATGACCTATCCGCAAGGCCTGCCGGCGTCGGCGCAACCCTCCGACATCCATGACGCGACATGGGGCGTGCTGTCGGCGGTCTATGGCGGCGCGGTGCATCCCACCGCCGAAGGCCACGCCGCAATGGCCGACGCAACGTTGCCCGCCGCGATCTCGCTGCTGCGCCTCGACGCCCGTGTGCCGGAAGTGATCCAGGAGCCGCTGCTGCCGCCCATGGGACAGCAGCCTGCGGCACAGCAACCGCCTCCGACGGAGCAACGGCAGTAACGCAAAAGGGCCTCCGCGATTCGATCACGGAGGCCCTTTATTATTCGCGATTTAGCGAACGTATTTACCGTGGATGCTGCGCCGACCCCGTAGTGCGCGACTTCGACTTGGCGACCACCGCTGGCGGCTGCGCCTGTGCGGCCTGCGGCAGGTACTTGGCCACGATCGTCGGATCGAGTGTAGCGAGATTGGCGTCCGGCAGCCGCTGCCAGGTCTCGTTCTTGCCGAGCAGCGAAATGCCGACATAACCGCGCAAGGTGAGCGATTGGCCGTCCGGGCTCAACGTCATCTTGGCGTGATAAATCTCGCCGTCGCGCGGATCGAGCACGTTGCCTTCCTCATACTTGAGTCCGGCGCGCTTCATGTCGCGAATGAAGGACAGCCCGAGCACCGGCGCATTCTTGCGATCGTCGGTGCATTTGGTGCAGAGCGGGTTGGCGGCTTCGCCCGGCTTGGGGAAGGTTCGGGCGATCGCGCCCTCGAAGATGCCGGCGTGATCGACCATCAACACCCAGACCACCGGCTTGCCGTCCTCGCTCTTCTGCCAAAGGCCGGCCGCGGTCTGCTCCGCCGCCTGCGCCATGCCGGCACTCAGCAGCAATGCCGCCAGCGTCGCGGCGGCAGGAGTGCTTCGTCGAAATCCGGTCCTGAACTTTACCATCGGCCTCACCTGTCAAAAAGACGCTACCAAACTCGCGGGAAACTGTGGCGATTTCGCGAGAGAACACCACAGGAAATCCGAGTTAGGGGGCAACCCTGCAACAACGCCTGCCTTGCCACAGTTTTGTCGCAAGACATCCGCGAAAGGTTCAGGCGCCGACACCGTTTCGCCACAAGATTCCCGCGCCGCAACCCGGACGTCCGTATCAACGGTTTAGTTGACACCCAACTTCTTCTGCAAGCTCGACGACGACGTGGTGTATTGAAACACCAGCCGCTTGTCGGGATAAACGTAGCGATGCGCTTTCTGCGCCATCAGCGCGCCCTCGTGGAAGCCGGAGAGGATCAGCTTGAGCTTTCCGGGATAGGTGTTGATGTCGCCGATGGCGAAAATTCCCGGCACGTTGGTTTCGAACGACGCGGTTTCCACCGGAATCAAATTGTTTTCAAGCGAAACGCCCCAGTTGGCGATGGGACCGAGTTTCATCGTGAGTCCGAAGAACGGCAGCATCGTATTGCAGTCGACTCGCGTGACGGCGTTGTCGTTGCCCTTCACCATTGCGCCAGCGAGCTGTCCGTTCTCGCCGTGAAGCTCCGTGACCTGACCGATCTTCAAATCCATCTTGCCCGACGCCACCAGCGCGCGCATCTGCTCGACGCTATGCGGCGCGGCGCGGAAGTCGTCGCGCCGATGCAGCAGCGTCACGCGCCGCGCGATCGGATGCAGGTTGAGCGTCCAGTCGAGCGCGCTGTCGCCGCCGCCGACGATCAACAGATCCTTGTCGCGGAAGTGCTCCATCTTGCGCACGGCGTAAAACACCGACGAGCCTTCATAGGCTTCGATGCCCGGCACCGGCGGCCGCTTCGGCTGGAATGATCCGCCGCCGGCGGAGATCACCACCACCTTGGCTTCGAACACTTGTCCTGCATCGGTGGTGACGCGAAACAGCGGATCACCGATCTTCTCGATGCTCTCCACCATCTCGTTGAGATGGAAGGTCGGGTTGAACGGCTTGATCTGCTCCATCAGCGATTCCGTCAGGCCGTGGCCGGTGACCATCGGAATGCCGGGAATGTCGTAGATCGGTTTTTCCGGGTAAAGCTCGGCGCACTGCCCGCCGATCTTGTCGAGGATGTCGACGAGATGAACCTTCATGTCGAGCAGGCCCAGTTCGAACACGGCGAACAGACCGCAGGGGCCGGCGCCAATTATCAATACATCGGTTTGGATCGTTTCGCTCATCTCGCCGTCTTCATTGATTGGGGGATATTCCGGAAGGGTGTTCAAATATCTAGCGCGTTTTCATCGACGTGGAAACGCCCTCACAAGACGTATCACGCCGCAGCCTTCGCGGGGACCGCCGCGCCTCTTGTGGTCGGCGGCTGTTTCCATGTAACTGCATGGAGCCTGGAGATTGCCCCTGTGAATAGCCCTGTTTCGACAACGCCGCGCCTTGAAGACTACCCGCTTCGCCTGTCCGATAACGTCCGCTTTGCCGACCTCGACGTCAACGGCCACGTCAACAACGCGGTCTATTCCAGCTATTTCGAAACCGGACGCGTGATGCTGGTGCGGGATGCCGCGAACGGCTTGACGCCGACGGGGGCGAGCTGGGTGCTGGTGCGTCTCGACACGCACTTCCGCGCGGAGTTGCACTGGCCGGGCACCATCGAGACCGGCCTCGGCGTGCTGCGGCTCGGGCGAACGTCGGTGACGTTCAGTCAGGTGGTGTTTTCGGAAGGACGCTGCATCGCGTCGACGCAGGCGACAACGGTGCTGGTCGATGCCAAGACGCGCAAGCCGACGCCGCTGCCGCCGTCGACCATCGAAGGGTTTCAACGCTGGATGATGCGCGGCGAAAACGTCGTTACTTAAGCCTGACGCTCCGGCGTCGTCACGATCAGGCCGTCGAGTTCGTCGGACACCTTGATCTGGCACGACAGCCGCGAGTTGGGACGCACGTCGTAACCGAAGTCGAGCATATCCTCTTCCATCGGCGTCGGATTGCCGACCTTCTCGCGCCAGGCTTCGTCGACATAGACATGGCAGGTCGCGCAGGCGCAGGCGCCGCCGCACTCGGCCTCGATGCCGGGAATGGCGTTGCGGATCGCGCCTTCCATCACCGTCGCGCCGTTTTCGACGTCGACGATGCGGGTCTCGCCGGTGTGGTCAACATAGTGAATCTTCGCCATGGCTACTCGTGCTGTCTCAAAAGAGGAATGCTGGCTGTCCTATAGCGGCTCGTTCCGCCCTACGCCAGCCGCCTTGCCGGCAAGCCGCTGATTTTCCGTTGCGCGGCCGACATCTACGATTTGGGCTGTGCGAGCAGCATAGCCGCCGCCTGCCGCGCCGCGCCGACTTCAGCCTCGAGCCGCGCAAAGGCTTCGCGTGCACCACCTTGCGGATGCAGCGCCGCCTCCAGCGCGGCCGCCGCCTCCGCCACCCGAAACGCACCGATCGCGCGCGCCGATCCTTTCAACGTATGCGCAAGCGCGGCGGCATTGTCCGGCAGCGATGCCAGCGCCCGCATCGTGTTGGCCGTCTGTTCCACAAACAACCGCAGCACCTCGCGCTCAAGCGCGGAATCGGACATTGTCATCTCGCGCAGATGATCGAGGTCGATCGGTCCATGAGCGGCAGCGCCGGACTGCGACGGCATCAATCCCATTCTTCCTTTGAGGGACAACCAATCCGGCCGCCGTGAAAAATTTCGCCGAATCCGGCCAAACCCTCGATTTGGTTAACATACTCGACGAAACAACCGCCCTCGCAAAGTCGGTAATATGACCGATTTTAGCCACAATTGAGCCTGTTCGAAGCGATTTTTGGGCTCAAACCACCCTATTCCGGTTCCGCGTTAACGATGATTAAGGATCGTTAAAATTGTATTAATCACATCCATTTCATTCGAGCCAGCAAGCCAATAGGATGTTTGGGGAAGTAGCGCACAAGCCGGGCGGAAGAGACATGACTCCGGACCGCCTCTGATTGCCGAGGGCAGAACAGCTCGTCGGCGGGCATCGTTGCGAGGCCTCCGGCTGTGTAAACAAGGGCGTAAACTAGCATGGCGAACAGTCCCAAGAAGGCTCAGGACCCCACCGAAGTTGCGCTTTCGGCGATTCAGGAAGCCCTGAATATGAGCGAAACGCCGGCCTCGGACAGCGTCAGCCCGGCTGTACCGCCTGTCATTCCCCCTGTTACCGTTTCCGAGCCGTCGCGCGACGAGGCGGCGTTTAACGCGCGTCCGTTCCAGGATCAGCCGTCCGATGACGCCCTGTTCAATCGGGGCGCGGCGAACGACGACCGCGAAACTATCGGCCAGATTCTGCAGGCCATTCAGAAGGGCCGCCCTGCGCGCAACATCTATACGCTCGCCACAATTTTCACCGTGGTCTGGCTGATCGGCGCGGGACTGCTGGCGTTCAGCTTCTATCCGTCGCTGCAATCGCTCGGACAGAACGGCGGCGCGCTGGCGTTCGTCGGTCTGATCTCTGTGCTGCTGGCGCCGATTCTGTTGTTCTACTTCCTCGCAAGCCTCGCCTGGCGCGGACAGGAATTGCGCATGATCGCGCAGTCGATGGCGCAGGTGGCGATGCGATTCTCCGAACCCGAACACGCCGCCAGCGATTCCATGGTGACGGTCGGCCAGGCCATCCGCCGCGAAGTCGCCGCCATGGGCGATGGCATGGAGCGCGCGATCGCGCGCGCCGGTGAACTCGAAACATTGGTCGCCAACGAAGTCTCGGCACTTGAGCGCGCCTATTCCGACAACGAAGTACGCATCCGCGCGCTGTTGCAGGACATCGCGCA
>JAFKKL010000236.1 GCA_017305595.1 Hyphomicrobiales bacterium | reverse complement strand
GTCATTAACTGCCACTAGCTCGCCATGAATTGGCTTCTCCATGATCGACAGCGTGCCTGGATCGATCCGGATGATGCGGGGGGATTGATGTTGTTTTCGCAGAGAATGCAACGAGCCCGCGGCAAGCCGATCCGACAGCCGATCAGGATGATGCCAGCTCAAGGCACGTGCGATCCGTGAATTACAGTAGGGTTCTCAGGATTGGTGTTCAGGGCAAAATAAAAATAACGTAGAGATGGTGGGATGACGCTCAAGCGGCTTGGCCAGCAAGAAGTTGTTTTCGCGATTTTTGCCGTGCTGTTCGCTGTCTTTGCGATCTTCCTTCCGGGGTTTGCGACCACTCAGAATATGCTCACGCTGCTTCAGAACGTTGCGGTTCTGGGAATTCTCGGCTTGGCAATGGCGCTCATCGTGATCGGGCGCGGTATTGATATCTCGCTGATCGCTGCACTCGCAGTGCCGCCCGGACTCGTGCTGCAAATGGTTCAGGACGGTTACTCGCTGCCGATCTCGATGGCTGCGGCCGTCGCGCTGGCGTTGGTGTTCGGTCTCGTCAACGGCTGGCTGATCGCCTACGCCGAAGTGCCCTCGCTGTTCGCGACACTGGCAACCGGCATCTTTCTCGCGGGATTTGGTCAAGCCGTTCTGTTCAAGCTCGATGTGGTGCAATGGAGCACCGGTATGAGTGGATTCGAGCATCTCGGACAAGGAACCATTCTCGGGATTCCGATGCCGATCATTGCCTTTGCTGTGGTCTGTATCGTGGTGGCGTTACTGCTGCGGCAAACGCGAATCGGCGCCTATTTCTACGCGATCGGTGATAACCCCTACGGCGCGCGAGTCACCGGCATTCCATCGCGGCCGATCATCGTGCTGCAGTATGTACTTGCCGCGCTGATCGGATGCTTCGCCGGCTTTGTTCTAGCTGCGTCCGTCAATAGCATGCCGACGCGCATTTTCAACTCGACGCTGATTTATGACGTGATTCTTGTCGTCGTCCTGGGTGGCATCGGCCTGTCCGGCGGGCGCGGCGGCGTGCTCAACGTCATCATCGGCACGCTGCTGATCGGAACCATGCTCAATGGCATGACGATCATGGATATTTCCTACTCGGGGCAAAATCTGATCAAGGGAATGGTTTTGCTGGTAGCGGTAGTCGTCGATTCATTCTTGAATCCACGTAACGAGGAGACAGCGCAACAGGGTGATATCTGACCTGCTGCGACAACGACAGCAAGAACGATAGGGAGGACATCATGAAAGGCATCAAGAGATTTATCGCGGGAGGTCTCGCCAGTGCTGGCCTCGCGGCGCTCGCCGTCGCGCCGGCACTGGCACAGCAGGGACTTGACGAGCCGTTCCAGGCTTCCTTCAAGAAGGCGCTCGAAGGCAAGACGGTCGGCTATCTGCCGGTCGCCATGAATTTCGACCTCACCGAAGGCTGGTTCGCCGGCGTCAAGAAGGAGCTTGAGCCTTACGGTGTGAAGGTGATCGTTCGCGATCCGAACTGGAGCACCAGTGCGGGTGCGCAGGCGCTGACGACGCTGATCTCCGAAAAGCCAGCCGCGATTATCGTGCACAATCCCGACGTGCAGACCTATGCCAAGCTGATGCAGCGTGCCGAGAAGGAAGGCATCTACGTCATCCAGGTCAACATGGGGTCGGTCTATCGCAGCGCCGCCTTCGTGGGGGCGAACTGGATTGAGATCGGCGAACGCAATGCCGACGCGGTGATCAAGGCGTGCCAGGGCAAGTCCAACAAGATCGCCATCGTGCAAGGCGCGCTGTCGGCGGCGACCTCGGCCTATACGCTCAAGGGCGTCGAGAATGTTCTCGCCAAGCATCCGGAAATCAAGGTTGTCTCCAGTCAGGCCGCGGATTGGGATGCGGCGAAGGCCAAGGCCATCACCCAGACCGTGCTCAAGCAGAATCCGGATCTGTGCGGCATCATCGGCTTCTGGGACGGCATGGACATCGGGACGGCGGCTGCGGTGAAGGAAGCAGGGCTAACGGGCAAAGTCTTTCTCGCTACGTCCGGCGGCGGTGAGCGCAAGGGCGCTTGCGAACTGGTCAAGTCGGGAGCCTTCGATCTCAACGTCAGCTACGACGTGCCGACCCAGGCTGCCGATATGGCCGGCATGATTAAGTGGCTGCTGTCGTCGGGCGTGAAGCCGGGTGACGCGAAGGGATCGATCTATACGACCCTGACCAACATCACCAAGGACAATGCTGGTTCGGACACTGCCTGTTGGAATCTGAGCGACCTCAAGAAGTAGGTTGAGACGTCCCCATCGGACGGCGTCCGCATGTCGCGGGCGCCATCCATACTATCCTATCCGCGGTGATTTCCGCGATTGTCCTCGGGACGTGCAATGCAGGAAACCCTTGTCCGACTGAAGGCGCGCTACTGGCCGGACCATCTGCTCGGTGAAATTCTATCGAAGCGCTGGACCGAGACGGCCATTCCCGTCATCGTCCTCGTTGTCGTTGCTTTCGCGTTGAGCGGGCTGATCGACAATTTTTTCACACCAGCCGCGCTCTCGGATACTGCGCGCCAGGCCGGCGAAGTTGGCTTCGTCGTTCTCGGCATGGCGCTGGTTGTGATTGTCGGCGGCATCGATCTGTCGGTCGGCTCGATGTTCGCGCTGTGCGACTTCTGCGCGTTGTACTGCCTCAACATCCTGAACTGGCCGGTGCCGGCGGTCGTGGTCGCGACCATCGTTTGCGGTGCGCTACTGGGCGCGGTTAACGGCTTCCTGATCGGTTATCTGCGATTACGCGCGTTTATTACGACGCTGATCACGCTGATCATTTATCGCTCGGCCTACGATCTGCTTTTGTTTGGCAATTCGGTGAAGATCGCGTCGGCTCTGCCGGATTTCCCGTCGTGGGATTTCCTCGGGATGGGGGCGGTATTCGGCATTCCCAGTGTAGCGCTTGTCTATATCGTGGTCGCGATCTTCGGGCACATCTTCATGACGCGGATGCGTCCGGGTTGGCATATCACTGCGATCGGCGGGTCGCGGCGCTCCGCCTACAATTCGGGTATCGCCGTGCGTCGCACCATCGCGCTGTGCTATGTGGCGAGTGGTGCGTTGACCGCGATCGGCGCGCTGTTCTTCGCCGCACGTCTCGGGACGGTCGGCGGCGACGTCGGCGTTGGTCTCGAAGTGACCGTTCTGACGGCAACAGTACTGGGCGGCATCACGCTTGGCGGTGGCAACGGATCGGTTACGAAGGCGCTGGCCGGAACGCTGATCGTGCTGCTTGTCACTAACGGCCTGACCACGCTCGGCGTGCGTGGCGGCTTCAACCGGATGGTGCTGGCGTCCATTCTGCTGGTCGCGGCGATCGTTGATATTCGCTGGCTCAAGAACCGCACGCGCATCATCAGCAAGGTCTATGTCAGCCCGACCTATCACTTTCTGCCGCCGCCGCCCTCAACGGAGGTTGGCAAGGGTGGGCCGTTCGAGCAGAACGACAAGCTGCGCGATGTCACTTTGATTGGAGAGGGGCGCATCGAAGCGCCGGAGGATGTCATCCTCGATCGACACGACAACCTGTATGCCGGATCGCGGCATGGCGACATCATTCGCTTCCTCGCGCCGGACTATCAGACGATGGAGGTCTATGCGCACATCGGCGGCCAGCCGCTGGGAATGGCCTTCGATCGACAGGACAACCTCTATTGCTGCATCGGCGGCATGGGCCTGTATCGCATCACGCCGGATCGCAAGATCGAGAAGGCAACCGACGAAACCAACCGCAGCCTCTATTCGGTGAACGACGACAGCCGGCTGCGGCTGGCGGATGATCTCGATATCGCCGATGACGGCCGGATCTTTTTCTCCGAGGCAACTGTCCGTTACGAGATGCACGAATGGCCGGTGGATGGTCTCGAAGCACGCGGCAACGGCCGTATCATCTGCTACGATCCCAACAAGAGCACGACGCACACGGTGTTGCGCGGCCTGAAATTCCCGAACGGCATTTGCATCGCCGGCGACGGGCAGTCGATCTTGTTTGCGGAGACGTTCGGCTGCTCCATCAAGCGCTACTGGTTCGACGGTCCGAACAAGGGCAAGGTCGAGGTGGTGATGGACAACCTGCCAGGCTATCCCGACAACATCAATCTTGCGTCCGATGGCAACTACTGGTTGGCACTGGTCGGCATGCGTTCACCCGCACTCGACCTAGCCTGGCGGATGCCCGGCTTCCGCAAGCGGATGGGCAAGCGATTGCCGATCGACGAATGGCTGTTCCCAAACATCAACACCGGTTGCGTCGTCAAATTCAATGAGAAGGGCGAAATTCTCGAGTCGTTCTGGGACCTCAAGGGCGTCAACCACCCGATGATCACGTCGATGCGCGAGCATCGCGGGTATCTCTATCTCGGCGGCATCTCCAACAACCGGATCGGGCGCTACAAATTGGCGAACACGGATCCCGACTTCGTGCAGTATGACCAACGCTGGGGGAAGAAACCGTGATCGCCGCGCTCAGAGACTTCACCGATCGCGTCTTCGGTCGCGGCAGCGCTGCGATCACGGTGCCGCCGTTTGATGGTGCGCTGAAGCCCAACCAGATGCTCGAAGGGGCCGAGGTCGTTGCCGAGTTCGCGCAACCGAACGATCTCGCCAGCCATAGCAATGATCTTTACATCGCCGATGGCGTCGTGGTGTTGCGTCATGTGGCCGGCGCGATGGAGGTCGTCGGACATTTCGATCGCGAGGTGACGGCGTTGTGTGCGTTGCCTGACGGCCGCTTGGCGGTTGCTCTCGATGGGAAGGAAGTCCGTGTCTTTTCCGCGTCGAACGGACCTGCCGATAGCGACGTGGTGATCGGCGGTAGCAATATGACGGCGGTGAATGCACTGGCGGCCGCGCCGTCCGGCGACCTGTTGGCGACGGATGGCTCAGCGTCATACCCAACCTCGCAATGGGCGCACGACCTGATGAGCCATGGACGGAGCGGCCGGCTCTTGTCGATCGATCTTGCCTCCAAACAGGTTCAGGTGCTGGCGAGCGGACTTCGCTATGCGTTTGGGGTGGCGGCTTCCGGCGACGGTGCGATTGTCAGTGAGAGCTGGCGTCATCGGTTGCTCACGATCGGAGCGAAAGAGGCTGCTCGCTCGCCGCTTGATAATCTCCCGGTTTATCCGTCGCGGCTTTGCTCGGCGGCCGGTGGCGGGTTCTGGCTGACAGCTTTCACCGGCCGAACTCAGCTCGTAGAATTCGTGTTGCGCGAGAATGCCTATCGCCGCCGGATGATGCAGGAGATCGATCCGGAATTTTGGGTTGCACCGCGTCTCAATTCCGGAAATTCGTTCCGAGAGCCGATGCAAGGCGCGCATCTCAAGACCATGGGCGTTGTCAAGCCTTGGGCGCCGCCGCGCTCCTATGGTCTCGTCATTCGGCTCAGCCCCGATTGCGTGCCGCGCTATTCGTTGCATAGCCGGGTGGATGGCTACAACCACGGCGTGGTGGCTGCTGCGGAGGCGGGTGACGCGCTCTATGTTCTGGCGAAGGGCGCTGGCCGCTTGCTGCGACTGCCGCTCAAGGATATCGAGGCGGAGTTCGGGGTATGACGGACAATGTTGTCGAGCTTCGCAAGGCGACGAAACTCTATGCCGGGGTGCCCGCGATCAAGGACGTCGACCTGCAATTGCGTCGTGGTGAAATCCACGCGCTGGTCGGCGAGAACGGCGCCGGCAAGTCGACGTTGACCAAGGCGCTATCGGGTGTGGTGACGCTGACGTCGGGGCAACTCTTCATCAATGGTCAGGAAGTGTCGCCACGGACTCCGCTTGAAGCACGACAACTTGGCGTCGCGATGGTATTCCAGGAAAACAGTCTGGTGCCGACCATGACCGTCGCGCAGAATCTGTTTCTCGGGCAGGAGAAGTTCTACAATCGCCTTCGGGGGATCTACATCGCCGCGCAGCAGTTCCTTCAATCGTTGAACTTCGACGTGCCGCCGACGGCAACGGTTGGCCTGCTCGGCGCGGCGAAGAAACAGATGGTCGAAATTGCGCGCGCGGTGCTGCATCAGGCGAAAGTGATTATCTTCGACGAGCCGACCGCAACGTTGACTCCAGAGGAGAAAGCCTACTTCTTCGATCTGGTGCGCGACCTGAAGAAGCGCGGCGTTTCGATCATCTTCATTTCGCATGCGCTTGAAGAAGCTTTGCTGTTGGCGGATCGCATCACGGTCTTGCGTGACGGCAAGCATGTGGTGACCGACGATGCCGCGAATTTCGACCGCGCCAGGATCGTGCAGGCAATGGTTGGCCGCGATCTCTCCAATACGCTCTACGGCAAACGAAAGGCGAGCGTTCGGCCTTCAGGCGATCGGATTCTGTCGGTACAGAATTTGAAGATGGCCCCGATGGTCAAGAACAACTCGCTGTCGATCTTCGCCGGTCAGATTACCGGCGTGTTCGGTCTGGTCGGCGCCGGACGCACCGAGACGTTCAAGATCGTCGCCGGCGTGCTCAAGCGCGATTTCTTCTATGGTGGCGAGGTTTTGTTGAAGAGCAAGCCGGTGCGTTACCGCGTGCCTGCGCCGGCGGTGCAGGATGGTGTTGCCTATGTTACCGAGGATCGTAAGGTCGAGGGTTTCTTCGAAACCATGTCGATCGCGCGAAACGTCTATCTCGGTCTGCTTTCGAAGTTTCCTGGCGGCCGCTTCCTGCTCTCGCGACGCGAGGCGGATAAGGCCGGCGACGACTGGATTTCCCGGTTGAACGTGCGGGCGATCAGCCCGAAGGCCAAAGTAGTGGAATTATCAGGCGGTAATCAGCAGAAGGTGGTCATCGCAAAGTCGCTGGCGCAGGAGCCGGACCTGATTATCTTCGACGAACCGACGCGCGGCGTTGACGTCGGCGCCATCGTCGAA
Source organism: Hyphomicrobiales bacterium (assembly GCA_017305595.1). Lineage (GTDB taxonomy): Bacteria > Pseudomonadota > Alphaproteobacteria > Rhizobiales > Xanthobacteraceae > 62-47. The sequence goes on along the minus strand of JAFKKL010000236.1, from coordinate 1,775 downwards.
ATCCACGAATTGATCAACAAGCTCGCGGACGAAGGCAAAGCTGTTGTTGTCATCTCGTCCTACCTGCCGGAAATTCTCGCGCTCTCCGACCGCATTCTGGTCAGCCGCCAAGGCAAGGTGGTGGAGGAGTTCTCTGCCGTTGATGCGACCGAAGAGAAGATCATGTACGCCGCGATTCACTAGCGAAGCAGCATTCGCGGCTGGGACGCCGCACTAAGCGTCGCTTGCATTGTCAAAAGAAAACTGCCCCGACGTGCTGCGCGCGTCGGGGCAGTTGGTTCTTGCCGAGTGAAGTTACTTCTTCACCAGCGGACAGGCGGGGTCCGGCGGGCCGAACGCATCATCACCGGAGATCTTGGTCAGGATCTTGTAGTAATCCCAGGGATATTTCGACTCTTCCGGCTTCTTGACCTGCACCAGCCAGAGATCGTGCACCATCAGGTTATCCTCACGCAGCTTGCCGTTGCGCGCGAAGAAATCCTCGACCGGCTTCTCGCGCATCTTTGCGGCGACTTTCAGCGGATCGTCGGTGCCCGACTCCTTGATGGCGTTGAGATAGTTTATTACCGACGAATAGACGCCGGCCTGCCACATAGTAGGCATCCGGTTCATTTTTGCGAAATAGCGCTTCGACCATTCGCGGGTCTTGTCGTCCATATCCCAGTAGAACGAGGTGGTCAGCAACAGACCCTGCGCGACCGGCAAACCCAGTCCATGGATATCCGTGATAAGCGCAAGCAGTGCCGCCATTTGCTGGCCGCCCTTGAATATCCCGAACTCGCCGCCGGTCTTGATCGCGGTTGTGTTGTTGGGCGGCCCACCGGCGATGCCGATGATTTTAGCCTTGGAGGCCTGGGCCTGCAGCACGAAAGAGGAGAGGTCCGGAGTCGCGAATGGCGGACGGACCGAGCCGATCACCTTGCCGCCGTTTTTCGTGATGACCGCTGAGGCGTCACGCTCAAGAGAATGTCCGAAGGCATAATCGTCGGTGATGAAGAACCAGCTGTCGCCGCCGCGTTTGAGGACCTCCTTTGCCGTACCGACCGCCAGTGCGCGCGTATCGAACACCCATTGAATGGCGTAAGGTGAACAGAACTTTCCGTGGAAGTCAGCGGAGCCGGTGGAATGAGTGATAAACAGTTTGTGGCGGTCGTTGGCGACACTTTGCACCGCCAGTCCGACGGCTGAAACGGGAACGTCAAGGATCAGGTCGACCTGCTCGGCATCGTACCACCGACGTGCGATACCGGAGCCGATATCGGGTTTGAGTTGGTGATCGCCGACGATCACCGAGATCGGCTTGCCGAGCACCTTGCCGCCGAAATCCTCCACCGCCATCTGCGCCGCGGTGACCGATCCCTGGCCGCTTGGTGTTGAGGCTGGTCCCGACATGTCGGTCAAGACGCCGATTTTGACAATATCGTCCGAGACTTGGGCGTGCCCGGCAGACGATGACAGCAAGATCACCGCCAGGGCCGCGGGGACAGATAGACGTCGCACCTTCATGACAAAGAGCCTCCCCTTGGTTTCGGCTGTTAGCCGTTATTTTAAGCCTTAACTTTTAGAGCGGTTTCCCCTGTTTTGGCAATCATTCTGCTGCACTTGGCAAATCGGCGGGGTGGCCGGAATACGCAGCTAGCAGTTTTCAATTCATCAAGCCGTGAGCTTGTGGACGTCGATAGTGCGAAAAGCGGCCTGCACCGTGATCTCGTAGTGATCGGTTTGCAGAATATCGCTGATGTTGCGTGGCCGATGCGCGACAACGTTTGTGCCAC
>JAFKKL010000235.1 GCA_017305595.1 Hyphomicrobiales bacterium | reverse complement strand
GGCTGGCGCATCGATACGCAATTCGCCGGCGTGACGCCTTACGCGGCGGCGCAAACGATCAGCTATCGGATGCCGTCCTATCTCGAACAGGGTAACGGCGCGATCGACAGCTTCGCGCTCGGCTACGTCGGACGCGACGTCACCGCGACACGCAGCGAACTCGGCCTGCGGTTCGACCGCACCACGGTGCTGGGTGATACGCTGCTGACGCTGCGCGGCCGTGCCGCATGGGCGCACAACTTCGACACCGCGCGCAACGCGGCCGCCACCTTCCAGGCGCTGCCGGGCTCCGGCTTCCTCGTCAACGGCGCGGCGATGGCGCCCGATGCGGCGCTCGTTACCGCCGGCGCCGAGATTGCCTGGCGCAACGGCTTCGCGCTCGCCGCCTCCTTCGAAGGCGAGTTCTCCAACAACGTTACCAGCTACACCGGAAAAGGCACGCTCAAATACGCGTGGTGAGCCTCGCTGACGATGATTTGGCGAGCACCATGTTTTTGTCGGTTTGCCCGCTAGATCGTGAAGGCTTCTCAATGGCGGCTCGCGTGGGTCCACGGATATCGCAACTGTATGGAACAACGTCCGCAACATGCGTTCGTCCAGCACCTCGTTCAAAAGCCCGAGGTAAAGCGTGACGGCCTTGCGTTTCCCTGCCCCCAAGCACGATAGCGAAGGTCGCCATGCTTGCGTTTCCTCCCCAGACTTGGCCCCGCGAGGGGCCTTTTTCCCTGCAACGCGACAGCCATGCATCGCCGTCCGAGAAATAGGGACAAGGGAACTTATTCGCTTCGGAGCGTTTGAATCCCGGTTCTGTTGTGTCCAGTTCCGGAGTATCCCATGGCCCCGCGCGCCAATTGGAAGGGCTTCCTACGCCTTTCGCTCGTGACCTGTCCCGTGGCCTTGTTTCCCGCCACTTCCGATTCCGAAAAGATCAGCTTCAACCAAATCAATCGAAAGACCGGCCACCGGGTTAGGTATCTGAAGGTTGATGCCGACACGGGCGATGAAGTCGAGTCAGATGATATCGTCAAGGGCTACAAGATCGATACTGACACCTACATCACGGTTGAGCCGGAAGAACTGGAAAAGATTGAAATCGAATCGTCTCGAAACATTGAGATAGATGAGTTCGTTGACCGCGCCGATATCGATCAGCGTTACGTGGTACGGCCCTACTATCTCGTGCCTGACGGTAAGATCGGACACGACGCCTATGCGGTAATCCGCGAAACCATCCGCTCCATGGGCAAGGTCGCAATCGGTCGTCTCGTGCTGACCAACCGGGAGCACATCATCGCCCTAGAGCCCGTGAAAAAGGGATTGATGGGTCTGCTGTTGCGCTACCACTACGAGGTCCGCAACGAGGATGAATACTTCGATGACATTCAGGATGTGAAAGTCACGAAGGAAATGCTCGATTTGGCAAAGCATATTGTCGAACAGAAATCCGGCGAGTTCGACCCCGAGAAGTTCGAAGATCGCTATGAGACGGCGTTGACCGATCTAATTAACGCGAAGCGGGCGGGGAAGACCATCAAGGCGAAGGCGCGGCCAAGCGGCGAAAACGTCATCGATCTTATGGATGCGCTCAAGCGTAGCCTTTCTGGTGGTTCGGCTAAGGCGGCACCGCAGAATAAGACGAAGGCCAAGCGCGGCAAGAAAGTAGTCCCTGGCCAAAAGGAAATGCTGTTGCCAATCGCGGGGACGAGGGCAGGCAAAGAGACGACGAAAGCACCCACCAAATCTGGCACTGCTCGCAAGCGTAAAACGGCGTAGCTATGCCGGGAAAGATCGTATCATTCGATGACGACACGTTGTTTCGGCTCAACGAACTCGGCCGCAACCGAATGGCTACCTTTCAGGAATTGGCCGATGAAGCCTTCGCAGATCCTCTAAAGAAGCATGGCGTTCCGATGGACCTGAAGGATGCTCTCAATAAAATTGTTGAGGCAACTCCTAACGACAAGCGCCGCACAACCTTTGCAGATAAGGGCCATCCACGGCGCGCGCGCCGTCCGCGTGGAGGTTGAGGCATGAGGAAAGCACCGCGCGATCTTGCCTAGTGAATGTGCGACCGACGCAATCTGGAACGACTACAAGATGGCTTCGCGCGTGAGACGTTTACGCTGCCGCGCAACGCAGCCCGGGAGAAGACCCGCGAATTACTTCGGTGCTATCCACCGGCCGCTTACACGACGCAAGTCGAAAGCTGGCGAGAATTACCAGATGGTTGCGTTGGGTTTACGATACGACGGCTGGCGAGCGCGGATTGAAGCAAGCGGCACTCGCTGCCATCACCTTTTGTTCATCTCGTCTGAGCAATCATCAGGCCGCCCACCGCCGCGCTTGCAAGCCCTGTAGCCCCACGGCATGGCATAACTGCCCGACCGGACACCGCGCTCGGCTTGCCTCGCTTCATTTTGTGCTGCCGTGTAGTCGCGTTTCGAGTATTCGGCCAATCGAACGCCAATCCTTGGCGCACCATCCAGTCGTCTGGTCAAAACCGCCGACCGAACAGACCGCGACTACCCGCTTGTAGGTACGTTCGCCGATATCGATACAGGTAACCGGCCTGCCAGCGATGAAGCGATCAAGCTCGTTCGCGGCCTTGGCGCCGCACCTGTACGGTAGGCTATTGTCACCACGGCAAAGTTGATCGGATTCGAGCGCGTCGATACCGGATAGACGAATGCGCTGCTGGTGTATCTCGATAGTATCGCCGTCGATAACGGTTGCTTGTCTAGCGTTCGATAGCGGCCCGTTGCGGTACCAGCACAAGAGGCAGCTAACTAAATTGCATGCCTTTCCGGCAGACGGAATGTGTTCATTCGATTCATGATGCTCCAATGCGCGCCAAGATGACGCGCCTTGCCGATGGTTGTTTGACTAGGTTGAGTGGTCCATGATCATATGACCGAAAAGAAAAATATCAGGGAGAATGAAATGTTTGAGACTGTGAAGGCGTTGGGGCGCCGAGAGCTTCTGAAAGGCTCGCTCGCGCTTGCGGCAACACCTGCCATCGTTAGCACTGCTCGCGCAGATACAAAGGTAACATGGAAGGTGCAAGCGCACTGGCCCAAAGCATCTGGCTCATTCAATGACAGTCTCGCCGTACTCGCGAAGCTATTGGAAGAACGGACAGACGGCCGATTCAAACTTGAATTGTATGGCGCAGGTGAAATCGCAAAAGACCGCGAAATCTATAATGTTGTGCGGCGCGGTGTCGTCCCGATGGGTACAATTTCACCGGGTTACATTCTTGGTGAAGCGCAGGCGATGGGTTTGCTTTACGGAACACCGGGCACGCTGCGTGAATCTTGGGAAATGATGCATCTCACCAAGAATCTCGGCGTCGAGAAAATGGTCAATGAGGAACTGAAACCCAAGGGCGTCCTCATCATGGCGGAGAAGGCTTATCCCACCGAGCTTGTATTGAAAAAGAAAATTACCTCACTCGCAGATTTTAGTTCACTCAAAGTCCGCTCCGCAGGCACGATGCTCGAATATCTTGCCGCCGCTGGGGCATCGCCGCAGCAAGTTGCAGGCCCTGAGATTTATCAGGCCATCTCCACAGGGGTGGTCGATGGCGCGCACTGGGGCGCAGCGGTAGGCGCATTGTCGATGAAATTCTGGGAGGTCGCCAAGTATCATATGAAGCCGGCGCTCGGGTTTGCCAACGACGCCTATATCGTCAACGTCGCGGCACTCAATAAGTTGCCGCCTGATCTCAGGTTGCAATTTCTGGCGTTGGTCGAGGAACGTTACTTTCTCCGTACGGTCGAATATCTCCAGCAGGAAGCGCGTGCCCTCACTACAGGTAAAACCAAGATGGGTGTCGAGGTGGTGCCTTTCCCAGACGAAGTCATGAAGAAATTTGGCGCCGCTTCCCAAGCCATCCTCAAGAAAGAAGAGGCTAAAGGAGAGATCGCGGCCAAGGGCTGCAAGGCCCTGACGGGGCTCATGTCTGATCTTGGCTACGCCTGACAAACCCCAGACAAAACTTCAGCCTCGCCTCGCGTCGACCGGGGCGATGCTCGAGATCGTCGCATCGTCTTGCGAATGAGTGTTTGTGGCGTGTCGATCAGATAAAACCGGGGGGCTTGATGCTGAAATTCGCCAGAACGGTTACATGGATTAACACCTGGTGCGCCCGTATCGCTGCCTGGTTGATCTTGCCAATGTTCTTCCTCCTGATGGCCGACGTAGTCATGCGCTACGTAGTTGGCAGCGCCGCGATATGGACCGCAGAACTCGCGCAATTGATCTTCGGCGTATATGCGGTAATCGCTGGCGGCTATTTGTTGGCCCAACGCGGGCACGTGAATGTTGATATCGTTTATGGTCGCTATGGTTCGAAGCGAAAGGCGCAGATCGACCTTGCAACCTCATTCCTGTGCTTCCTGTTTCTCGTAGTTCTGATCTGGCAAGGCACCGACATGGCTTGGGAATCTGCTTCCAAGCTCGAAACCTCTTCCAGCATCTGGGACCCGCAAATCTGGCCAGTCAAGGTCGCGATTCCGATCGCGGGCGTTTTGCTTTTTCTACAGGCGATCGTGCGTGTTGCCTCGGATATCCGCACGGTGATGGGTCTCCACAACGATCCAGAAGTATTCGGCAAGCAAGCCGACGAGCCCTCTCACTAAATAGGGAAGATCGCCCGTGTCTGTCGAACTCATCACGATTCTCTTTTTTGGTTCGTTGGTCTTCTTTCTATTTATCGGCACTCCGCTTGTTTTTACGCTGGGTGGAATCTCTGTTATTTTTCTCTTCTTCACGATGGGGCCGGTGGGCTTCTACATCGTAGCATCCAAGTTTTGGGACTCGATGACGAGCTTCACGCTCATTGCCATCCCCATGTACGTTTATATGGCGATGTTGCTTGAAAAATCCGGCGTAGCTCAAGACCTTTATCGGATGATGCACGTTTGGTTCGGTTCGATCCGTGGCGGTCTTGCCATTGGCACCGTTGCGATCTGTGCAATCTTTGCGGCCATGAGCGGCATCAGCGGCGCGGCCGTGGTGACGATGGGGACAATAGCACTGCCACGCATGCTGGAGCGGGGCTATGACAAGCAACTCGCAGTCGGTGCGATCAATTGCGGCGGTGGTTGGGGTATCCTGATTCCACCGTCGATCCTGATGGTGCTATATGCCATGCTCACCGAGGTCTCCGTGGGGCGACTGTTCGCATCAGGCATCGGACCGGGCATTTTATTGTTCGTACTGGTGTCGATTTATATCGGGGTGCGCGCGTGGCTTCAGCCGTCGCTGGCGCCAGCGTTGCCGGTGGAAGAGCGCGGTGACTGGGGCTTGAGGGTCAAGTCTTTGAAGGCGGTATTTTTACCGCTATTCATTGTCGTACTGGTCCTCGGTGCGATCTTTGGTGGTTTCGCAACGCCGACCGAAGCTGCTGCACTCGGCGTTTTCGGCGCTCTTGTGTCGTCGGCGGTGCATCGTAAACTGTCGTTCGAGGTGTTGAACGACGCGGCGATGCAAACGTTGAAGCTCACCGCGTTAATCATGTGGATTTTGTTCGCCGCGCACGCCTTCTCTACCGCCTACACCACGCTCGGTGCGAATGAATTGATGGACCATTTGATGACGCTGATTCCAGGCGGTCAGTGGGGCGCGCTCGCTTTCATGCTTCTTGTGTTATTGCTACTCGGCATGGTGCTTGACCCAGTAGGCATCATGTTGATTACGCTGCCCGTGTTCGTGCCGGTGGTGAATACCTATGGCTGGGACCCGATCTGGTTCGGTGTTATCTTCATCATCATGATGGAGATCGGGTACATGACGCCGCCGTTCGGCTTCAATCTGTTTTATCTTAAAGCAGTTGCCCCGCCCGAAGTGACGATGCGCGACATCTATCTGTCGGTTATCCCTTATGTTCTTGTCACCTTTGTCGGTGTGCTCATCTTGATAGCCTTTCCTGAGATCGCTCTGTACTTCCCAAATCTGTTCTTCGGCGAGGTGAAATAGCTTTACGGATTTGAAGGGGGCGGGTGCGGTCATGCATATCGAACGACTGACGCGCATTGTGGTGAATAGGCCGAAGCAATGAGCGCCAAGCCATCTTGAAAATTACATCGTAATTTCAGTAGTATATGAGTTCGCAGTTTTATTCTGAATGGCACGCCAAATTGCCACCATTCAGAATAAAGTTGCGAATTCCGGCTGTCCTGCTTCCCGTAAGCTGACATTGTTCAGAAGCTGATAAAGAATTCGCAATTGACCCAAAGCGGTCGGTGCACGGACGTTTTGCGAGGTTGTCAAATCAATCTGCGTCACACGACCCTTCTCTCGGGTCAGTCGTATTCCCGCCGAGATACTTGGTTATCGTCGACAAAGTCTATCCGTTTGCGGAGATCGGCAGGGCGCTTTCCTCTGTCGAAAACGGGCACGTGAAGGGCAGGGTCGTCGTCAAAATGAGTTGATGGCGCGCAAGCGCATCACAAATCGACCACGACGTAGTCGTTCTCCACCGAGACCTTCAGGGTCTCGGCGATGTACGGCCCTTTCACCACGCTCGAGCCCGGTTCGACGTTCACTGCATAGGCTTTCACGCGAAAGCGCTTCGGATCGCAGTAAGATTGCCCAGTGCGGATATCGAATTCCCAGCCGTGCCACGGGCAGCGGATGATTTCGCCGAGCTTGGTGTATTCGATCTCGCCGGGCTCGGAGGATTGGGCGAGGCCGATCAGCGGACCTTCGCACAGCGCCGCGCCCTGATGCGGACAGCGATTGAGCAGCCCGAAGAACTCGCCCTTGACGTTGAAGACCGCGATCGGCCGTTCGTCGATGGTGAGGAATTTGCGGGAGCCCGGCGGCAGTTCGTCCACCGGGGCAACGACGTGGCGCGCCATCAAGTTATTCCGTACAGTTCTCGTGCATTGCCGAGATAAAACGCCGCGCGGTTGGCATCGCTGACACCGGCCGGCAGCACCCGCGACGGCTCGTCGTAATCCCAATGCGGATAATCGGTCGCGAACAGCAGCTTATCCCAACCGATCCAGTCGATGGTCTGGAACAGGTGATCGCGGCGCTCTGGATCTTCCATCGGTTGCGTCGTCCACCAGATGTGATCCTTGATGTATTCCGACGGCGGCCGCTTCACGTGCGGCACTTCGCTGCGAAGCTTCTGCCAGACGCGATCCAGCCGCCACGCCAGCGACGGCGCCCAGCCGAAGCCGGCCTCGATCATGATCATCTTCAGTTTCGGGAAGCGTTCCAGCACGCCTTCGAGCACGATGCTGGCGAGCGCAGTCTGCTGGCATTGCGAATGCCCGACCATCTCCTCGATGTAATAACTCGGCCAGCCCGACGCGGTGATTGGATTGCCGCCGAAGCCGAAGGCATGCACGCCGATCGGCAAGCCTGCATCCTGCGCCGCTTCGTAGATCGGCCAGTAACGCCGCTGCCCCAGCGGCTCGACGTTGCGGCTGAGCAGCAGCACCTGCACAAAGTTCTTGTCGCCGGCGCGCTTGCGGATTTCGGCAGCGGACGCCACGCCGTCTTCATTGGCGACGACGACCGAGCCCTTGAGGCGCGAATCCTTGCTGGTCCACTCCGCGATCTGCCAGTCATTGATCGCCGTCGCGAGTGCGGCGCTGAGTTCCTGATTGCGCAGGCCCTGTCCGGTGTTGAGCGGATTCAGCACGCCAAGCGCGACGTTGTTCGGATCGAGATGCTGTTGTTGCATAAACGACAGCGACGAGCCCTGCACGCCGCCTTCTGGAGGATAGGCGTCGCGTCGCGACGCATTCGGCTGCGCCTTCGGATAGGGCGGACCTTCCATCATGCCCTGATAGGCATGGCCGCCATATGTTTCGAGATGATCGTGCCAGCGCTTCGCCAGATATGGATAGAGATCCTTCATCGAGCGGCGCGCAGGATGGATGTCGCAATCGGCAATCGCGGTCTTGGCCGTAACCGGCGCGTCGGCAGAGGGACGGAACTGCACATTCATGCCGTGCTCTCCTTCGATCCCGCGCCGCTCAGGCGCGTATAAGTCGCGTAAGGATTGTCGATCATGATCTTGCGCACCAATTCGGGCGACAATCCATCCGGCAGCACCGCGTTACCGTCGAACTGCCAGTGCGGATAATCCGTCGAGAATAGGAGCAATTCGTCCGACTGCATATGATCAAACAGCCGATTTAATGTTTCCGGATCCGGCGGCGCATCCACCGGCTGCAGCGAGAAGCGGATATTGCTGCGCACAATCTCCATCGGCGCGCGGTCGACCCACGGCGTCTCCATCCGTACGCCGCGCCAGAACTTGTGCAGACGCCAAACGTAGGACGGTAGCCAGGTGAAACCGGATTCTAGCATCACCATTTTCAGCCGCGGATATTTGGCGAACACGCCTTCGACGATCAGGCTGGTGAGCTGCGTCTGGAATGCCTGCGCCTGCGCAACGTAATCCTCGATGTGATACGAGCCCCAGCCGACCGAACTCGGCGGATTGTGATAGTTGCTGCCGGCATGCACGCCGATCGGCAGGCCATGGCGCTCCGCGGCGGCATAGATCGGCCAGTAGGCGCGCTTGCCGAGCGGTATATCTCCCATCACCAGCATCAGCACCTGCACGAAGCGGCTGTCGCGTGCGCAACGCTCAATCTCGGCGACCGATTTCTCGACGCTCTGCACCGGGATGACGATGGAGCCGCGCAGCCGCGC
>JAFKKL010000234.1 GCA_017305595.1 Hyphomicrobiales bacterium | reverse complement strand
GCCGGCGGCTTCGGCGCGGCAGCGGCTGGAGGCGCTCGGCTTTACGGTCGCGCCGATGGGCGTGCATCTGTTCGGCACGCGGAACTGCTGTGTCTATCTGGCCGACGGCACCTTCATGGAACCGCTCGCGATCGGCGAAAGCGTACCGAACCTGACCGACAACGATATCGAGAATCTCGACCGTATCGTTCGCGAACTCGAAGAGGTTACCTCGCTCGAAGAATACATCCAGCTCGATCGTGAGTTTCACCTGCGCACCTATGCGCGCGCCGGGATGCCGCAGCTTCTGGCGATGGTCGAGCGGTTCTGGAACAGCACGCAGCATTTCCGGCGGCTGTTCGTAAAGGAGGCCTATGCCAAGGATGGGTTTCCGTTCTCCGATCCCCAACATTTGCTACTGATGGATGCCATTCGCGCGCGCGATGTGGAAGCAGCACAGGTACTGGTGCGTCTGCATATCCGCCGGACTCGCGTGTTGATTCAGACGACCGAAAGTGGCGTGACAAAGCCGCCGATTGCAAGCCGGGGACCGCTGCCGCGCGGCCGCCGGCAATCGACTTACAAAAGGAAGATCCCTCATGAGTAATTTTCAAAAGATCGGCGTGGTCGGCGCTGGCATGATGGGCTCGGAAATCGCCCTGATGTTTGCGCTCGCCGGATATCCGACGCTGCTCACCGACGCCTCGCGAGACGCTGCCGAGCGTGCAGTCGAGCGTCTTCACGGTGTGCTTGATCGTGGCTTGCCTCGCGGCTTCTGGACCGAGGAAGCCGCCGCGACGGCGCGCCGCCAGCTTTCGGTGGCGGGTGATCTCGATGCCTACGCCGATCGCGATTTCGTCGTCGAGGCGGTGTTCGAGGATGAGGCGCTGAAACGCAAGATCTTCGGGAAGCTGGACGCGATCCTGGCACCGGGAGCGGGACTGGCATCCAATACGTCGTCGATTTCCATCACCACGCTCAGCGCGGCTGTAGCCGAACCCCGCCGCGCGCGTTTTATCGGCACTCATTTCTTTTCTCCCGCATCGCGCATGAAGTTGGTGGAGGTGATCCCTGCTGCCGACACCGATCCGGCATTCGTCGATGCCGTGATGAAAATCATGGTCGCGATCGGCAAGACGCCGATTCACGTCAAAGATGTGGTCGGCTTCGCGGTCAACAGGCTGCTGCACGCGCTGGTTCTCGAATCCATCCGTCTTGTTGAGGAGGGAGTCTGTTCGCCGGCGGATATCGATGTCGCCTGTAAACTCGGCTTGGGGCATCCGATCGGTCCATTCGAGTTGATGGACAACACGCAGAATTCCTTGTCGCTCAGCGTTCATGAGATTCTTTATCAGGCCTACGGCGAACGATTCCTGCCGCGTCCGTTGCTGCGCCAAATGGTCGCCGCCGGCTATAACGGACGCAAGGCGGGACGCGGATGGCACCGCTACGACGGTACCGGCAAGAAGCAATGACGTCCGATCCTGATGTTGCCGCGCGCGTCCAGGCCTATCAGGAAGCCGCAGATCGGATGCGGGCGCGGTTCATGGGATCGTCCGTCGTTGCCCCGGAGGCGCGGAATCTGACAGCGCTCGATTTGTTCCGTGCCGCGCCGCCGAAGGCGCGGGCGGTGCTTTATTTCGATGCGGCGCTGACTTATGCCGAGATCGATCGCCTCAGTGATCGGCTTGCCGGCCACCTCGCGCGGAAAGGTGTCGGGCGCGGCGATCGGCTCGCGATCATTCTGCAGAATGTGCCGCAATTCGTGATCGCCAGCATTGCGGCGTGGAAGCTCGGAGCGATCGTCGTCAGCCTCAATCCCATGTATCGCACGCCCGAACTTCGAAAGTTGTTTAAGGACTGCGAACCGAAAGTTGTGATCTGTCACGATGATCAGTGGGACAATGTATTCCCGGCTACAGATTCCATCGACCCCGCTCTGGTGTTCTGGACCGGCGGAGGCGAATTCCAGACGCGGAACGACAGCCGCGTGTTGCCTGCGCAAGGCACTGCGCCGCCGGCACATGCGCTGACGACAATTTTCGCCGGCGACGCCCCCGCGCCACAGGCACCGGTGCTGACCGCCGACGATGTTGGCCTGCTGCTCTATACCTCCGGGACGACCGGTATTCCTAAGGGCGCGATGTTGACACATCGCAATCTGGTGGCGAATGCTCTGGTCTGCCGCGATCACTTCGGATTGAACGATGCGTCGCGCATCTTCGGTGTTGCACCGCTGTTTCATATCACCGGTTTCGAGATTCAGATGATCGCGGCTTTTGTCGCAGGCGGCGCAATGGTGTTGACCTATCGCTTCCAGCCGCAGGTAGCGCTCGATGCTTTCCTCGAGTGGCGGCCGACATTCATCGTCGGTGCGATCACGGCGTTCATCGCGTTGATGAACCAGCCCAACGCAACGAGCCGCCATTTCGAAAGCTTCATCCACATCTATTCGGGCGGCGCGCCGATCGCGCCTTCGGTGATTGACGCCTTCGCCCAGCGTTTTGGACGCGCGATCCGCAGTTCCTACGGTATGACCGAATTGACCGCAGCGAGTCATCTCGCCCCGAATGAGGGTCGCATTCCTGTCGATCCGCAATCGGGTGCGCTGTCGATCGGCAAACCGACGCCGGGCGTCGACGTGATTGTGGTGGATGATGAGCGTCGTCCGCTCGGGCCGGGCGAACATGGCGAGGTGGTGGTGCGCGGACCCGGCGTCATGTCGGGTTACTGGCGCAAGCCGGCGGAAACCGACGAGGTGCTGACGAACGGCTGGTTGCACAGCGGCGATGTCGGCTTCTTCGATGGAGACGGTTGGTTCTATCTGGTGGATCGTAAGAAGGACATGATCTCCGCATCCGGCTTCAAGGTTTGGCCTCGCGAAGTCGAGGATGTGATCTATGCCTTTCCGGGCGTGCGGGAGGCGGCAGTCGTCGGCGCCGTCGATTCCTATCGCGGCGAGACGGTGGTGGCGTTCATTTCCGCTCAGCCCGGTGCGGTGATTGACGCCACCGCGCTCACGCGTTTTTGCCGGGAGCGGCTGGCCGCATACAAGTGCCCTGCTGATATTCGCATACTCGATGATCTGCCGAAAACGGAATCCGGCAAGATCACGCGCAACACGCTTCGGGATGGCCTTCGCGGGCGCTAGTCACGGCTGTCACCCTGTGCCTGATTGCGTTGCCCAGAAGGGCGGCTTCAGAACCTGAGACCGACGGTGGCAGTGCATACGCGGGATCGGCTTTGGTCCCGATCCTATCGAAAAATCGATAACGCCGCACAATGGCCTGCTTCTAAACTGCTGGACGACAACTCAAATCACTGTCCGCTCCCGCAAACATCGCGGTTGACTCCGCCTGCCGCCATGAGAAACTTTGCCAACGAACATGGGTGGAGACATCCGGAATGGCCAAGCTTGTGGCAGAGGGGCATGTTGCGCGCGTGCTGTCGGCAGCGGATGGCGCGGCGGTCGTCGCAAGCGAGCCCCGCATTGCCAATTCATGGCGGCGCTGCCTGATGGATCATAAGCTCGACCCCGCGCGGCGGGGGCCGCCTCTTACGCTGACACAATCCGAGCTGAAACATTGCGTGGAGCCGGTCAACGACCTTATTCGCACCGCGACGCCGGATCTTGAAGATCTCTATCGCGTGGTGCGTGAAGCGGGTTATTGCGTCAATCTCGCCGATACCAACGCCACTATTCTGGTCAGCCGTCTGCCGGAGGGCGAAGCCGCTGCCATCCTGCGGCAATGGAAAGTCTATACCGGATCACGGTTTTCTGAATCCGTCGAAGGCACCAACGGGCTCGGCACCGCGCTCGCGGAGCAACGGCCGATCCTGGTGCATCGCGACGAGCATTTCCGCGAGCAGTGGTCGATGTTCAGTTGCGCGGTCGCGCCGCTGTTTGATCATGCCGGTCAACTGGCCGGCGCGGTGAACATTACCTCATGCCGGGCCGATCTCGATCGCACCGCGCATCAGATGGCGTTGGCGGTCGCCGCGCAGACGGTGCGGCGGATCGAGGAGGCGATCTTCCGCTCGTATTACCGCCATGCCTGGATTGCGGCGCTGCCCGGTCATGAAGGCAACCACGTTCATCTGATTGCTTTTGATGACGACCAGCGCGTGCTCGGTGCCAATCGGGTGGCCCGGCGCGAGTTTAATATGTCGGACACGCAGATCGACGCAGGAACGCCGCTCTCGCAATTCATCCGTCTCGACATGGATGCGGCGCGACGTTCCGATGCGCCGCAGCTGCTGCGGCGAAGCAATGGCAGCGATCTTGGCCGCGCCCGCATCAGCACGCCGCAGCCACGCGCAAGCACGACGTCGCAGCCGCACCGGCGCGAGAAAGCGAGCGATTTGCGCTTTGATGCGCTGGCGCGCCTTGCTGGTGCCGATCCAAAGCTGCAACGAAGCGTCAAGCGGCTGATGCTGGTGGCCAACGAGGATATTCCCGTGCTGCTCCGAGGTGAGACCGGCAGCGGCAAGGACGTATTCGCCCGTGCCATTCATGCCGCAAGCCATCGTACGCGCGGCGATTACATTGCGCTCAATTGCGCGGCGATGCCGGAAAGCCTGATCGATGCCGAGTTGTTCGGCTACGAGGCCGGTGCTTTCACCGGCGCGCGGCGCGACGGCTCGAAGGGACTGATCGCGCAAGCCAGCGGTGGTACGCTGTTTCTCGACGAGATCGGCGACATGCCGCTAGCGTTACAGACGCGTCTGTTGCGGGTGCTGGAAAATCGCGAGGTATGGCCGCTCGGCGCGCTGAAGCCGGTGCAAGTGGATATTCGCCTCGTCAGCGCGACGCATCGCGATCTTGACGCCATGGTTGCGGACGGCGGCTTCCGCGCCGACCTGTATTACCGTATTCGCGGGTTGCAAGTTGAATTGCCGGCATTGCGCGAGCGGGCCGACAAGGCGGCGGTGATTGCGCAAGTCGCCGCCGACGAAGCGCCGAACGCGCACGTCGCGCCCGGTGCATGGCAGATGCTGCTGATGCATCCCTTTCCGGGCAACATGCGGCAATTGCGTCATGTGCTGCGGCTTGCCGCCTGCACGGCGGAGAATGGTCTCATTACGGAGGCAGATCTCGATCTTCCGCCCTCAGGCGCGGAGGCCGCCGCGGAACTGATGCCGGTGGCCGATTTTGAAGCCGCCGAACGCAATGTCATCATCGACGTTCTGCGTATGAGTGGCGGCAATGTCACAAACGCCGCGCGCGCGTTGAAAATCAGCCGTGCCACGCTCTACCGCAAGATCAAGGCGCTGAAGATCGAAACGATGCCGCACTGACGGTCGCGGCATCCCGGGATACGAAGCGCCTCTCGAAGGACGGGACCGTCACGAAAATCCGCTCCAGATCATCTTGCGGGCCTTGAGATCGCCGAGTGTAATCGGTTCGCGCATTGCCTGCACATCGTGGAAGGCGCTTCGCAGATAAACGAGTGGTCGTCCTTCAGGACGGAAGCTGACGTCGCGCACGGCGCCGATGAACACCGAATGCGTCTTCGCCTCGAACTCTTCACGCAGATCGCAGTCGAATGATACCAGTGCATCCTCAAGCACCGGCGCGCCGGTGGCCGCTGTCGTCCAGCGACCGAAGCCAAAACGCGCGTCGCCATCGATGCCCTTTTGACCGCTGAAGGTCAGTGCCAGCGCCATATGCTCGTTGGCGAGGTAGCTGACGGCGAAACAACCTTCCTCGCGAATGCGCGGATGCGCGCTGGCATTGCGGTTGACACAGACGAGCAGGGATGGCGGGTCATCGGACAACGAGCACACCGCCGTGACCGTCAATCCGGTACGCTGCCCGGCCTCGCGTCCTACCGTGACCAGCGCGACTGCACCGGCGCAATGCCGCATCGCCTGCTTGAAACTTTGTGCATCCATAGGAACTATCTTTCACCCTGAACAACAACCGGCCCTTCCCGCCGTCGCGAGGCGTCGTTGCAAGTGCTCGCGACGGCGAAAAGACTATTGCTTTCGATGCAAACGCCTGCCTCTCCCCGCAGAGGAGGAGTGGCAAGCTGTCATTCGGATCAAGCTGCTCGTGTCATGCAGCCTTGGCCGCGCCGGCATCGAGATGCTTGAGGCGTGGCAGCACTTCCTGCTTCAACAGCCGCAGCGAATTGCGCCACGCTTCGGGTTTGTGCTTGTAGTCGAAGCCGAACACCAGCAGCGTACCGAAACCGCCGACTTCGTCGTAGATCTTCTCGATCTTCTCGGCGACAGTCGAGGGTGAACCCACGATCCAGTTATGCTTGGCGCAGTATTCGACGGTGACGTCGCTGTCCGGCACGTCCGGTTGATGCTTCAGGTAGTCCTTGAATCCGAAGTGGCCGAGCAGCCGCAGGAAATACTCGCCCATCATGCGGCCCATCATGTCGCCGACCGACAGGCGCCAGGCTTCCTCGTCAGTATCGGCAACAAAGACCTCGCGCACCATGCGCCAGTCCTTGCGGCTCGGCTTGCGGCCGGTCTTCGCCGCGCCGATCTCGACCGACTCCCAATGGCTCGCCACATAAGCCGGATTGAGGTTGAGGCTCATGGGAATGAAGCCGCGCTCGCCGGCCAGCTTGAGCGTGTCGGAGCCCTTGCTGAGGCCCGCCACCGCGATCGGCGGATGTGGTGCCTGCACCGGCTTGATGTGCGGCTTGAGGAAGTCAAACATCACGTCCGGCTTGGTCACCGTCCAGTATTTGCCGGTATGAGTCCACGGCGCTTCGTCGGTCCACATCTTGAGAATGATCTCGAGTGCCTCGCGCGTCATGTCGCGGTTCTGCCCCGACATGCCGTCGACATTGAACATCGCCCAGTCGCTCGGCAGGCCGGAAGCGGCGACGCCGAAGTTCAAGCGCCCTTCGGAGAGATGATCGAGCATCGCGACGCGGTTGGCGAGTTCGGCGGGATGGTGATAGGGCAGCAGGAAGCCGCCGGGCCCAAGACGAATATTCCTGGTCTCGCGGAACGCCTGCGCCAGGAGCAGGTCCGGCGAAGGATGCGGCTCCCACGGTGCGGTGTGATGCTCGCCGATCCAGCCTTCCTGATAGCCAAGTTCATCGCACCAGCGCAGCACCTGGAGGTCCCAGTCGTGCCCTTCTTTCAGTCCGCACTCCGGCGGATGCGACGGCATAGTGAAGTAGCCGATCTCCATGACGTTTCCTCTCGTTTGTTTTCAACACAACGCGTCTCGGGCGCGTTGAGCCGAACAAGAGCAAACGTCGTGCCACACAGGGCATCAGCGCAAGATTGGGCGACCCGGCGGAATATGAGACGTCTCACCGCATCTTTCGGCACGAAGGCACCGCAACGCCTCGCGCGAGAGTCTTGGTATTGCGACCGTGGTGTTTCAAGTTTGAGACTCGACGATCTATATCGTCGTGACCGCGGATGCCGTTTTTGAACGGCGTCCTTTATGCGAAGGCTGCAGATGCCGGTCCGGCCTCCCGCCCGTCGTCGCGAGGGCTCACGCCTGTAGGTCGCGCGGCAAGAGCAAGTTTGCCGATGGTGTTCAACCGCCTCGGCGTCGATCAGGCGCGAAGACGGCTGGCCTCACCTCGGAAAGACGGCTGAGAGAAGGGGTCCTCGTAGAGCGATCGTCCCGCCGTTTCCGGCATAAAGTGGAGCGCGATAAGACCGATGACGCATGTTGCCATCATGTAGTAGGCCGGCATCAGGTCGTTGCCGGTGAGCGTGATCAGTCCGCTGCTGACGGCCGGAGCGGTGCCGCCGAAGATCGACGTCGAGATGTTGTAGGCGCTGGCGAAGCCGACAAAGCGCACGCTGGTCGGAAACATCGCCGGAAAAGTCGCGGAGATGGTCGCGAGCTGAGGCACGTAGAGCAGTCCGAGCAGGATGAAACCAATGCAGGCACCGGCCAGTCCAGTGCCCATCAGCATATAGAGCGGTGTCACCAGCAGCAGCAGCCCGATCAACGAGAAACGCCACATTGGGCGGCGCCCGACGCGATCCGAGAGTCGGCCCGCAAACGGCAGGAACAGCATCATGAACAACATCCCGACCAGTGGCACCGTCAACGCCTCGTCCGGCGACAGGCCGATGCGGCGTTGCAAGTAAGTCGGCATGTAGCTGAGCAGGGTATAGTTGACGACGTTGAGCGCGATTACCAAGCCGCCGACCACCAGCATCGGCCGCCAGTGTTGTCGAAAAAGAACGATGAGTCCGGGGGAAGGTTTGCTTTCGCTCGCGGCTACGCGAGCGCGAAACACCGGCGTGTCCTCCATGCGTGCACGCAGATACATTCCGATCAGGCCCATCGGCGCGGCGATCAGGAACGGGATGCGCCATCCCCACGCGTGCATCGTCTCGTCGCCGAGCAGCAGCGAGAAGGTCAGCATCAGCGCCGCGCCCAGCGAAAAGCCCGCCAGCGTACCGAACTCCAGGAAACTGCCGTAGAAGCCACGCCGCGCGTCGGGCGCGTATTCGGCCATGAACGTTGCCGCCCCGCCATATTCGCCGCCGGTCGAGAAGCCCTGCACCATGCGCAGGATGATGAGGATCAGCGGCGCCCACATCCCGATGCTGTCGTAGGATGGGATCAGGCCGACCGACAGGGTCGCGCCCGACATCAAGAGGATGGTGAGCGCCAGAACCGACTTGCGGCCGAGCCGGTCGCCCAGCGAACCCCAGAAGAAGCCGCCGAGCGGTCGCACCAGAAAAGAGATCGCGAAGGTCGCCAGTGCGAACAGCACTGCTTCTCCGACCTCGCC
>JAFKKL010000233.1 GCA_017305595.1 Hyphomicrobiales bacterium | reverse complement strand
CGCGCCCAACGTCGGCAAATCCACTCTGGTCAATGCGCTGGTCGGCTCCAAGGTCACTATCGTCTCGCGCAAGGTGCAGACCACACGCGCGTTGATCCGCGGTATTGTCGTCGAGGACAACGCGCAGATCATTCTGGTTGATACGCCCGGGATATTCGCGCCGAAGCGGCGACTGGACCGCGCCATGGTGTCGACGGCGTGGAGCGGGGCGCACGACGCCGACCTCGTCTGCGTGCTGCTTGATGCGCGGGCCGGGATCGACGAGGAGGCGGACGCGATCCTCACCAAGCTGGAGACGGTCACGCATCCGAAAATTCTGGTGATCAACAAGATCGATCTGGTGCCGCGCGAGAAGCTGCTGGCGCTGGCGAAGGCTGCCAACGAGCGCCTGACCTTCACCGACACCTTCATGGTGGCGGCGTTGTCCGGCGACGGCGTCGACGATCTGCGTCGCGCGCTTGCAAGCAAAGTGCCCGAGGGACCGTTCCACTATCCGGAAGACCAGATGTCGGATGCGCCGCTGCGCTATCTCGCAGCGGAAATCACGCGTGAAAAGATCTATCGACATCTGCATCAGGAGTTGCCGTATCAGTCCACGGTGGAAACCGACACCTGGACCGAGCGCAAGGACGGTTCGATCAAGATCGAGCAGACGATTTTTGTCGAGCGCGATAGCCAGCGCAAGATCGTGCTGGGGAGGGGCGGCGCCACCATCAAGTCGATCGGCGAACAGTCGCGCAAGGAGATTGCCGAGATCGTCGGCCAGCCGGTGCATCTGTTCCTGTTCGTGAAGGTGCGTGACGGCTGGGGCGATGATCCCGAACGCTATCGCGAAATGGGTCTGGATTTTCCAAAAGAATGACGCCGGCGAACCAGCCAGTCCCGCAAAACATTTGGCGCTTCGAGGTGCTGCTCTATGCCTCGTTGCTGCTCGACACCTTGACGGCGCTGTTCCGGACCATGCCCGAAGACATGAGCGAGTCGGCAGCGTCGGTTGCCTATTTCGCCAACGCCCTGATGATCCTGTTGTTTGTCTTTCTGGTAGGGCTTGCCGCGCGGCACCGGAAGAACTGGGCACGCATCGTCCTGCTGGTGGCGTTGGGATTGTCCGTCCTGTCGCTCGCCGGCGAATTGTCTTTCAGCGGGTTGCAGTTCGAGACGTTGCTTGAACTGATCTCGACGGGAATGACCGCCGCTGGGCTGTATTATTCGTTCACCGGCGACGCGCGTGGTTGGTTCGAAAGATCGAACGTGTGAGTGGCGATGCCACCTGCGTATGACGACGGAATGCGATAGTATCGCGCATCATGGAATGGACCGACCAAGGCATTGTGCTTGGCGTGCGGCGGCACGGTGAATCCAGTGCCATCGCCGAACTGCTGACGCGCGAACATGGCCGCCATCTCGGCCTCGTGCGCGGTGGTGCAGGCTCGCGGATGCGGCCGATGCTGCAACCCGGCAATACGGTCCATGCGGTCTGGCGTGCGCGCCTCGATGAACATCTCGGCACCTATCAGATCGAGGTGACGCGAACCCGCGCCGCGACCGTGCTGGCGGATTCGCACGCGGTCTACGGCGTGACGCATCTGGCATCGTTGGCGCGCTTGCTGCCGGAGCGTGCGCCGCACGAAGAGATTTACGAGATGCTCGAGCTGACGCTGGA
This sequence comes from Hyphomicrobiales bacterium, assembly GCA_017305595.1. Lineage (GTDB taxonomy): Bacteria > Pseudomonadota > Alphaproteobacteria > Rhizobiales > Xanthobacteraceae > 62-47. Next base: position 7,063 of record JAFKKL010000233.1, on the reverse strand, counting down.
TGACTTCTCCGACGCCGGCGAGGCGGCTGTGCATCTGGTCCGGTTCGAACTGGCGATGCTGGCCGAACTCGGCTTCGGCCTCGATCTATCGAGTTGCGCCGCGACGGGCGCGACCACCGACCTGATCTATGTGTCGCCGAAATCCGGTGGCGCGGTGTCGCGACAAGCGGGGGAGCCCTGGCGCGGCCGGCTGTTGCGGCTGCCGCCGTTCCTGCGCGAGGCGGACGGGGGGAGCAACGGCTGGTCCGATCAGGACCTTCAGGACGGTTTCGAACTGACGGGCCGCTTTCTGCTTCGTCATGTGCTGGAGCCGCGAGGGCTCAGCCATTCCGATGCCCGCGCGGGCTTCATCGCCGCCGTCGTCCGGCAGCGGGGAAGGGCCTTGCCCTCCAATTCCGCGTCAAATTTGTAGATTTCGGCTGGTTCCAGACCGAATCGTGGGACCGAATCACGCCTTGTCGCGCGCCCCGTCAGGCGCTAACCCGTCCCCATGGGAAAACGATTGATTCCACCGGAACCTGCGGACATTGAGGACGTTGCGCTGCGCACCGCCCTTGAGGAGCGGTATCTCGCCTATGCGCTGTCGACCATCATGCACCGGGCGCTGCCCGACGCGCGCGACGGCCTGAAACCGGTTCATCGCCGCATCCTCTACGGCATGCGGCTGCTGCGGCTCGATCCGGGCACGCCGTTCAAGAAATCCGCCAAGATCGTCGGCGACGTGATGGGCTCGTTCCATCCGCATGGCGACCAGGCGATCTACGACGCCATGGTGCGCCTCGCGCAGGATTTCTCCTCGCGCTATCCGCTGGTGGACGGGCAGGGCAACTTCGGCAACATCGACGGCGATAACCCCGCGGCCTACCGCTACACCGAAGCGCGCATGACCGACGTTGCTCGGCTGCTGCTGGAAGGTATCGACGAGTACGACGTCGAGTTGCGCGCCAATTACGACGGACAATCGAAGGAGCCGGTGGTTCTGCCCGGCGGCTTCCCGAACCTGCTCGCCAACGGTGCGCAGGGCATCGCCGTCGGCATGGCGACCGCGATCCCGCCGCACAATGCTGCTGAACTGTGTGACGCCGCGCTGCATCTGATCGACAAGCCCGACGCCAAGTCGCGCGCGCTGCTGAAGTGGGTGAAGGGGCCGGATTTCCCGACCGGCGGCATCGTCGTCGATTCCAAGGAAAGCATCGCGGAAGCCTACACCACCGGGCGCGGCGCGTTCCGCACCCGCGCCAAGTGGCATCAGGAAGAAGGTGCGCGCGGCACCTGGGTCGTTGTCGTCACCGAGATTCCGTGGCTGGTGCAGAAGTCGCGCTTGATCGAGAAGATCGCCGAACTGCTCAACGCCAAGAAACTGCCGCTGGTCGACGACATTCGCGACGAGTCGGCGGAAGACATCCGCATCGTCATAGAGCCGAAGTCGCGCAACGTCGATCCCGAACTGCTGATGGAGTCGCTGTTCAAGCTCACCGAGCTTGAAAGCCGGATTTCGCTGAACCTCAACGTGCTGGTGAAGGGCCGCATTCCGAAAGTGGTCGGCCTCGCCGAAGCCTTGCGCGAATGGCTGGATCACCTCCGTGACGTGCTGCTGCGCCGTTCCAACCATCGCAAGGGGCAGATCGAGCATCGACTCGAAGTGCTCGGCGGTTACCTGATCGCCTATCTGAACATCGACAAGGTCATCAAGATCATCCGCACCGAGGATGAGCCGAAGCCGGCCTTGATAAAGGCGTTCAAGCTTACCGAGGTTCAGGCCGAGGCCATCCTCAACATGCGGCTGCGCTCTTTGCGCAAGCTCGAGGAAATGGAGATACGCACCGAGGACAAGAATCTTCGGGCCGAACTCAAGGGCATCAATGCCGTGCTCGGATCCGAAACCGAGCAGTGGAAGAAAGTCGCAGAGCAGGTGCGCAAGGTGCGCGACATGTTCGGGCCGAAGACGCCGCTCGGCAAACGGCGCACCATCTTCGCGGATGCGCCGGAGCACGATCTCGCGGCGATCGAAGAGGCTTTCGTCGAGCGCGAGCCGGTTACTGTCGTTGTTTCCGACAAGGGCTGGGTGCGCACGCTCAAGGGGCATGTCGAGGATCTGTCGAACCTGTCGTTCAAGACCGACGACAAGCTCGGCTTCTCGTTCTTTGCCGAAACGACGTCGAAAATTCTGCTGCTCGCCACCAACGGGCGGTTCTATTCGCTCGATGTCGCGAAGCTTCCGGGCGGGCGCGGTCATGGCGAGCCGATCCGCATGTTCATCGACATGGAGCAGGACGCGGCGATCGTCACGGTGTTCGTCAACACCGGCGGCCGCAAATTCCTGATCGCCAGCCACGAAGGGCAGGGCTTCGTCGTCAATGAGGACGATTGCGTCGGCACCACGCGCAAGGGCAAGCAGGTGCTCAACGTCGAGATGCCGAACGAGGCACGAGCGCTGACGACGGTGACCGGCGACACTGTCGCGGTGATCGGCGAGAACCGCAAGCTTCTGATCTTCCCGCTCGATCAGGTGCCGGAGATGGCACGTGGTCGCGGCGTGCGCTTGCAGAAGTACAAGGACGGCGGATTGTCGGACGTCACTGTGTTCACGGCCAAGGAAGGCTTGAAGTGGCGGGATTCCGCCGGCCGGGAATTCAGCGCGACGATGAAGGAATTGTCTGAGTGGCGCGGCACGCGTGCCGATGCCGGTCGCTTGCCGCCGAAGGGTTTTCCGAAATCCAACAAATTCGGTTGGAGTATCGAATAGGTTGAGCCCTATAGAGCGCAGCCTCCCTTAGGCGACCGGTGCTCTGGCACGGAGCTGATAGAGGATCAGCGCCAGCGTCGAGCCGAGCGCGAGCACGATGCCCAGCGCAATCATCGCATCGCCGACAATGGTCGCGGCCATCCAGACGCCGAACGCCGCGCCGAGCATTTGCCAGAATCCGAGCAGTGCTGATGCCGCGCCGGCATTGGCGCCGAACGGCGACAGCGCTTGCGCGGTGCCGAGCGGATTGACGATGCCCATGCCGAGCAGAAATACCGACATGCTGCCGAGGAACGGCAGGAAGCCCCCATGGGACAGGCCCACAAGCAGCAACGCGATGCTTCCGGTGGCGGTGAGCAACAGTCCCGCCTGAATCGGGCGTTGCAAGCCGAAGCGTGCGGATAACCGCGTTGCAATCATGCCCGCCGCGAAAACGATGATCACCGTCCCGGCAAAGAACACGCCAAGGCCGATCGGCGAGAATTGCAAGGCTTCGATCAGAACGCGCGGTGCTGCTGAAAACATCGCGAACAACCCGCCGAGGATCAGACTGACCGTCGCTGCCGGAATCAGGAAGCGATGGTCGAGGGTTAGTTGCAGATTCGTGGCGACGATGCTGCGCGGGGCCAGCGCTGTGCGTGCGCCGCGATGGGTTTCGCCGAGTTGGGTCGCGTAAGCTGCCGCCGCAACGGCAGAAAAGATCGCAACGAATGCGAATTCGGAGCGCCAACCGAAATAACGATCGAGCGCGCCGCCCAAGAGCGGCGAGAATCCCGGCGCCGCGGCCATCGCGATCATGATGAGAGCAAGCGTTCGCGCCAGCGCTTCGCCGCTGAACAGGTCGCGTGCGATGGCACGTGACAAGACCGATGTCGCGCAGGCACCGAACGCTTGCACCACGCGGCCGAACAGAAGGTTGGGCAAGTCCGTCGCCAGCCCGCACCAGATGCTGCCGGCAATGAATACGATGAAGCCGGTTACCACCGGCAGATATCGACCATAGCGATCGGAGATCGGGCCGACGGCGAGTTGTCCGATCGCGAAGGCGGCAAGAAAAACCGTGATCGATGATGTAACGGTCGCGGTGGAGACGTCGAGTGACCGGCCGATCTGCGGCAGCGACGGCAAGAGGATGTTGGTTGCCAGCGTTCCGGTCGAGGCCAGCGCCGCCAGAATTGCGACCTGTGCGACGGTCGCGCGCTGTGGATTGAGTGCAAGAGCAGGATCGGCAATCGAATTGTCGGTCATGATCGTTTCCTTCGCTGATAGAATTATGCTTATCATATTAAGCGAGTGCGCGCTCACGATTTCGATATGCAGAAATGCCGAGGAGGGGTTGTCGGCCGGCCGGTCCGGAGGCCTGCGACAAGGCCGTCTTGGTGGCCGGATCTGGGTTCCCGATACGGGAACTGTTAGCCAAGGCCGCTGGTCTTCTCGCTATTGCAAATGAGTTGCAATAAAAGCAGATTTCAGCCATGGTGGGGGATGGATGCCTTGGCCGGAATAAGTAAACCGAACCCGCCCCCGGAAGCGGGGCGGCCGAGCTTGCCTGAGGTCCACGCTTCGATCCCCCTACCGGTCGGAGGGCACTGGTTCCGGCGGCTGCTGGCGTTCCTTGGCCCCGGTTACATGGTGTCGGTGGGCTACATGGACCCCGGCAACTGGGCGACGGACCTCGCCGGTGGGGCGCAGTTCGGCTACACGCTGCTGTCGGTGATCCTGCTGTCGAACGTGATGGCGATTCTGTTGCAGGCGCTCGCCGCACGGCTCGGCATCGCCACCGGGCGCGATCTGGCGCAAGCCTGCCGCGACAATTATTCCAGGCCCGTCGGCATCATGCTGTGGCTGATATGCGAGGCCGCAATCATTGCCTGCGATCTCGCGGAGGTGATCGGTACAGCAATCGCGCTGCAACTGCTGTTCGGCATTCCCCTGATCGCAGGCGCATTGATCACGGCGCTCGACGCATTCTTGGTGCTGTTGTTGATGAATCGCGGCTTCCGCTTTCTCGAAGCCTTTGTCATCGCGCTGCTGATCGTCATTGCGGTCTGCTTTGCCGTACAGATCGTGGCGGCTGCGCCGCCGGTGGTCGAAATCGCCAAGGGCTTTTTGCCGTCGAAGGAGATCGTCGCCAATCCCGCGATGCTCTACATCGCTATCGGCATCATCGGCGCGACGGTGATGCCGCATAATCTCTATCTACACTCATCGATCGTGCAGACCCGCGCCTATGAGCGGACTCCAAAGGGTCGCCGCGAGGCGGTCAAGTGGGCCACCACCGACAGCACCATCGCCTTGATGCTGGCGCTGTTCGTCAACGCCGCGATCCTGATCGTCGCCGCCGCGGCCTTTCATGGCACCGGCCATCAGGACGTCGCTGAAATCAGCGACGCGCATCGGCTGCTGTCGCCGCTGCTCGGGCTCGGCATTGCCTCGACGCTGTTCGCGGTGGCGCTGTTGGCGTCCGGCCTCAACTCGACGGTGACGGCGACGCTGGCGGGGCAGATCGTGATGGAAGGATTCATCCATCTGCGCATGCCGGCCTGGGCGCGCCGGCTGGTGACGCGCGGCATCGCCATCGTGCCGGTGGTCGTGGTGACGTGGCTCTATGGCGAGCGCGGTACCGGACAGTTGCTGGTGCTGAGCCAGGTGGTGCTGTCGATGCAGCTACCTTTCGCCGTCATTCCGCTGGTGCGGTTCGTTTCTGACCGACGCAAGATGGGTGATCTGGTGATCTCGCGCTCCACTGCCGCCATCGCCTGGATCGTGGCCGGCGTCATCGTCGTGCTCAATCTTAAGCTACTGTACGATACGGTTTTCGGCTAGAGCGCGATTCGCGTTCAGTCCTGCGCTTCCGACTGCGCGGAAGCATCGTCGTCGACGCGAAGCCATCCCGTCGGTGCCAGCCGTTGCTGCGGCAGGAAGCGGCTCTTGTAGCTCATCTTGCGCGAGCCATCGATCCAGTAGCCGAGGTAGACATAGGGCAGCCCCATGCGGCGCGCGCGGGCGATGTGATCGAGGATCATGAAGGTGCCGAGCGAGCGGTTTTCCTCCGATGGCTCGAAGAACGAATAGACCATCGACAGCCCGTCGCCCAAAATATCGGTCAGTGCCACCGCAATCAGTTCGCCCGGCGTTGTCGCTTCGAGGCCCTGGGCCGGACGGCGGCGATATTCGATCAACCGGGTTTCAACGTGGCTGTCCTCGATCATCATGGCGTAATCGAGCACGGTCATGTCGGCCATGCCGCCGAGGCGGTGGCGGTGGTCGAGATAGGCGCGGAAAATCGAATACTGTTCCGAGGTCGGCACCGCGCTGCGGGACTGGCCGACCAGATCGGCATTGCGCGCCATCACCTTGCGGAAGTTGCGCGAGGGCCGGAACTCATTGGCGATGACACGGACCGAAACGCAGGCGTGGCACTGGTCGCAGGCCGGACGATAGGCGATGGACTGGCTGCGGCGAAACCCACCGTGCGTGAGAAGGTCGTTCAGCTCGCTGGCCTTGTTGCCGACCAGATGCGTGAAGACCTTCCGCTCCTGTCGGCCCGGCAGATAGGGACACGGCGAGGGAGCCGTCAGATAGAACTGCGGAGTGTCGCGGGAGTGTTGCGTCACCGAATCTCGTCAGCCTCCGATAGTCGGGCAAGCATCGCGCGAGTGGGAGGGCCGGTCAACGGCCTTCCTATTACCAACTCTGGCGGGGCTGAGGAGAGATCGCGGTACGAACCGAGGTATTGATCACCACGGTTCCGAGGATGATGTCGTGCAATAGCCGACGCCGTCCGTTGAACAGGCCGACCAGCAGCACCAGCGGCGTCAGCATCGATACCGAAATCCAGTAGACGACAGCGTGGGTGGCGCCGAGCAGGAAATAGCTCGGCTCGCCGTACCAAGTGCGCATTTCCAGATCCATCACGCGCATACCGACGGTTGCGGAGCGCGGGCCGCCGAGCGTCATACCGTAATAGACGATCGCCCAGATCACCGAGGCCGGAGCCACGAAAGCGAACAGCACCCAGCCCAGTCCCAGCGTCACCAGCCCGAACACGGCGATGAACAACGATACCAGAACGACTGGAACCGACAGCACCAGAAGATCGATCAGGAAAGCAAAGAAACGGCGCGTCAGTACGCCGCGAAACAGTTCCGGCTGCTCCCACGGATCGAAGGCATGAGGCCGTACCTCGGCCCGGCTGCCCGCCCAGCCCGCCGCCTCAGTCTGATTGGAATCGCTTGCCGACATGATGCTCTCCGTCTGGTGACGAAATCCCGCATCATGACATGGCGATCCGCTCGCCGGGTCACAAGGTCCGGC
>JAFKKL010000232.1 GCA_017305595.1 Hyphomicrobiales bacterium | reverse complement strand
AATGTCATGTCGCCATCGATGCGGTGAACGAGAACGCGCAGGATACGCCGCCGCTGCGCTCCGGCGCGCTCGATGTGCTTGCGCAGCACGTACTCGGTTGCGCTTGTGGCGAACCGTTTCTCGCTGACGATCTTTACGCGGAAGTGAAAACAGCCGCGCCTTACGCGGAGTTGTTGCGCGCGGATTTCGACGATGTTGTCGATTTCGTCGCCACCGGCGGCTACGCGCTGAAAAGCTACGAGCGCTTCGCGCGCATCAAGCAGGACAAGCAGGGCCGCTGGCGCGTCGCCAATCCGAAGGTGCGGCAGACATATCGCTTGAATGTCGGCACCATCGTCGAGGAATCGATGCTGAAGGTGCGGCTGGTGCGCTCGCGGCGCGGCGGCAGCGGCTCAACCGGCGCTGTCGCGCGCGGCGGCCGCATGCTCGGCCAGATCGAGGAGTATTTCATCGAAGGCCTGGTGATCGGCGACACCTTCGTGTTCGGCGGAGAGATCGTGTGTTACGAGGCGCTGGTGGAAGACGAGGTCTATGTCTCGCGCGCCAACGATGCCGATGCCAAGGTGCCGTCCTACATGGGTGGCAAGTTTCCGCTTTCGACTTATCTCGCCGAACGTGTGCGGTTGCTATTGGCGGATCAGCGAGCGTGGAAGGGTTTGCCCGATCAGGTGCGTGAGTGGCTCTCGCTGCAATCCTATCTCTCGCGCGTGCCGGGCGCGCGCGAGATGGTGGTGGAAACCTTCCCGCGCGCCGACAAGCACTACCTCGTCTGCTATCCGTTCGAGGGCCGGCTCGCGCACCAGACCCTCGGGATGCTGTTGACGCGGCGGCTGGAACGCGCGCGGGTGCGGCCGCTCGGCTTCGTCGCCAACGAATATGCGCTCGCGGTGTGGGGGCTGGGTGACATGTCGGCGATGATCCGGCAGGGCCGTTTGAGTCTCGACACGCTGTTCGATCCCGACATGCTCGGCGACGATCTCGAGGCGTGGCTCGCGGAATCGGCATTGATGAAGCGCACGTTTCGCAATTGCGCGATCATCTCGGATTTGATTCCGCGCCGCTTCACCGGCGAGGAGAAAAGCCGGCGTCAGGTGCTGTTCTCCACCGATCTCGTCTACGACGTGCTGCGCAAGCATCAACCCGATCATGTGCTGTTGCGCGCGGCCCGCGCCGACGCCGCGACGGGATTGCTCGATTTACGCCGCCTCAGTGATATGCTGACACGCATCGTCGGCCGAATCACTCACAAGGAACTCGATCGGATTTCTCCGCTCGCGGTGCCGGTCATGCTGGAAATCGGCCGCGAAGCGGTTTACGGCGAAGCCTCGGACGAATTGCTGGCGGAGGCCGCCGAGGATCTGGTGCGCGAGGCGACGGGAACGTGAATACGATGCACATCGCAGACATGACCGTTTCCGGTGTGAATTTCACCGCCGATCTCTCGGGCGCGTTGTACTGGGCCGACGAGCGCCTGCTCGTGGTCTCCGATCTTCACCTGGAAAAGGGTTCCAGCTTCGCCACGCGCGGCGTGCTGCTGCCGCCGCATGACACGACCGAAACGCTGGCACGGCTCGATGCTGTGATCGCGCGCTATCAGCAGAACACCGTGATCGCGCTCGGCGACAGTTTTCATGATCGTGAGGCGCACGATCGTCTGTCGGTCGCGCATCGCGCCACGTTGGCAACGCTGCAAACAGGACGCGATTGGATCTGGATCGTCGGCAATCACGATCCCGATCTGCCGCGCGATCTCGGCGGCAGCATCGCCAGCGATGTCGGCATCGGACCCGTCGTGTTCCGCCATGAGCCGACCGGCGCGGCGGGCGAGATCGCTGGTCATTTGCATCCGAAGGCGCGGGTGTCGCGGCGCGGCCGTTCGGTGGAGCGGCGTTGCTTCGCCAGCGACGGCGAGCGTGCAATCATGCCGGCGTTCGGCGCCTATACCGGTGGCCTGAGCATTCGCGACTTGGCCTTCGCGGCGATCTTCAAGTCGCTGGAATTCACCGCGCACGTCCTCGGCGATAACCGCATGCACGCTATCGCCGCGGCGCGGTGCTCCTAAGCCGCCTTCGCCTGCACGGTGTTGCAGAAATCCGCCAGCGTATCGGCAAGCCGCAGCGTCGCGGGGCTGGCCTCGGGTGCGGCGACCAGCGCCATCTCGGTTTTGTCGATCGGGGCGAAGCCATCTTTAGCCGTCAGGATGCGGTGCCCCGGCTGAATCGCCATCTCGGACAGGATGCTGAGACCGAGTCCGGCAGCGACCGCCGCCTGAATCCCGGCAAGGCTCGAACTCGAATAGGCCATGTGCCAGTTGCGGCCCGCCGCCTCGATGGCGTGGATGGCGCCCGCACGATAGAGGCACCCGGCGGGAAACCCGATCAGCGGCACCGAATGGCAGGTGAGGTCGACCGGATGCATCTTGCTGGTGACCCAATGGATGCGCTCCGGCCACACCGCGATGCCGCCCTTCTCGCCGGCGGCGCGCTTGAGCAGCGCGAGGTCAAGGTCGCCGCGCTCCAGTGCGCGACGCAGGTTGGTGCTTTGATCGGCTTGGACGTCGAGCCGCAACCCCGGACGGGCGCGGGTGAAATTCGCCAGCAGTTCGGTGAGGCGATAGGCGGCGAAATCTTCCGGAATGCCGAGCCGCACTGCGCCCTCGGCCGCCGGTCGCGCCATCACGTCACGAGCTTCTTCCGCCAGCGCCAGCATCCGCCGCGCGTAGGAGAGCAGCCGTTCGCCGTCTTCGGTCAGCGAGACCGTCCGTCCGGTGCGGATCAGCAGCGGACGCCCGATGTCGTCCTCAAGGCGTTTGATCTGCTGGCTGACGGTCGATTGGGTCTTGTGGACGCGCTCGCCGGCGCGGGTGAAGCCGCCGGAATCCACCACGGAAACGAAGCTGCGGAGCAATTCGAGATCGAACATCGGAAATCCATTCGATTTTCCACTGGATTGGATTTTATCATTTAATTTCCAAATGAGAAGGGGCGAGCCTAAGTCGATGGGCAGGAGATCAACCAAGGAATCCGGTTATGTCCCTCGCCCCGTCGGCCAGCCTGTCGCGCCCTTCCCTCAATCTTCTGCCGCTCGCCATCGCGCTGTTCTGCGTGCTGTGGAGCTTTGCCTTCGTCGCCGGCAAGACCGGCGTGACCTATTGCCCGCCGCTGATCCTGCTGGCGGCGCGCTTCACCCTCGCCGGCGTGCTGATCCTCGGCTTCGCGGGGTTGCGGCGCGAGACCTGGACGCTGTCGTGGCGTGACGCCGCCGTGTTCGCGGTGCTCGGCATCGCCAACAACGCGCTTTATCTTGGCCTCGGCTACACCGGGTTGCAGACGGTATCGGCCGGGCTCGGCGGCCTGATCGTCAGCGCCAACCCAATCTTCACCGCGATGCTGGCGGCGCTACTGTTGGGTGAATCGCTCACCTGGCGCAAGGTGGCGGGCCTGCTGCTCGGTATTCTCGGCGTCGGCATGATCGTCTGGCACCGCATCGCCGTCGGCACCGACAGTTTGCACGGCATCATGTTCACACTGGCGTCGCTCGCCTCGCTCGTTGCCGGCACCATTCTGTTCAAGGTGTTGTCGCCGTCGGGCAGCCTGTGGGTCGGCAACGGCGTGCAGAATCTGGCGGCCGGTCTTGCGACTATTCCCTTTGCCGCCGCATTCGCATCGCCCGCCGACATTGTGCCGAACATACAATTGCTTGGCGCCTTCGCCTTCCTCGTGCTCGGCGGCTCGATCCTTGCCTATCAGTTGTGGTTTCACATGCTGCGGACCTGCGGCGCGACGGCGGCCAGCGCCTATCACTTCGTGATGCCGCCGCTCGGGATGCTGTTCGCTTATCTGGTGCTCGGCGAGCATCTGGAGATGCGCGACCTGCTCGGCATCGTCCCAGTGGCGCTCGGCGTCTACCTTGTGACGCGGCCGGTGCGTTCCCAAACCCATTGAATGATGGAGGTTGTCATGACCGAAGTTCGTATCACGTTGATCGGTGGTCCCACCGCGTTGATCGAAGTCGAAGGCTTCCGGCTGTTGACCGACCCGACCTTCGACGCACCCGGCCATTACGAATTGCCGCATGTCACGCTGGAGAAACTCGCGGCGCCCTCATTGAGCGCGGAGGACATTGGCGCGGTCGATGCGGTGTTGCTAAGCCACGATCAGCATGCCGACAATCTCGATCACGGTGGTCGTGATTTTCTCGGCCGCGCGGGACGCGTGCTCACGACCGTTGCAGGAGCCGGGCGGCTTGGCGGCAAGGTCGAGGGACTTTCGCCCTGGCAGAACGTCGATCTGGTGAAGGGCGATCGTGCCCTCACTGTTACCGCGACGCCGGCGCGTCACGGCCCCGCAGGGATCGAACCGCTGGCAGGCGACGTAATAGGCTTCGTTGTCGCGCCGAAGTCGGCGGCGGGCCGTGCGATCTACATCACTGGCGACACGGTCTGGTACGACGGTGTCGCCGAAGTGGCGCGGCGTTTTCCGGCGCGGCTGGTGCTGCCGTTTGCCGGTGCGGCGCAGACGCGTGGGCCGTTTCATCTCACCATGGACACCAACGACACCATTGAAACAGCGCGGGCCTTCAAGGACGCGCTGATCGTGCCGGTGCATACCGACGGCTGGGCGCATTTTCGTCAGAACGCGCAGGACCTGAAGATATCGTTCGATGCACTCGGTTTTGGTGCGCGGTTGCGGTTGTTATCACCGGGCATTCCGACGACGATCGAGATCGATGAGACGCCGACTGGGGTTCGTTGAATCGGACTTGAGCGGAGGCTACGGAACGCAAATCGCCGCGCGGCGTTGAGACCAACGCTGAGGCTGTGGAACGCAGGCGTGACGCAATCCGTCGAAACGAGCGATGTCGAACCGGCGAGTACGAAAGGCCTGCGCGGTTTCGTTCGCACACTCGGCCCCGGTCTGATCACCGGTGCGGCGGACGACGATCCATCCGGCATCGGCACCTATAGCCAGGCCGGCGCGCAATTTGGTTACAGCATCGGCTGGACCATGGTCATCAGCTTCCCGCTGATGGCCGCGATTCAGGAAATTTCCGCGCGGGTCGGCCGCGTCACCGGTCGCGGCATTGCCGGCAACGTCTGCCGTCACTATTCGCAGGGGTTGCTGTATTTCATCGTGACGCTGCTGTTCGTCGCCAACACCATCAATATCGGCGCCGATCTCGCCGCCATGGCCGATGCATCGAAGCTGTTGGTCGGTGGCCCGGCCTTCGCCTACGTCATCATGTACGGCCTGATCTCGGTGCTGGCGCAGATTTTCTTTGACTACAAGCGCTATGTTGCCGTGTTGAAATGGCTGACGCTCAGCTTGTTTGCCTACGTCATCGCACTCGCCGTGACGAATGTGGATTGGGCCGAAGCCTTTAAGGGCGCGGTGCTGCCGCGGCTGGAATGGAATGCTGATTACTGGACCACGATCGTCGCCATTCTCGGCACCACGATCTCGCCCTACCTGTTCTTCTGGCAGGCCTCGCAGGAGGCGGAGGACGAACGCATCGATCCCGACAAGGAGCCCTTGATCGAGACGCCGCGCGACGCAACACGTGAATTCCTGCGCATTCGCGCCGACACGGTGGTCGGCATGGGCTTCTCAACCTTGATCGGTTTGGCGATCATCGTCACCGCGGCGGCAACGCTGCACGCCAGCGGCAAGACTGACATCCAGACGTCGGCGCAGGCGGCCGAGGCATTGCGTCCGATTGCCGGTGCCTTCGCGGAATTCATTTTTGCGCTCGGCATCGTCGGCACTGGACTGCTCGCGGTGCCGGTGCTGGCCGGTTCGGCGGCTTACGCGATCGGGGAAGGGTGCCGCTGGCCGGTCGGCCTTGCGCGCAAGCCGAAAGATGCGCGGGCCTTCTACGCCGTGCTGACGCTTGCCGCGATCGTCGGCATCATCCTCAATTTCTCCCCGATCGATCCGATCTCCGCACTGTACTGGAGCGCGGTGGTCAACGGCATTCTCGCGGTGCCGGTGATGATCCTGCTGATGATGATGGTTCGCCGCACCGATGTGATGGATCGCTTCGTGATCGACGGACCACTGAACTGGCTGGGCTGGCTCGCGACCGGCGTGATGACCGCGAGCGTGCTCGGCATGGCAGTTGCTGCCTTGTAATTAGTCCCGTCGGAAGACGATGGAGGCCATCCATCCGGTCATCAGGGCCATCAGCGCGGTGGCGAGGCCGTAGGCGAGGCCGTGCTGGTGCGCGGCGGTGGCGATGAACTGTTCGAAGCCGACCTTGACGATCTCGAACGCGGTCTGGGTATCGCCGACCATCGCGCCGTCGGCGAACAGCTTGATGTTGACGTCATAGGTCCCGGTCGGCACCTCGGCGGGCAGCGCGATGCCGGCGCGGAACAGCGTCGGCGTCAGGAAGGTGACGCCGCTGGCGGATTCACGATAAAGCCCGTGTTCGGTGCGCAGTCGCACGAAGGCGCGGCGGAACGGATCGCTCGCCACCACGTCGGCGTAGTCAGTGCCGACGCGCTGGGTGAGCAGGACGTTGTCGATGCCAAGTTGCTGGCGCCGCCGCACGTCGGCGGGCGCGATGGCGTCGATCGCGCGGTTCGACGAGACTGCAAGATAGGCCGGCACGTCGAGGAACTGCCGGGAGTCGGCGTTCACCCAGATCCCGAATTTGCGCTCCTTGCGCCGCGTCACCATGTCGGTGCGCGGACCGGACACCGTCACCACCATGTCGTAGCCGCCGGGCCGCGCCGGTGTACCCGCGTCGCGCTCGACCGAGCCGAACAGCACCAGCTCCTCGCCGGAATAGCTCGAGGTCACTGTCACGCGGTGGTTCGAGATCGAGACGATCAGCTTCTCAGCCTGTGCGGGCGCGAGGCTCATAGGGCCGCAAACGGCAAGCGCGAGAAACACGACTGTGATACGGCGAAGGGTCATGCGCCGCCTCCCGACGCGCGGATGGTGTAGATCTCGTCGGGCCTGATCCCGAGTTCGATGGCGAAGCGAACGCCGACCGCGAGGATGAGCAACCCCAGCAGCAGCCGCAGGTGCTCGCTGCGGATGCGGTGTCCGGCCTGCGCGCCGAACTGCGCGCCGGTGACGCCGCCGATCATCAGGATCAGCGCCAGCACCGCGTCCACCTGATGGTTGGTCACCGCGTGCAGGATGGTGGCGATCACCATAGTCACCAGCGTCAGCGCCATCGAGGTGCCGATCACCGTGCTGGTCGGAATCCGCAGCACGTAGATCAAGATCGGGATCAGGATGAAGCTGCCGCCAACGCCCATGATGGCGCCGAGGAAGCCGATCAGCAGGCCGATGATGTTGACCGGGATCACTGACAAATAAATTTTCGAGCGCTTGAAGCGCATCTTCAGCGGCAGGCCGTGGATCCAGGTGTGCGCGCCCGGGCGCCGCAAGGTCGCGTTGCCGCCGCGTCGTGCCCGGCGGATCGCACGCAGGCCCTCGTAGCACATCGCGCTGCCAACACCCGTGAGCAGCACGACGTAGGACAGCGCGATCACCAGATCGAGTTGGCCATGGGCGCGCAGCAGCGTGAACAGCCAGACGCCGAGGAAGGTGCCGACGACGCTGCCGCCGAGCAGCACCAGCGCCAGGGTCGGATCGATCGAGCGTTTGCGCCAATACGACAGCGCCCCCGACAACGACGAGGCGGCAATGTGGGTCGAAACCGACGCCACCGCCACCGCCGGCGCGATGCCGATGAAGATCAACAGCGGCGTCAGCAGGAAGCCGCCGCCGATGCCGAACATCCCCGACACGAATCCGACCGCCGCTCCCATCGCCAGGATGAGGAACACGTTGATCGGAATATCCGCGATCGGAAGATAAAGCTGCACAGCGCGTTCGTTTCGATAGTCGCCGAGAGCTGGACCAAACCGCTCACGACGAGAGGTGTTTGGAGCGCGGCAGGCGCGCGCCACGCCCCTGCATAACCGAAATCGAACGAAAGGGGAGTTAAAGAATTCGGAAGCGACAGGTTTCGCCGCTGCCGGTCGTCTTTCAGTGGTGAATTGGTGAAGATTTCACCTTAACGAACGGCCCGCGCTATCCGCGACGCGGGCTTTGCCGATGCGGTTTTCTCAAGCGGCGCATCCCAGCCCTTCGGCGGCGCGGTGACGCTGACGGCATCGTCCGGCTGCTTTTCCGGCGTGAAGCTAGTGACTGCCAGCTTGGCGGCGGCGAGCGATTGCGGGTCGAGCCGCTTGGCGACGTCGTCGCGCTTGCGGGCGGCGTCGGCGTCGCCCTGGGCCGCGGCAAGGCTGAACCACTTGAAGGACTCGGTGAGGTTCTGCTCGACGCCGATGCCGCGCGCGTAGAGAATGCCGAGATTGAACTGGCTGTCGGCGACGCCGCGCGCCGCGGCCTTGTGGAACCAAGCCGACGCGCTGCGATAGTTGGCGCCATTGCCGCCGCCGTCGGCTTCGAGCACCGCGAGGTTATGCATCGCCTTGGCGTTACCGCGCTCAGCGGCCATGGTGTAGTAGCGCCGCGCGGTATCGAAGTTCTTGGTGACGCCGGTGCCCTTCTCGTAAAGCGTGCCGAGCCGGAACATTGCGGGGACTACGCCGCCTTGCGCGGCGCGGTCGTACCACCTCGCCGCTTCCGGCAAATTCGCCGCGACACCCTTGCCTTCCGCGTAACGCAGCGCCACTTCGTGCGCCGCCGCCGGATCGCCCTTGAGCGCCGCGTTGCGCAGCACGGGGCCGCCGATCGCATCGGGTAATTTTTCCGATGCAGGAATTTTCACCATCGCAAGTTGGCCGGCGGCGG
>JAFKKL010000231.1 GCA_017305595.1 Hyphomicrobiales bacterium | reverse complement strand
GACGATCCGCTTGTTGCACGGACCCGGCCTGCCGATGGCGGTGGCAAGCAACAGCGGCCGGAACGGGCTTCGCTTCAAGATCGGGCGGCTCGGGCTCGAGGAATTCTTCGGCGGGCGGCTGTTCTCGCATCAGGACGTGGCGGCACCGAAGCCCGCGCCGGACCTGTATCTCGCCGCCGCCGCTGCCTGCGGGGTCGCACCGTCGAAATGCGTCGTTGTCGAGGACACGGCGATGGGCGCGCGGGCCGGCGTGGCGGCGGGCTGCCGCGTGCTCGGCTATGTGCGGTACGAGGCGCCCGGCATCGCCGAGACGGGCGCGGAGCTGTTCAGTGACATGGCCGAGTTGCCGGCCCTGATCGGCCACGCGCCGGCGGACGCATAAGGGGAGATCGGGTGCGACCGGACGCGATCCTGTTCGACTGCGACGGCGTGATCGCGGACAGCGAGGGCATCGCCTCGCGCATCATGGCCGAGGAGATCACCGCGCTCGGCTGGCCGATGACCGCTGAGGAGGAGCACCGGCTGTTCGTCGGCAAGGCTGTCTCCGCGATGCACGATGTCCTGGTTCCGCGTGTCGGTCCGCTGCCCGAGGGATGGTATCCGCGTGTGCTCGCACGCATCGTCGCCGCGATGGAGATCGAGCTGGAGCCGATTCCCGGCATCGTCGACGTCCTGCATCGTTTCCATGCCACCGGATTGCCGATGGCGGTGGGGCGCTCGGTCAGCGGCGAATGGATGGTGGCATCGAGACGGCGAACCTTGCTCTGCAAAGTTACCGAGCGTGCGATCAGATCCTGCAACTGCTGCGGCAGCTTGACCAGCATGTCGTCCGCGCCGGGCTCTGCCGCGGTGAGTTTCACCTTGGTCTTTTCGCGGTTGGCCTGCGTCAGCGACATCTCGCCTTCCTTCACCGCGCGGTGCAGCAGAAGCCACGAGGCCAACTGCATCAGCCGCGTCGTCAGGCGCATGCTTTCGGTGGCGTAGGTCAGGCCGACGGGACGATCGAGGGTCTTGGCCTCGGTGCGGCCGGGGCCGTCGAGATAGGCGGCGGTCTCCTCGACCAGGTCCATGCCTTCGCGGAACAAAGTGCCGAACGCCGGGGAATTGGTCAGGCGCTCGCTGAACTGGACGAGACCCGCTTCGCTTAGGGAACGATCCGACATCGCTAACGCCTCACACTACTGATTACGCTCATCGTGCCGCTCCGCGTCCATTGGAATGTCAGGCCGTTCGCCCCCCTCATTGCTTAACGTGCGGGTGCGATTCGTACTGCCACTTCACCGGCGTCTCGCCGAATGATCCAAAGCGCGGTCGGCTTATAGTGAACAAATCATTACTCCGGGCGGGACGGGAGTCCAGCACGCGCGCGGACAAACCGAAATTATGGTTTCCAAGCCGACGAACGGGAAACTTGTCGCATTTTGACGCAAAAAAAAGCCGCCGAAGACCGGCGGCTTGAAGTGGTTTAACAGGGAGGCGTCAAACAGAGTGGACAGGAGCCACTCGGTGTCCAAACGAGGACAACTCCAGTCATAAACCAGAAGCCTTAACTGATCGTAAATGAATGGTTTTGTTTAAGGTTCGTTTGCCATGTCGGCCATTGGCCGACACCGATTCGACGTGCGGGGCAAGAATATGTCCCGCATTGGGTCAGTGACCTAGGGCTAGTTGTATTGGAGTCGGTTATTATTTCCGTCATTGCGAGGAGCGTTAGCGACGACGCAATCCGGTCTTCCTTTGCGGCTTCTGGATTGCTTCGCTTCGCTCGCCATGATGGTGAGGTCTACGATTTGAAGAAGCTGTTGGCGGCGTCCTTTGAGGCGCGCTTTTTCGTCATGGCCTGATCGAGCCGCTCGATCTCGACCTTGAGCAGCGCGATGCGCTCGCCGAGTTCATCGACCGACAACAGCGAGAGATCCTGACCGATTTCGTGGCTCACTTTCTTCTGCGGCTTGTCGTCGTCCTCGCTCGCCATCGCCTGCCTCCCGCTCGATGTATTTTCTTTGCCGGGACCGATACCCACGCCGTTTCAAAGCGCTATAAACGAAACCGGTTCCCGCACTCAGAAGAGGACAAATCATGGAAAAGCTGCCCGCGCAAATGACCGTCATTGGCATCAGCAAGCCGGGCGGCCCTGAAGTCCTGCTGCCGGAAACCCGTCCGGTTCCCACGCCCGGCACGGGCGAATTGCTGGTCAAGGTCGAGGCCGCCGGCGTCAATCGGCCCGACGTGGCGCAACGTTCGGGCAGCTATCCGCCGCCGCCCGGCGCCAGCGACCTGCCCGGGCTTGAGATTGCCGGCGAGGTGGTCGCGGTTGGCCCCGGCACGACGCGGCACAAGATCGGCGACAAGGTGATGTCGCTGGTGGCGGGTGGCGGTTACGCCGAATATTGCATCGCGCCGGACGCACAAGCGATTTCAGTTCCCGATACGTTGTCGATCACCGAAGCCGGCGCCACGCCTGAAACCCTGATGACAGTCTGGCACAACGTATTCGAGCGCGGGAAATTGCAGGCTGGCGAAACCATGCTGATCCACGGCGGCTCGTCCGGCATCGGCACCATGGCGATTCAACTGGCGAAGGCGTTCGGCGCCAAGGTGATTGTCACCGTCGGCTCGCAGGACAAGGCCGACGCCTGCCTCAAGCTCGGGGCGGACCACGCCATCAACTACAAGACGCAGGATTTCGTTGCCGTCAGCCGGGAACTCACCGGCGGCACCGGCCCGAACCTGATCGTCGACATGGTCGGCGGTGATTATATCGAAAAGAACTACGACGCCGCCGCCGTCGACGGGCGCATCGTGCAGATCGCGTTCCTCGGCGGGCCGAAGGCGACGGTGAACTTCGCCAAGCTGATGACCAAGCGGCTTGTCCACACCGGATCGACGCTGCGACCGCGAAGCCCGGCCGACAAGGCCGCGATGGTCAGCGCCATCGAAGCGAAGGTAATGCCGCTGATCCGCGCCGGCAAGGTGAAGCCCTTGATGGATAGCACCTTTCCGCTGCCCAACGCAGCCGACGCCCATCGCCGGATGGAAACCAGCCAACATATTGGCAAAATTGTGTTGACGGTGTGATGCACGGAATCGCGGCGGGAAAGTCTTTGAATTCCCAAGCATCCATGGCATTTATCGCGACCGGGGGATGGGTCGATAACGGGGTTTGATCGGCCTGCGAGAACGTCTTCCGTGTCCGTTTCGTTGCCTCGCGCAACGCTGTCATTGTCGCGTGGCGCCGTTCAACGTGGAGACTCGAGATTGCGTCCGATAAGGTTTCTTGCGCTGCTGGCGCTCGGCCTCACGCTTTGGGTTTCGATGTTGCCCGCCTATGCCGTCGACGCGGTCAGCGTCCGCAGCGACGCGGCCGCCATCGATCTCACCGCGGTTCTCGAACACCAGCATAGCGACACCGACCGGATTCAGGTTTCCACCGCACCCGGCACCGACGGCATCGTGCGCCGCGTCGAAGTGCGCGCGCGCGAGGGTGGACAGAACTGGGTAGTGTTCGCGCTTGCCAATAACACCGACGATCAGCTCGACCGCCTGATCGTCGCACCGCATTACCGTATCGTCTCGTCCGGCCTGTTGTGGCCCGACCTCGGCCTGTCGCGCATCGCGACCATCACACCATCGACCGGCGACAGGCCCGAGCGGCAGGAGAATCCCACCGCCGATGTGTTTCGCATCACGCTCGATCCCGGCGCGGTGATCACCTTCGTCGCCGAACTGCGCACCGACAAGCTGCCCCAGCTCTATCTGTGGGAGCCCGACGCCTACAAGGACAAGGTCAACTCCTTCACGCTGTATCAGGGCATCGTCATCGGCATTTCCGGCCTGCTTGCGCTGGTGCTGACGATCCTGTTTGTGGTGAAGGGCAGCATCATGTTTCCCGCCGCTGCCGCGTTGGCGTGGGCGGTGCTGGTCTATATCGGCGTCGACTTCGGCTTCTGGGGCAAGGTGCTGGATATGTCCGCCGGCGCGGAACGCATCTGGCGTGCGGCTGGCGAAGCGATTCTTGCCGCGACGCTGCTGGTATTCCTGTTCGCCTATCTCAACCTCAACCGATGGCATGTGCGCTATTCGCACATTACGCTGGGCTGGCTCGCCTTCCTCGGTTCGCTGGTGGCGCTGGCGCTGTTCGATCCCGCGGTCGCATCCGGCATCGCGCGCATCTCGCTGGCAATGATCGCGGTGTTCGGCTTCGCGCTGATCGTCTATCTCTCAACGCACGGCTACGACCGCGCGGTGCTGCTGATCCCGACGTGGTTCCTGTTGGTGGTGTGGGTGATCGCGGCCGGTATGACGGTGGAAGGCAGCGTCACCAACGATATCGTCGGCCCGGCATTGCTCGGCGGCCTGGTGCTGATCGTGATGCTGATCGGCTTCACGGTGATGCAGCACGCTTTTGCCGGCGGCGCGGCCGGCGGCATCGTTTCCGATGTCGAACGCCGCGCACTGGCGCTGACCGGCTCCGGCGATCTGATCTGGGATTGGGATGTCGCCGCCGACAAGGTATTCACCAGCCCCGAAACCGAAACGCTGCTCGGCCTCAAGCGCGGCACACTGGAAGATGCCGCCGCTGTCTGGCTAGAGGTGCTGCATCCGCTTGATCAGGATCGCTTTCGCGCCGCGCTCGACAGCGTGCTCGATCAACGCCGCGGCCGCTTGGTGCAGGACTTCCGGCTGCGCACCGCGGACGGGCATTTCATGTGGTTCTCGCTGAAAGCCCGTCCCGTTGTCGGCTCCGACGGCGAAGTGTTGCGCGTAATCGGCACGCTCACCGACGTCACCGACAGCAAGAACGCCGAGGAACGGCTCCTACACGACTCGGTGAACGACAACCTCACCGGCCTGCCGAACCGCAAACTGTTCCTCGACCGCCTCGCCAGCCTGAGCAATCTGTCGAAATCCGTGCCCGCGATGCGGCCGACCGTGATGGTGATCGATATCGATCGCTTCAAGCAGGTCAACGATTCCGTCGGCGTCGCGGTCGGCGATTCCATCCTGCTGACACTGGCGCGGCGACTGACGCGCATTCTCAAGCCGCAGGACACGCTCGCGCGCCTCGGCGACGATCAGTTCGGCTTGATCTTGATGTCGGAGCAGGAATCGCCACGCATCACCGCCTTCGCAGAAACCGTCCGCAAGACGATCCGCGCGCCGATCGCCTTCAATGACCGCGAAATCTTCCTCACCGCCTCGATCGGCCTCGCGCTCAGCGACCCGCAGACCGCGCCGAATGACGAGTTGGTGAAGGATGCCGAACTCGCGATGTATCACTCCAAGCGCATCGGCGGCGACCGCATCGACGTCTACAAGCCGGCGATGCGCGCACGCAAGACCGACCGCCTGACGCTGGAATCCGAACTGCGCCGCGCCATCGAGCGCGAGGAAATCACCATCCTCTATCAGCCCATCGTGCGGCTGGAGGATCGCGCCATCGCCGGCTTTGAGGCCTTGGCGCGCTGGGATCACCCTAAGCTCGGCCGCATGTCGCCGATCGAATTCATCGGGATCGCCGAACAGAGCGGGCTCATCATCGATCTCGGCACGTTCGTGATGGATCAGGCCGCACGCCAGCTCAGCATCTGGCAGCGCGCGACCCGCGCCTCCCGTGCCCCGATCTTCGTCAGCGTCAACGTCTCGTCGCGGCAGTTGCTGCGGCACGATCTGATCCATGACATCCGCACCGTGCTGTCGCGCTCCTCGATCACGCGCGGCACGCTGAAGCTGGAATTGACCGAATCGCTGGTGATGGAGAATCCGGAGCACGCAGCCCAGATGCTGCAACGGATTCGCGAACTCGGCGTCGGCCTGTCGCTTGACGATTTCGGCACCGGCCATTCGTCGCTGGCCTATCTGCAACGCTTCCCGTTTGACACCATCAAGATCGACCAGTCCTTCGTCCGCACCACCAGTCGCGGCACCCGGCCGGTGATCCTGAAATCGATCATCGCGCTGGCGCACGATCTCGGCATGGATGTGGTGGCGGAAGGCGCGGAGACCGATTCCGACGCGGTGGAGCTGTATCAGCTCGGCTGCGAATACGCGCAGGGGTTTGCCTTCGGCGAGCCGATGGACACCGAGGCCGCGATGCGATTGCTGACGGAAGAGCGTCTCGAAGCGACGCATTGAAGCATCGTCAATGACGGCGTCATGATTCGACAAAGAGTTCGTTTTGCGCGCGGGTTAGCAGCCCAATAAACGTCGTCCCCGCGCAGGCGGGGACCCAGACTCCGCAGCAGACGTGATCAAAGAAAGCGCCTGTTGCACATACCTGCGAACAACCAACGCCAGGGGTTATGGTATAGGTCCCAGCCTGCGCGGGGACGACGTCGTGGGTGGCGATAGGTTTTACGACAAACTGCTCTCGAAGCGGACCGTCAGAATGACGGCGCAGGAGCCATTACCCACTCACGCATGCCCCGCCGCATTGGACAGCGTGCCGGGGTCTATGCCGATCTTGCGTAGCGCGCGGCTGTATTTGTCCTCGGCATCGGTGCCGAACACCAGATCGGAATCCGCCGGGCAATGCAGCCAGCCGTTCTCCTGGATCTCGCTTTCGAGCTGACCCGGCGCCCAGCCGGCATAACCGAGTGCAAGAAGCGCGTGACGCGGCCCCTTGCCCGACGCAATCGCCTTGAGAATATCCAGCGTCGCGGTGAGGCAGATATCATCGTCGATCGGCAGCGTCGCATCTTCGAGAAAGAAGTCGCTGGAATGCAGCACGAAGCCGCGGCCGGTTTCGACCGGACCGCCCTTCAGCACCTTCATCGATTCCGCGTTTTCCGGCAGCTTGATCTGATCCGCTTCGGGAATGATTTGCAATTGCACCAGAAGCTCGGGGAAATCGATGCTGCCGGCGGGACGGTTGACGATGATCCCCATCGCGCCTTCCGAGGAATGCGCACACAGATAGATCACCGACCGCGCGAAGCGCTCGTCCTCCATCACCGGCATCGCGACCAGCAACTGGCCGTCGAGGTAGCCGCTGCCGCTGTCGGCATCGTCACCGGTTGCCTTTGCTTCGGTTGCCTTGCGGAGGCCGATTTTCGATGTTTTGCTCGCAGGGTTCATGGCTGCCTGACCTCGCCTTGCTTCACATCCTGATATTGGGCGCCGCTGCTGTCAATCAAGCGGCTTTCGGCGGATGGATCACACGCAATTCAATGGTTTAGTCGACCGCATCCCTGTAAAGACGTCACATGATCACAATAGTTCCCGCCCGCCCCGCAATTGGCTTCACCGCATTGCTTCTCGTCTGCGCGACGCTCAATAGTGCACGCGCGCAAGATGCATCGCCATGGGCAGAGGACGACCATTCCGCAGTACGTCTGTTGGCGGGGTCGCGCAGCGGCGCAGTGGTGCTCGGTGGCATCGCGTTTCGCCTGCAACCGGGCTGGAAAACCTATTGGCGCACGCCCGGCGATTCCGGCGTGCCGCCGCGCTTCGATTTCTCCAAGTCGGACAACGTCGAGGCGGTGACCGTGCTGTGGCCGGCACCGCGCCCTTTTCCTGACGGCGCAGGCGGCACCTCTCTCGGTTACAAGGACCAGGTCGTGCTGCCGCTGCGCATCGCGTTGAAAGCAGCCGACAAGCCGGTGGTGCTACGCATGGCGATCAGCTACGCGGTGTGCGACAAACTGTGCGTGCCGGTCGAAGCCAATGCCGAACTGTCGTTCGCCAGCGTCGCCAGTACGGAAGACAACGCGCTCTCCAGCGCGCTCGACACGGTGCCGAAGCCGGCGAATGTCGGCGATCCCAATCCGGTGACCATCCGCGACGTTCACCGCGACGGCCCCGCCAACGTCATTGTCGATGTCGCGGCCCATGAGGGCGATAAGCTGCATCTTTATGTCGAAGGCCCGACGCCGGACTGGTCGTTGCCGCTGCCGAAGTTGCTCGACCAGACTGCGCCCGACCTCAAGCGCTTCACGTTTGCGCTCGACGGCCTGCCGTCGGGCGCCAACCCGGACGGCGCGGCGTTGAAGTTCACGCTGGTCGGCGGCAATCGCGCCTACGAGTTCAACGTCAATCTGCAGTAGCGCACATATCTCTCCGTCATTGCGAGCACTCGGATCAACGCTTCGCATTGTCCGAGCACAGGCTCCGCGAAACAATCCAGAAAGCCACCAAGTAAGAACTGGATTGCTTCGTCGCTAACGCTCCTCGCAACGACGCCGGAATAGCCGATCGGCTGGATAGTTCGTCTCCGAACCGCCGCTTCGCTGGTTTCGGACGGCCGCTCGTCACCTCACGCCCAACCGAATCTTAACGAATGGTTGCTAAGCCTGTTCCTCATCGCCCGGCCGCCGCGCGCCTTGAGGACATCTGTCTTGGCTGTCATGGAAACCCCGTCCGAACCCGCGTCCTGGCGCGCCAAGGTGATTGCTCCGCTTCGCGCGGCGCTCGGGGGCTCGTCCGAAAATTCGATCACCAATCGCCTCGCCGGCACCATCTTCATCATTCGCGTCCTCAGCGCGGCGCTAGCCTATCTGGCACAGATCCTGCTGGCGCGCTGGATGGGCAGTTCCGACTACGGCATCTATGTCTATGTCTGGATCTGGGTGCTGCTGCTCGGTAGCCTGCTCGATTTCGGCATCGCCGTTTCGGCGCAGAAGATCATTCCCGAGTATCGCGGGCGCAATGAGACCGCGCGACTGCGCGGCTTTCTCTCCGGCGGTCGCTGGCTGACGCTGACGACGTCGAGCATTGCGGCACTGCTGCTTGCGGGCCTCGTCAAACTGCTGTCGCCATGGCTCGATCCCGCGAGCGTCACACCGCTCTATATTGGCTGCCTGACGTTGCCCGCCTTCGTCGTCGC
>JAFKKL010000230.1 GCA_017305595.1 Hyphomicrobiales bacterium | reverse complement strand
CCATCGCCGCCAACCTGCTTGCCGGGGAGGCGCTGGAGATTCTCAACACCTCGAAGATCACCGCGCTGATCGTCACCGACGGCAGAAAGCCGGTCGGCATCGTGCATCTGCACGACCTGCTGCGCGCGGGGGTGGCCTGACGGCCGATCCGCTCAAGCCGCGCTGCTCGGGAATCGCGCAGCGCTCGTTTCCAGCGGCAAGCTCAGCCCGTTCGCCAGATACGAGACGGTGCGATAAAACCCGCATAACAGGATGATCTCGAAAATCTTCGCATCATCGTAATGCATTCTCAACGCCGCGAATTCACTCTCGCTCAGCGTCGCGCGGTGATGAAGCGCGTCGACGGCGGCGATCAGCGCCTGCTCATCGGTCGACCAGCAGGCTTCGTCCACATTACCCAGCACCGTTGCACGCACCTGCTCATTGGTCAGGCCGGCGGCACCCGCGAACGTCGCGACATGGACGCCCCATTCGTATTCGCAGCGCGTGAGCGCACAGGTCCGGTCGATGACAATCTCGCGCTCCCGCAACGACAGAACCCGGCCGTCGAGCAGGCTGCCGCCCCTGAATTTCTCCCAGGCCCGCGCATTGCCGGCAACGACCCGAAACAGCATCAGCGGCGGAGCGCCACGCATGATCCGATCGAATTGCTGCTGGATTTCAACATCGTAAGGCGGCTCAAGCGGCGCGATCCGTGACATCGCAGGACTCCCTTGCTACAATAATCGTAGCATTCTGCTACACTTTATGTAGCACAACAAAAGGATCGGATGGCAAAGACGACACGACGAGCGGTTGCGACACCTCCGGCACAGGGACACAAGCGGAACGCACGACCGGCGAAGTCACCGCCCGTGCGCGGCTCCAGAACCGGCCGGCCGATCATGGCACTGCTTGATCTGCTGGGCCGGCGCTGGACCTTGCGGATTCTCTGGGAGTTGCGCGAACGGTCGCTGACATCGCGGGCGCTGCGTGAAGCCTGCGATGATGCTTCACCCACGATCATCCAGACCCGGGTCGCCGAACTGCGGGCTGCGTATCTGCTCGACCTGAATCCAGCGGGCGGATACGGACTGACGGCGGCCGGGAAAGAATTGCTTGAAGTGCTGCTGCCCTTGCATCAATTCGCCGAGCGTTGGCGCAAGCAGTAATCCGTTGCTCACTCGGCGAGGGCGTTTGGTTTACTCGGCCGCGACCGTCAGCGTGGCCCCCTCGGCCTTGACGATACGGATGCGGCTGCCAGCCGGCGCATCCGGACCGTTCACGCGCCAGATGGTGTCATCGATCCGCACTGTGCCGCTGCCGTCCTGAATCGGCTTCTCCAGCGTGAAAACGCGGCCGACCAGCGCATCGGTGCGCCGGTTCAGGAACGGGCTTGCAGTTTCACCCTTGCCGCGCCGCGCCAGGTTTCGCCAGATCGGCACCGCTGCCGCCGCGAATATCGCGAATAGCAGAACCTGCATCTGCCAATGCATGTCGACGACGAACGACAGCAGCCCGACCAGGAGCGCTGCGAGGCCGAGCCACAACATGAACACGCCCGGCGCCAGCACCTCGACGCCGATCAGCACGAGGCCGAGGATCAGCCAGTTCCAGCTTCCGAGCGTGACGAACATGGAGGTCATTTCACGCAGTCCTCAGCGGTGTGGCGGGTTCGGCGGCGTCGGCGGCACCGAGGAGCGGCGCGCCGCCGCATTGGCCGACGACGCGGCGCTTTCGCCGAACGTCGCCTTTGCGATCTCGCCGATGCCGGCCAGCGAACTCAACATGCTGGTGGCTTCCAGCGGCAGCATGATCACCTTCTGGTTCGGCGACTCCGCCAGTTGCCCGAACGCCTTGATATATTTGTCGGCGATGAAGTAATTCAACGCCGCGACGTCACCCTTGCCGATGGCGTCGCTGACCATCTCCGTCGCCTTGGCTTCCGCTTCTGCGGAACGCTCACGCGCCTCAGCGTCGCGGAATGCCGCTTCGCGACGTCCCTCGGCCTGCAGAATCTGGCTCTGCTTGGCGCCCTCGGCGCGCAGGATTTCCGATTGACGCTGGCCCTCGGCTTGCAGAATGTCGGCGCGCTTTTCGCGTTCGGCCTTCATCTGGCGGCCCATCGCTTCCACCAGATCGGCGGGCGGCACGATATCCTTGATCTCGATGCGGTTGACCTTGACGCCCCACGGCGCCACCGCGGCATCGACGACACGCAGCAGTCGCTCGTTGATCTCGTCGCGATGCGACAGCACCTGATCGAGATCCATCGCACCCATCACCGAGCGGATGTTGGTCATCGTCAGCGTGGTGATGGCATGGGTGAGGTTGGCGACCTCGTAGCTCGCCTTGGCGGCATCGAACACCTGATAGAACGCCACGCCGTCCACCGACACCGTGGCGTTGTCGCGGGTGATGACTTCCTGGCCGGGAATGTCGATCACCTGCTCCATCATGTTGATCTTGCGGCCAACGCGATCGAAATACGGAATGATAAGATTGAGGCCGGGCGAGAGCGTGCGGGTGAATTTGCCGAACCGTTCGATGGTCCAGTCATAGCCCTGCGGCACCGTCTTCACGCCGGCGAACAGCGTGACAACGACCAGCAGCACCACGGCAATGGCGAAAATATCGAATCCGGACATCAGCTTCTCCCAGCCCAATGGCAACACGGGTCATGCAGCCACGCCGAACCGGCATCCGCAACCCCCTGTTTTGTCGCAAACAACGCAGATCGGGTTCGAAACCCCTGGAATCATACCAGTCAGATCGCGAAGACGCCGATCACAACCAGCCTTGCAGTTCACGCAGCACGAGTTGACGGATGACATCCATGCCGCCCTCGCTGTCGTTCAGGCACGGAATGAAGGAAAACTGTTCGCCGCCGTTGTGACGGAAGATTTCGGCGTTCTCCTGCGCGATCTCCTCCAGCGTTTCCAGGCAATCGGCGGAGAAGCCGGGCGTGATCACGGCGATCCGCTTGACACCCTCCTTGGCCAACCGCTCCATCGTCTTGTCAGTATAGGGCTGTAGCCAGGGGTCGTAACCGAAACGCGACTGGAACGTCAGCATCAGTTCCTTGTCGTCGAGCTTGAGGCGCTGGCGCAGCGCTTCGACCGTGGCGACGCAGTGCGCCTGATACGGATCGCCCTTGTCGACGTACTTCTGCGGCATGCCGTGGAACGAGGCGACGATCGCGTCCGGCTTGAACGGCAGTGTCGCAAGCTGTGCCTCGATCGAATTGGCCAGCGCGTCGATATAAGTCGGCTCGACGTAATAAGGTGGCACAAACCGCACCGCCGGCTGCGCGCGCATCGTCAGCAACACCTCGGCAACCTTGTCGAAGACCGTTGCCGTGGTCGCGGCCGAATACTGCGGATAAAGCGGTACGACCAGAACGCGATCGCAACCCTTCGCCGTCAGAGCCTCGAATCCGGACTGGATCGACGGATTGCCGTAGCGCATCGCCCAATCCACCACGACGTGCTCATGGTCGGCGATCGCGGCGGCGAGTTTGTCGGATTGCGCGCGGGTTATGGTCTTGAGCGGCGATTCGTTACGCTCGTTGTTCCAGATCTTCAGATAGTCCTTCGCCTTCTTGGCCGGACGCACGCGCAGGATGATGCCGTTCAGCACCAGCTTCCAGACCAGCCCCTGATCCTCGATCACGCGCGGGTCGGACAGGAATTCCTTCAGATAGATCCGCAGGCCTTTGGCGTCAGCGGTGTCCGGCGTCCCCAGATTAACCAGCAGCACGCCGATCCGGCTCGGTGCTGCGGCAGCGGGTGACGAAGGTTGATCGGCAGGGGTCATGATGTGGCTGGCTTGGCGTTCCGGCGACAGCTTGTCAAGGCAACGGACTTCACGGCTCTGACATCGCGATCAGAAACAGGTGACGCGTTCGGCGGAGACATAGCCCAGCAGCAGGCCGGCACCAAGCAACAGCACCAGACCGGCAGCAGCAAACTCCACACCCCGCATCACCAGTGCGCCGCCACCATCACGGCCGGCGGCAAGACGCCGCGCCACGCCCTTGGCGGATACCGCAAGGGTGGCAATGGCGGCAACGGTGATCGCGGTGCCGAGCCCCATCACAAAGGTCGCGGCGACACCAGCCCAGAACAACCCCTGCGCCAGCGCGAACACCAGCACGAGGATCGCGCCGGAACAGGGCCGGATGCCGACCGCCGCGACGGCGGCAAGGCCACGCTTCCAGCCGCCCGGCCCGGCCAGTTCGTCCGGCTCCGGCCCGTGAGAATGGCCACAGTGATCGCAATAATCGTGATGATGATGGTGATGGCCAGCGCCATGATGATGATCGTGATGATGCCCATGCCCATCGCCGTGATGATCATGCGCCATCGCCAGTTGCGGGCCGGATGCGCGCGATGACGACAGCGCGCGAAAAAATCCGCCGCCCTTGAGCCAGACCAGCCGCGCGCCGAACGCCGCGATCAGCCCGTAGCTTGCGATCTCGATGATACGTTCCGCACCGCACATGGTTTTCGCGGTGACATTCAGCAGCCACGCACCGACGCCGACGATCACCACCGCGACCAGCGCCTGCGCCAGGGCCGACGCGAACGACAGCACGATGCCGCGCCGCGCGGTTTCCTCGTTGGCCACCAGATACGACGAGATCACCGCCTTGCCGTGCCCTGGCCCGGCGGCGTGGAAGATGCCGTAGGCGAATGAGATGCCGAGCAAGGTCCACACCGCACTGCCGTCGTTCTTGGCCGCGCGAATGGTCGAGGACATCGCGCGATAGAACTCGGATTGCTTCGCCAGAATCCAGCCGATGACGCCACCGACCTGCTGGTCCGGCACGGCGCGCGGCCCGCCGAACGGGTTCTGCGCAAGAGCCGCGTGCAAGACCCCATCGGCCGACATCGCCGCGGCGACCAGAAGGATCGACCACACCGCCCCCCTGCGAACGGCATCCTCGTTTAGCAGGATCATGGGCAGTTCACCGTCACCTTATTGGCGAACATCGCGCCGAAATTATCGTTGCTGCCGTCGAGGAAATTATCCTCGCCCAGCTTCTTCGCTGCGGCCGAGCCGTCGCTCGGGCGCTCGATCGTCATGGCGCAGCCAGCCGGCGCGTTTGCGAGCTTGATCGGGTCCTTGTCCTGCAACTGGAAGTCCACAAAGTAGGACGGATCGAACACCTCAAGCTGCATCTGCCGGGATTTGAACGGCGTCTTGAACGGCAGCACGAAGTGGAGCACCAGCGCCGCATCCTTGTATTCGAGATAGTAATCGGTCGGCTCAACGAACTTCTGCTTCTTGCCGTCCGCCTTGGCGAAACTGAAGAAACCGAATTCCTTCAGCGACTCGACATTGGTTTGCGCCAGCGGCGCCAGTTCCTCGCGGGTGTAGACGCCCTTGGTCTTGGTTTCGATGCCCTGCAAGGCGTAAGTCGAAAACATGTCATCGAAGGTCCAGGTGTGTCGCACGCCGGTGACGGTACCGTCCGGCGCGTAGATCAATTCACTCGCGGCCTTGACCCAGACATGCGGATGCGCCGACGCGGTCGTCGCACCGACGACGAGCGACACCACGATTAGCAGCAGTCCGTATAGTCGGTGCATCGTAAGTTTCCTGTCGTCATTGCGAGCGCAGTGAAACAATCCGGTCCTTGCTTCGTGGCTTTCTGGATTGCTTCGTGGAGCCTGTGCTCGGATAACGCGGAACGTTGATCCGAGTGCTCGCAATGAGGTGAAAAAGTCAGGCCGCTTCCGGCGTGTCGAGCAAGCCACGCCCGCGCAGCAAGGCATCGGGTTCGGGCTTGCGCCCACGGAAGGCGATATAGGCTTCGTCCGGCTCGCGCGAGCCGCCCGACGAATAGATGTCGTCGTGCAGCCGCTTGGCGACCGTCGGATCGAAGATGTCGCCCGCTTCCTCGAACGCACCGAAGGCATCCGCATCCATCACCTCCGACCACATGTAGCTGTAGTAACCCGACGCGTAGTGATCTCCGGAAAAGATGTGGCCGAACTGCGTCGGACGGTGCCGCAGCGCGATTTCCGCCGGCATGCCGATCTTCTCCAACTCGCGCTGCTCGAAGGCGCGGACGTCGCGGCTGGCTTCCGCCGGCTGGCTGTGGAACTCAAGATCGAGCAGAGCCGACGACACGAATTCCACCGTCGCAAAACCCTGACCGAATTTGCGCGCGGCGAGGAAGCGCTGCAACAGATCGTCCGGCAGCGGCTCGCCGGTCTGATAATGACGCGCGAACTGGCGCAGTACCTGCGGCTGCTCCTGCCAATGCTCGTAGAGCTGCGACGGCAGTTCGACGAAATCGGTAAACACGCTGGTGCCGGACAGCGACGGATAGGTGACGTTCGACAGCATGCCGTGCAATGCATGGCCGAACTCGTGGAACAGCGTCCGCGCGTCGTCCGGCGACAACAGGGCTGGCTGTCCCTCGGCGCCCTTGGAGAAGTTCATCACGTTGATGATGAGCGGGGCAACTTCGCCGTCGAGCGTCTGCTGGTCGCGCAGCGACGTCATCCACGCGCCGGAACGTTTCGACGGCCGCGCGAAGTAGTCGCCGTAGAACAGCGCCTTGTGCTTGCCGTCTGCGTCCTTCACCTCCCAGACCCGCACGTCAGGGTGCCAGACCGGAATGTCCTTGCGTTCGCTGAAGGTGATGCCGAACAGCCGGGTGGCGCAGTCGAAGGCGGCGGCGATCATGCTGTCGAGCGCGAGATAGGGCTTGATCGCGGCATCGTCGAAATCGGCGCGGCGCTGCCGCAGCTTCTCGGCGTAGTAGCGCCAGTCCCACGGCGCGAGTGCGAAGTTGCCGCCCTCCTCGCTCACCAGTTCCTGCAACGCGTCACGATCGGCCAGCGTATGCGCCAGTGCCGGACGCCACACCCGCTCCAGCAGGTCGCGCACCGCCTGCGGCGTCCGCGCCATGGAGTCCTCGAGCCGGTAGGCGGCGTAGGTCGGATAGCCGAGCAGCTTGGCAGTTTCCTCGCGCAGCGCCAGGATCTCCACGATCGTCGCGTTGTTGTCGTTGTCGTTACCGTTGTCGCCGCGCGCGATGAAGGCCTTGAACACTTTCTCGCGCAGATCGCGGCGGCCGGCTTCCTTCAGGAACGGCTCGACCGAGGAGCGCGACAGCGTCACCACCGCCTTGCCCGGCAGGCCGCGCTCGGCGGCGGCGGCTTCAGCGGCCGCGATGAAGCTTTCCGGCAGGCCGTCACGATCGGCCTCGCCGAGTTCGAGCGACCACGCCTGCTCGTCGCCGAGAAGATGGTGGCTGAACGCGGTGCCAAGCTGGGCCAGCCGCTCGTTGATCGCCGCCATACGCGTTTTCGCCGCATCGTCGAGGCCGGCGCCGGCGCGGTGAAACCGGGTGTAGGTGCGCTCCAGCAGCCGCGTCTGCTCCGGCGTCAGCTTCAGTTCGGCGCGGCGCTGGTACAAGAGTGCGATGCGGCCGAACAACACGGCGTTCATCAGGATCGGATTCCAGTGCCGCGCCTGCCGCAGCGAGACCTCGCTGTCGATGGCGAGCAGCTCCGGGCTCGAATGCGCCGACACCAAGTCGTAGAACACCGCCGAAACCTTGCTCAGCAATCGGCCCGCGCGCTCCAGCGCGACGATCGTGTTGGCAAAATCAGGCGCGGCCGGATCGTGGGTGATGGCGGCAATCTCGGCAGCATGGTCGGCGAAGGCCTGCTCGAACGCGGGGAGGAAATGCTCCGGCCGGATAGCATCGAACGGCGGCGTCTCGTGCGGCGTCAGCCACGCCTGCAGCAGCGGGTTTTCGGTGGTCGGTGCAACCGCGGTCATGTTCTACGATCTCGAAGTTATGATTGGCGTCGTCTCGGTTCCGCCGAATTATAGCACGCCAGGCGGCTTTTTTGAGCCTTTAACGTTTTGATTCAACGCGATTTCTTCGCCAAGATGGATTACCACTTCACTCTGGAAGACCATCGCGCTTGATACCGGACGGGTTTTCGGAGAGATTGCACCCGCAACAGGACCCGACCATGACCGATCACACTACCAACGAACGTCGCGAAATCGCCTGGCCCAGCGTCATCACCGTCATCTCGGCGGCGATCCTGATCGGCGCCGAGGTGTTCGGCGCCGCCTTCGCTGGCGGCTGGGCGCTGGCGATCCTGTTCGGCCTCGACACTTACGGAGCGCACATCCTCCAGGCGATCCTGTTCGTCATCGGCGTCCTCATCATGATCAGCTTCATCCGCGGCGCCCGCCGCGTCGAGCCGTTCACCCGCCGCGTCTGATTCAGCACAGCAGCGCCTCGCGTTAACAGCAATTAACAAGTGTTCATGTTCGGCGGCATTTGCCGCCGCGAAAGCGCTTGCGCAATCACAGGGTGGGGAAATTTGTCGCGCACCTGAAAAAATTGTTGCGCGGCGGATTCAAAAGACTTATTTCCCGCCTTGCCCAATTTCGCACGTGCCTGTGGTCGTGTGTCGGTCGGTGGGTATCCGGACAAGAGGCCGGACAGCCGCCAAGGAAATGGGACCCAGCATCTCTCTCAAGAGATGCGCCACTTGAAGGGTCTCATTGACTTGCAACCGTGACCGGCAGCCGGAGGCGAACCGGCGCACCCCGCTCTCAACGGGGGACGCGACTTAAAGCAACGACGGAGCGGGCTTTTTTGGTCTCTACCGGCAGTCCAACGCCGGCGCGGGCTACTGAAAAGGCTTGTCCTTCATTGCCAGGTGAGCGGGCGGGAATTTCCCAACCAATCCACGGCAGCACAGTTCGGATACGAGTCCGAGGCTTCGTCGCACCTCCATCGTGCGGCCGGGCCGAAGCGCTCACATCCGAAGAATGGTTTTTCAACGGTCCGTCGCTGGGCCGATTGGGAGAGTGCGATGACCGAACGTATCCAGGAATTCCTCCGCAACCGCCGTCGCGAAGGTCTCG
>JAFKKL010000229.1 GCA_017305595.1 Hyphomicrobiales bacterium | reverse complement strand
TGGAACATGGTGTAGAACGTCGCGATCTCCAGCACGCGGATGTAGGGCATATCGAGCAGGTCGGCGACCGCGCGGATGGCGGCTTCCGAGACCCAGCCTTCATGCTCTTCCTGCACGCGCCACAGGATCGCGATGCAGGCCGACGCCTGCCGTCCTTCCGGATACTTCGCGATCTGCTGCTTCGCCCAGTCGAGCGTACCCTCGCGAAACGCGAAGCTCGCGGGCTGCAATTCCTTCGGTGCGAGACGACGGACGGACATGCTCAATCAGTCTTTCTGCGAGCGCGCCGCGCGGCGCGCATTCAGGCGGAGATGGCGAGACGAGAGGATCACCGGTCGACCTCGCCGAACACGATATCGAGCGACCCGAGGATGGCCGAGACGTCGGCCAACAGGTGCCCCTTGCAGATGAAATCCATCGCCTGCAAATGCGCGAAGCCGGGCGCGCGGATTTTGCACTTGTAGGGCTTGTTGCTGCCGTCGGCGACGAGGAACACGCCGAACTCACCCTTCGGCGCTTCGACGGCCGCATAGACTTCGCCGGCCGGAACGTGGAAGCCTTCGGTATAGAGCTTGAAGTGATGGATCAGCGCTTCCATCGAGCGCTTCATCTCGCCACGGCGCGGCGGGAAAATCTTGTTGTCTTCGACCGCCACCGGGCCCTGCCCGTCCGGCGCGCGCAGCTTGGCGATGCACTGTTTCATGATGCGCACCGACTGATGCATCTCCTCGACGCGGATGCAGTAGCGATCGTAGCAGTCGCCGTTCTTGCCGACCGGAATGTCGAATTCCATTTCGTCGTAGCACTCGTAGGGCTGCGCCTTGCGCAAATCCCACGCCGCACCCGAACCGCGCACCATGACGCCGGAGAAACCCCACTCCCACGCCTGCTCCAAGGTCACCACGCCGATATCGACGTTGCGCTGCTTGAAGATGCGGTTGCCGGTCAGCAGGACTTCCAGATCGTCGACCTTCGCCGGGAAAGCGTCGCACCAGGTATCGATATCGTCGATCAGCTTCGGCGGCAGGTCCTGATGCACGCCGCCGACGCGGAAGAACGCCGCGTGCATCCGAGAGCCGGACGCGCGCTCGTAGAACACCATCAGCTTCTCGCGCTCCTCGAAGCCCCACAGCGGCGGAGTCAGCGCGCCCACGTCCATCGCCTGCGTGGTGACGTTGAGGAGGTGCGAAAGGATGCGGCCGATCTCGCAATAGAGCACGCGGATCAGTTGCGCGCGGCGCGGCACCTGGATGCCCAGCAGCTTCTCCGCCGCGAGGCAGAAGGCGTGTTCCTGATTCATCGGCGCGACGTAATCGAGCCGGTCGAAATACGGGATCGCCTGCAGATAGGTCTTGGTCTCGATCAGCTTCTCGGTGCCGCGATGCAGGAGGCCGATATGCGGATCGACGCGCTCCACCACCTCGCCATCCAACTCCAGCACGAGGCGCAGCACGCCGTG
Organism: Hyphomicrobiales bacterium; assembly: GCA_017305595.1. Taxonomy (GTDB): domain Bacteria; phylum Pseudomonadota; class Alphaproteobacteria; order Rhizobiales; family Xanthobacteraceae; genus 62-47. The sequence continues at coordinate 7,446 of JAFKKL010000229.1, read as the reverse complement.
CGCGGCCGGATGCTGCGGCCCGAAGTTGATGGTGAAATTGCGCATTCCGGGGACTTCGTTCATCAGCTACCTGCCTTCGGCGCGGGCTTGGCTTCGGCCTTCTCGTCGCCGGGCAAGGGATAATCCGCCCCTTCCCACGGCGAGAGGAAATCGAATCGGCGGAATTCCTGATTGAGCTGCACCGGCTCGTAGACCACGCGCTTCTCGGCGTCGTCGTAGCGGACCTCGACGAAGCCTGTGGTCGGAAAGTCCTTGCGCAGCGGATGGCCATCGAAGCCGTAGTCGGTGAGCAGCCGGCGCATGTCGGGGTGGCCGGTGAAGATCACGCCGTACAGATCGTAAGTCTCGCGCTCGAACCAGTCGGTGCCGGGAAACACGCCGATGATCGACGGCACCTGCGTGGTCTCGTCGGCCACGCCCTTGATGCGGATGCGCTCGTTCAGGGTCGGTGACAGCAGGTGATAGACGATGTCGAAACGCTTTTCGCGCGACGGATAATCGACCGCGGTGGCGTCGATGAAGCTGACGAAGCGGCAGCGCGGATCCTCGCGCAGGAAGCGCATCGCCTCGACGATCCTCGAAATCTCGACATTGATCGTGAGCTGATCGAACGTCACCTCATAGCCGGTGGCAACGCCGGGCAGCGCACCAACGATCGTCTGACCCAGGGTCTCGAGCCGCGTGTCGTCCATTGTTCAGCCTTAGCGTTCGATGGTTCCGGTGCGCCGGATCTTCTTCTGCAGCAGCAGCACGCCGTACAGCAGCGCTTCCGCCGTCGGCGGGCAGCCCGGCACATAGATGTCGATCGGCACGATGCGATCGCAGCCGCGCACCACGGAGTACGAATAGTGGTAGTAGCCGCCGCCGTTGGCGCAGGAGCCCATCGAGATGACGTAGCGCGGCTCCGGCATCTGGTCGTAGACCTTGCGCAAAGCGGGCGCCATCTTGTTGGTCAACGTGCCGGCGACGATCATCACGTCGGACTGGCGCGGCGACGCGCGCGGCGCGAAGCCGAAACGCTCGACGTCGTAACGCGGCATCGACACCTGCATCATCTCGACGGCGCAGCAAGCCAGGCCGAAGGTCATCCACATCAGCGAGCCGGTGCGCGCCCAAGTGATCAGGTCGTCGGCGGCGGCGACGAAGAAGCCCTTGTCGGACAGCTCGTTGTTGACCTCGAGGAAGTAGCGGTCGTCGGCGCCGACCGGTTTCCCGGTGCGCGGATCGAGAATGCCGGTCGCGGCGGGCGCCACGATCGGACCGGACGACTGCGCGTGATTAGGGCTCAATCCCATTCGAGCGCGCCTTTCTTCCATTCGTAGATAAAGCCGATGGTGAGGACGGCGAGAAACACCATCATCGACCAGAACCCGACCAGACCGAGTTTTCCGAATGCCACCGCCCACGGGAATAGGAAGGCGACTTCCAGATCGAAGATGATGAACAGGATCGCCACCAGATAGAACCGTACGTCGAACTTCATGCGCGCATCATCGAACGCATTGAAGCCGCATTCATATGCGGACAATTTCTCCGGATCGGGCTGCTGGAAAGCGACGATAAACGGCGCGATCAGCAGGGCCAGCCCAATCACGGCGGCAATGCCGATGAACACCACCAATGGCAGATAATCTTGCAAGATGCCGGTCATCGGCGATCCTTGGTTTTTGGGGCGATACGGCCGACAGATTCGGCCACCTTGGAATTGTTCTGAGCCTTTAGCGCAGTGCACCAAGGGTGGCAAGACAAGCTCTGTTGACAGTTCCCTGCCATGCATCAGCGCCTGCCTTGCGCAATCGTCAGACCACGGCCGCGCGGCGACGCCAACGAAACGGAACCGCTCGCGTGAGCGCGGTGCCGCCGGCCGTTAAAATCCGATCTTCAGGCGCGCGGTCAGGGCGTGCTGGGACGCGCTCGCAGCCACCTGCCCATTATAGGTCAGGCTCACCGTCGCATTGTCGGTTGGATGGACGGCAATGCCGGCATCGAGCACGGCAGCGTCCCGCCCGACCGCCACGCCGGCGACCGCGAAATCGGCCGACGCCAATGTTAACATGGCAAGCGGAGCCTGGGTGTCAAGCGCCCGCCGCCAGCCCGCGCCGAGGCTCGCCGTCACCCGCTGCGCGCCAATCGAAAAATCTGTCGAACCGCGCAGACCCGTGGTGGCGAAGGTGACGGCGGAGGTCTGGCTTTCCGCCCGCAGCGCCGCCTCCTGCCCCTGCTCGGCGAAGCCGTTGGTGGTGAGGCGGACGTGGGCGAGGTTCACATAAGGCTCGACGGTGGCGAGCGGCGCCTTCCAGCGCCAGCCGATTTCACCGAACGCCTGCAGCGTGCCGGCGCGATAGTCCGCACGGGCATGATCGACGAACTCCGCAAACGCGACGGTGCGGTCGGTCCGGATCGCATGGCCGGAGTAGAACACGCCGGAGCGCAGGAACGCCGCGCCGGAATCGCCGCCACCGTACAGTCCGATATGGAAACTGTCGGTTGCGGCCGATGACCGGCGCGCGCCGGCGCTCAAACTGCCCTGATTGTAGCCGGCCAATGCGCCGAGCCGCCACGTCTCGTCGAGCGGCGCATCGATGCCGAGCAGCATGCCGCCGGAGCGGCGGTCCAGCCGCGCCGCGTTGCCGTCGCCGTTGATATGGCCCGTCGCTCCGAACGCCTGTCCCCAGACCTCCAGCCGCGTCTCGCGCGCGGTCTGCCGGGCCGCGCCCGGCATCGCGGCGAAGGCATTGCGCACGCCGCCGACCGGCGCCGAGGCCGGCGCATCGCGCAGCCGTGCATTGGCCGCGTCGCGCAGGTAGCGACTGTCATCGATCAGCGCCGATTTCAGCGAGGCATGGATTTCGCCGGACACCAGATCGAAGGCGGAGCGCGCCTCGGCGGCGCTCAAGCCCACCAGGTTGCGATAAAGCACGTCGGACTGCGCCAGCGTGTCGAGCGCCGCGGAGGCCGCGACCTGATTGCGCGTCTGCGCGACGTCGGCGAAAGCGACCGCGTTCCGGCGCAGCAAGGCCGTTACCTCGTCGACCGAATAGCCGATTTCAGCATCGAGGAAGGCGAAATCGGACTGCACCGTATCGAACCGGCCGGCAAGGCCGGTGGAGGTCAGGATCGCATAGGGCGCATTGAGCGTCGGTGATCCGAACGCCGAAAGCGCCACCCGGCCGGCAACCGTGGCGGTTCCGGTAACCGCGAGCCGGTCGGAACCGCCCGTGCCCAGCCGCACCGCCAGAGTGCCTTGCCTGCCCTGTTCGTAGTTGCCCTCGATGGTGAGAACACCGAGTTGATCCGCATTCCCCGGCGCGATGATGCCGGCCTGGTTGTGAACGCCGAACCACAGATCCTGAACGCCGTAGTCCCAGATCCGAACGGTGCCGGCGCCGCTCAGGACGCCACCCTGCATGTCGACCGAAGGCGTTTGCAGGATGCCGTTCAGCACCATCTGCCCCGACCAGATTCCGGTGCCGGCGACGACCTCGAGCGTATGGTCCGCCGTGATATCGAGAACGGTGCGGGGACCGAACAGACTCAGGCTGTCGATGACCGGATTCATGTCGAGCGTCACGCGCCCGGGCTCAAACAGCCGCACGTCGTAATAGCGGCCGGTCGAACCGGGCGGCCCTTCGAGCGATCCCGCCACGTTGTCAGGCACCTCGCCGCCGCTCCACGCCGACGTGTCGCTCCACAGCACATTGCCCTGCCGCGCCGAGACCTCCCGGAGCGGATTGTTAGCGGCGAGCCAGTCGAGATAATCCTGCACCGCCGCCCAGCCGCTGATCGAACCGTAGCGGATGGTGCCATCGGGGGACGCCGGCTCCAGCAAGGCCAGCACCCCGACCTGCAACAGCGTGCCGTCGGGCCGGACCAGAAACAGCGGCCCTCCGCTGTCGCCGGCGCCGTTGCCGGCCTGACCGGCCGGCACGCCGAACCCCTTTGCCGCCAGTCCGAAGTCGTCCGGTGACGACGGCGAATGCGGATTGCGAAACTGCGCCGCGAGGATGCCGACCGTCCCCGGATCGCGGCCGCTATAGTTCCACAGGATATAGTCTCCGAGCCGGGTTTCCCCGACGCGGCGGCGTTGGTCGGACGGCGCCCCGCCCTCGGTTTCCAGTTTGGCATAGAAACCGCCGTCGAGGCCGGTACCGTATTGGCCGTACCCGACGGTCACCATCAGTGCCCCGGGGGGTGGCCGCGCGTCGTTCGCTCCGGCCAGCGTCACCGGCGCGATGGACCTTCCTGTCACGGGTGTCGACAGCGTAACCAGCGCGATGTCGCCGCTCGTCCCGGAGAACGTGTATCCGGGACCGGTAGCGAGCCCGGCGGCGTGTTGGTCGAAACGCGTCGCGACGTTGGCATCGGGGCCGAAACGAATATCGATGGGCTTGGTCGGCGCGAACCGATCGTTGTCGTAGAAGCAATGGGCAGCGGTCAGAACGGTGCGCGCGTTGATCAGCGTGCCGGTGCACCCGTTCACCGACACCACGTTCGGATACTGGTTGCCTTGGTCGAATATATTCGCGGCAGCCGCGGTATTCGCCGCGACGTCATTGTTGAGCGAAATCGCGCGCGCCGGCGCGACCGCCGCCATCTGAATGCCAAGCGAAAAATATCCCAGCGCAAGCAAGGATCGTCGGTTCATCATGTTGCCCCATCCTCGCGTAATCCTGCCGCTCCGCAGAATGCCCCCACAGCAACCGCCGTCACACAACGAATCACGCTCTTGCAATTATTGCGACAGAAGCCGTGGCGTCACCTCGCAATCGCGCCTGGGTGGCAAAACGACGCGAAATAGCCAGCGTCATTTGCCGCGCCATCGAGGCGCCGACGATGTTGAACCAAGGATGCGCCTGCCCTTCTTGCATGCGCGCGAAAGATTGAGACCGGACGACTTCCTCATTCGTCCTCTTGCGCAAGAGAGACGAGGCGCGCGCTGCGCCGCGTCCAGGACACGGATAGAAACACGCGCCTTGACAAAATCACCAATCTAGGATTTAATTCGCATTTATATACTTGACTTAGCAGAGCCGAATTGCGATAAATGGGGCAAGGAGATAGCCCCATGGCCGACATTTACGCACCCGAATTCACGAACGAAGAAGCCGCGATTACCCATCTGGAGAAATCTCGTTGGGCCGACGGCGTTGTTTGCCCGCATTGTGGTTCGGTCTCGGTTACTCGGATGGCTGGCAAGACCCAAGCCGGTTATTTCCAGTGCAACGATTGCCGCGACAAGTTCACTTGCCGCACCGGCACGGTCATGGAGCGCAGCCATATCCCTGTTCACAAATGGCTCCTTGCTATCCACTTGATGGCGTCCAGCAAGAAGGGCATGAGCGCTCATCAGCTTCACCGTATGCTCGGCATCACCTACAAGTCGGCGTGGTTCCTGTCACACCGCATCCGTGAAGCGATGATCGATGACAAGGCTGGGCCGCTAGGTGGCGAAGGCAAGGCCGTTCAGGCCGACGAGACCTATATCGGCAATTCCTCAAAGCGCGCGAAGGGCTATAAGAAGGGCCATTCGCACAAGGAGCAGATCGTTGCCCTTGTCGAGCCGGGCGGGAAGGCTAAGGCCGTTCACGTCAAGAGCGCGACCAAGAAGTCAGTCCGCGAAATTCTCGTCACCAATGCTTCGCGCAAATCCGAACTGCATACCGACAACTCCCGCCTCTATGACGAAGTTGGACAGGAATTTGCCGCGCATAAGACGGTCACCCATTCCGTCAATGGTCGTGGCGAGTGGGTCGGCAAGGACGGTCAGTCCACCAACTCCTGCGAAAATTTCTTTGGCATCTTCAAGCGCGGCATGGTCGGCACCTATCACAAGTGCGATGCACAGCATTTGCAGCGCTACGTGACCGAGTTCGAGTTTCGCTTTAACAACCGTATTGGTCTCGGCATCAACGATAAGATGCGCGCCGACACACTTTTGAAGGGTATCGAAGGCAAGCGCCTGACGTATCGACGGCCTAACTGAATTAAAGAACCGAAAGCAGGCCGTTAAGCGCTTTCTGGCTTGGAAGAGGCGCGCTTCTTCGCAGGGCTCCTAGCCTTCTTCACCTTGCCCTTGGGCCCAAGCTTCATTTCAGAATGAGGCTTGGGCTTTGCACTCAATAGATTCTTGAGCGTTTTTTGAAAGACGGGGTCTTTCGTCGGGTTGTTTTTCAAGACGCCTCACCACCAGCCTCTTTCCCGCCCACGAGCGCTAGAGCAGGCTGTATACCTGTTGCGGCTAGAGCAATTTCCTGCGCCATTGCGATTATCAGACTTTCACCGTTGGCGAAAAGCATCCGCGCATCCCCTTCAGACAAGACAACGCGTGGATGCACAATAGGATTGCGATAGTCCTCACGCATTTGATCCAACTCTACAAGCGTTTTTGCCAGCGGACATGGAGTTGGTTCTTTTGCAGCAATTTCTTTAAGCGCCTTTATGTAATCATACCAACTATGAAGCGTTTCACCTGGCTTGCCGCTAAATAATCCGTAGTAGGATTCGAGGCACGCCTCCACCGCACGGGCGACATGGAATCCGGAAGCCGACAACAGATTGAAAGCTAAGCAGCGCCCGGCCGATTTCCAATCCTCGCGGGCTTTCTGGGGAATGAAAGAAAGCAGCTCCTTCGGGAAGGTCTCATCGGCGGAATCAACCAAAGCTGGCGTCCAATAGATTCCGCGACGAGGGACAAAATAAGTAGCCGTCTCCCTCATCTCTTCTGCAAACACTGTTTCAAATTCCGTAATCCCGGATTTGATCCAATCAATCATGTAACCAGCGATAGGCTGGTCGGACTCTTCCGGGAACCGAATCCGCTTTTCCCCTTTTTGATCCGTCGTTTCGAACCGATCTTTCATTACATTATCGAGCCGCTCACGGAGAGTTTGAGCTTTGCCGCTCGAAATACCTATCGGGATAGGATCGCCCTTAATCAGGGTTTCCATAGCGTTCCGAGCTTGCCAAATCGGCCAGAACCCAGCTCGCGTAGAGACTTCACCAGAAAGCGCACTTACGGCATGGAGCTTGCTCGCAAATTCGTAGAACGAGAATGGATTAATCCTCTCCAAATCACTCTCCCCAGCGTCTGCAATCACTGAGTGTAGTACTACAACCTCTGCACATTTATTTGAAAGATATTCGCCCACTAGGCGCTCCTTTTAAGCGGAGCGCATTCACATACTGACTGGCCTGTCACGCATTACCGTAAATGGCTGCGCTAGATTGCTAAGTCAAGTATATAAATGCGATTTAATTCCTTTGTCCCGTCCCGATGAGAGGGGCGGCTCGCGATCGTCACGGTTCGCGGGGCGGGATGCGGTGGACGCGGCAGCGTTCGGCGCGAAGTGTTGGCGGCAGGGCGGGTCCCCTCCATAGCGAGGGCTCCGTGAGCCGTCATCCTCGCGCAGACGACGACGCTGCGCGGTGCGGACCGGGGTGGAGATG
>JAFKKL010000228.1 GCA_017305595.1 Hyphomicrobiales bacterium | reverse complement strand
TCAATGAGCTGATGGCCGGGCGATCTCCGATCTCACCGCGCATAGCCCGCATTCTGGTGCGCCGGCTGGGAGAGGGCAGGCAGGCCGGCGCGCCTCAGGAGACGCGTCAGGTTAGCCTGACGCCGCGCGAGATGGATATTCTCTGGGGTATCGCCAAGGGATTCACGTATGGCGAACTCGCGGACCAGTTGAAGATTTCACGACAGACGGTGCCGGTCCATGTCAGGAACATCTATCGAAAACTTGAGGCCTCCAACCGGTCCGAGGCGGTTTACGAAGCGATCCGCCTGGGGTTGATCCGATTGTGAGCGGCTGGTTTACGCACACAGTGGCGGTCCGACTGGCTGTTTTCGTTGTGACGGCACTGATCGCGCTTGCTCCGAACTTCATCGCTTTTCCAATGCCGGAGACGGCCGTTGTTTTGAACAAGGCACAGGTGAGTTTCAACGGCGGGGCGGCGCAAGCGGTGGGCCTGCCTCACACCTGGCCGCACGATCGATCCTACGGTGCGGCGCGCGCCACCTACAGCATCCGTGTTCCTGCTGTTGCGATGGCACCCGGGAAGATGCTTGTCATTCCCGCGGCACGACAGCCTCTCATCGCACGCTTGAACGACCAGCGACTTGACGGCAGCGATACCCGCCCGTGGAGCCGGCTGGCGACGGGAGCCGCCTACTTTCTGACATTGCCACGCATCGGGCCGCCCGCCGTCGACGGTCAGCTTGACATCACGCTTGAGCGGCGTGACGGGGCGGTGCCTGGTCATCTCTCGCCGATCTATATCGCGGATCAGGACACCATCGACGGCAACTGGCTTTGGACACTCGGTGGCGAAAGCATCTGGATCACGGTGCTCGTCATCCAGATTCTGGTCACTCTCGGAATCACCATCGTGTGGATGGCCCGCCGGCACGATCCGGTGTTCGGCTGGCTGTTCCTGATCGCCTCCGGCAGTTTGGTCCGCATGCTGTTGGGTCTGCCCAGCGAGCCACAGGCGCTGGTCGATGCCCAGCTTTACTTCATGTTCCTGATGTCGAGCCTCGGATTGACGGGGATCGGACTGGCTTTGGCGATTGTCGATTCTGCGCGGCCGCTGTGGCTGAAGGTCGCTGTTGTCGTGACGCCCTTGCTCCTGGCCGCGGGCCTGGCGAGTGGGATATTTCCGCCGCTCCCGGTCGTGCTAGTGAGCGCGTTGATCGCAACCGGCAGCAATATCGTCGCGGCGGTGTTGCTCCTGCGCGGCTCACTGCGGAGTGCCGAATGGGAGCATCTGTTTCTCGCGGTGCCGTTCTTCCTGATGGGATGGTTCGGTCTTCGCGACCTGGGCGTCGTTGTCGGCGTGGTCGACGGTGTGTTCCTGCTTACGGACTATGTCCGCGCTTTGACGATTACGGCGATCTTCGCGATGCTGATGTGGCGTCTCGCCGTCAGTCTCAATGCGCTTGATGAGGCCAACGACATCTTGCGTCAGAAGCTGACGGAGCAGCAGGCCGAATTGACCGTGCTTCACCAGCGTGAAACGGTCCGCGCATCCAGCGTCGCGCGCGAAGAGGAACGTCAACGGTTGATGCGCGATCTGCATGACGGGCTGAGCGGTCATCTCGTCTCCATCATCGCGCTTTCGGAAAGGGAAGCGGCCGATCCGGCCGCAATCGAAAGAACCGCCCGCGAAGCTCTCGACGATTTGCGCATGGTGATCAACTCGCTCGATCTCGGCGATGGCGACCTGTTACTTGCGTTGGCTGAGTTCCGCGAGCGCGTCGGCCCGCGGCTGCGTCGCATTGGAGTTGCGTTTGAGTGGTCCGTCGAGAATCTGCCGCGTATCGGCGGGGTCACGCCAGGAAATGCCTTGTCGATACTGCGCATTCTCCAGGAAGCCGTGACCAATGCGATCAAGCACGGGCCAGCGCGTTCGATCGAGATCGCGAGCGCGACCGGGGAGGGGGGATCTGCTGTCATCACCGTCAGGAATGACGGCGTGGTGACGTCGGGCAGCATCCGGGGACACGGCCTGAACAACATGCAGAGCCGCGCGCACGCGCTCGGCGGCCGGATCGATCTGAGCCATTGCGATGGTCAGGCCATGCTAACGCTGGTTCTGCCTGCCTGCCTTGCCGAAAGCTGACGGTCGCCCGGAACGTCAGCCTGCCTGTGCCTCGAACAGCGCAACCGGCCCCTTCATGTCGATCCGCACGTGGTCAAACCGTTGCTCCAGTGCTGCGGTGAGATCGGTGAGCGTATCCTTCGCGTTCGAGAAGAATCCCATCCGGTTGTAGAAGTCCATCAGCGCCTGTGAAGGCCGCCATCGGGGCAACCCGGAATTGAGGATGGTCGCGCCGAATACGCGTGCACCGGGCGCCAGCAGCGGACGTAGATAATCGAAGGCAATGGCTTTCTCGGGAATCGTGCCGGGGATGCAGTGAAACAGATAGCCAAAGCCGACAGAATCGAACGGACCGAGCCTCGGGAGCGGTTCGAGGATGTTGGCAACCACCGTGCGAGGGGCAAAGCGGCTGATGCGACGCGATGTGAAGTCCAGACAATGAGGGTTGAGATCGAGCAGGGTGATGTCCGGATGCGCGGCCGGCCAGCGGGCCTTGTCGAGAAAGTAGCCGGTTCCGACGCCGATATCGAGATGATGCGCCTTCACATTGCGATCGTAGAGCGCGCGCAACGCGGCCGTTGGGCAATGCCAGACGAGGTGATTGACCAGGCCATGGACGAACAGGTCATAGATCCGCAGAAAGGCGGGTGAGTAGACCGCATGGCCTGCCTCGATATCACTGGCCTGCACCATCGAATGTCTCGCTGAAGGCATCAACTGTTGAACGAATCGCCTTGAGCGACGCTAGCCCCGGTACCCTCAGCCGGCTTTACCTCCTTTATGGTATTCCGGAAGTGCTTCCTTGCAACGAACCTCTCCCTATCAGCGATCGATTCGCCGCAGGTTGCCGTGCGTGGCAATTCGAAAGAGCGACCGACAGAACTTCGGAGGGCGAGACCGTGGCCGCAGCAGCATCGGATGCATCTTCAACGCTGGCGGACGTTCTTGTCGCCCGCGCAGCAAAACATCCTGAGCGGATCGCCTATGGCCAGGTGACGGGCGTCGATCTCGATGCGCGCACCGTCACCTACGCCGAGTTGTTGCAAGAGGTGCGATCCAAGCACGCCAGCCTCGCCGCGCTCGGTGTCCGCGGTGGCGAGCGGGCCGTGCTGCTCTATCCATCCGGCGTCGATTTCATCACCAGCTTCCTGGCTTGTGTGATGGCCGGGGTCATCCCGGTGCCGGCCTATCCACCGCAACGGGACATCGAGCCGTTGCGCCGCATCTGTCAGGACTGCGCGCCGAGCTGGATCCTCTGTGCCGCCGAGATCGACGATCGCATCGCGAGCAAGTTCGCTGACAGTCTCCCCGCGCCGCGCGTGGTGCTGTCTGCGGATGCGCAATTCAACGGGGCATCGTCGGCACCCGGACGCGCGCGAACCGACATTGCAATGTTGCAATATACCTCGGGTTCGACAGGCCATCCGAAAGGCGTTGTGATTACGCATGCGAACCTCCTCGGCAATCTCCGGGCGATCGAACAGAGTTTCGAGGTCGATGAGGGCAGCGTCGGCTTCAGTTGGTTGCCGATGTATCACGACATGGGGCTGGTCGGAAAAGTCCTGATCGCGATCTATACCGGCTCGACGCTCTACTTCATGACGCCCGCCATGTTTATCCAGAAGCCGGTTCTCTGGCTTCGGGCGATCGCGAAATTCGGCGCGGCCTTCAGTGGCGCTCCGAATTTCGCCTATCAGCTTTGCGTGGATCGAATCGGCCGCGGCGATCTTGAAAGTCTCGATCTGTCGCGTTGGCGGGTCGCTTTCAATGGCGCCGAGCCGATCCGCAATGCGGTGCTCGAGGCCTTCGCCGAGAAATTCTCGGACTGCGGCTTCAGGCGAAAAGCCTTCCTGCCGTGTTATGGCATGGCGGAAGCCTCGCTGCTGGTATCAGGTGTTGCGCCGAGCCGTGCCCCGACGGTCCGTCATCTCGACAAGCATGCACTTGTGGCCGGACATGCTTCCGGACTGGCCCGCACGAATGCCAATGCGGTGGCGGTTGTCAGTTGCGGCCGAGTGATCGCCGGGCACGAAGCCGTCATCGTCGATCCGATCATGCTGGAGACGTTGCCGGAAGACCTTGTCGGCGAGATCTGGCTGCGTGGGCCGAGCATCACCTCCGGCTATTGGTCCACTGAACATCAGGGATCTCTTCCCTCCGCGATGTCTCCGGTCGATCGCGCCGATGGCAAGGAATATCTGCGGACCGGCGATCTCGGCTTCTTCCGGGATGACGAGCTTTATATCGTCGGCCGGCTCAAGGATCTGCTGATCGTACGCGGTCGAAATCATTCGCCGCAGGATATCGAGGAGATTGCGTCGCGGGCCCATGATGCGCTGTTGCCGCTGGGTGCCGTTGCCTTCCAGACCCAGATCGACGGGCAGGAGCGTGTCGTCGTTCTGCACGAGGTGCGTCGGGCGCATCTACGCGGCTTCGATCCGCAGGCGGCGGCGGATGCCATTCGCGGCGCGATTTCGCAAGCCTTCCAGATTCAGGTTGATACGGTCGGCTTCGTCGCGCCGCAGCACCTGCCGAGAACGAGCAGCGGAAAATTGCAGCGCAGCCGTGCCCGCGACCTTCATTCTCAGGGCCACTTTTCCTTCCTGCATCTCAGCGAAATCGCACACGGCGAATTCGAGGCCGTCGACCTTCATCCCGATGAGTGGCCGGCCACGCCGCTGGAGCAGGAATTGCGTCAGGTCGTCAGCGAACGGTTGCAGGTGTCGCCGACCATCGTGAGTTGTAACCGGCCGGTGATCGATCTCGGTCTGGATTCGCTGTCGCAACTCGAACTGACGCATGTGCTGTCCGGAAGCTACGGGATCGATATCACCGTCGAACAATATTTCGATGGCATCAGCATCCGCAGCATCGCGGGATTGATCCAGCGACGCGCGCAAGAGGGGGCCGCAGGTGCAGATCAGCTTGATGTTCTTTGCCAGTGACGGCGACGGCAACGCCGGCGGTGGCCGATACGAACTTCTGCTCCAGAGCTGTCGTTATGCGGATACGGCGGGCTTCACCGCGGTGTGGTTACCGGAGCGGCATTTCCATCGCTTCGGTGGCCTGTTTCCGAATCCGGCGGTGCCTGCCGCCGCAGTTGCGATCGCCACGAGACGGCTGCGGATTCGCGCCGGCAGCGTCATCATTCCGCTTTGCGATCCGATCCGGGTCGCGGAAGAATGGAGCGTCGTCGACAATCTTTCGGACGGGCGTGTGGATCTCGGCTTCGGGCAAGGATGGAATCCGAATGATTTCGTGCTCCAGCCGCAGAATTTCGAGACGCGGCTGGCGTCGTTATATCAGGGTATCGTGGACGTGCAGTCCCTGTGGTCGGGCCAACATCTGACGCGAACCAACGGTCTCGACCAGTCGGTCGACATTGCGATCTACCCGAAGCCCGTCCAGCCGTGCTTTGAAACATGGATCACCTGTACGGGGTCCGACCAGCGTTTCGAGGATGCCGGGCGGATGGGCGCCAATGTGCTGACCGCTTTATTGTTTCAGGATGTCACCGAACTGAAACAAAAGATCGCCATCTATCGCCGGGCACGAACACAGGCAGGCCACGCCGGTCCCGGTCATGTCACGCTCATGCTGCATACCTTCGTCGGCGCCGATTCCGCCGAGGTGCGAAGCACCGTCCGCGAGCCGTTCATGAGATACCTCACTGACTCGGTCGATCTGTGGAAACAGAACTATCCGCAGTTCGATCAGCTTTCGCCAAACGATCGCAAATCGGTGCTGGAATTCGCTTGCGAGAAATATCTGCGCACGCATTCCCTGTGCGGGTCCGTCGAGGAATGCCGGCGGCGTGCGGATCACCTGATCGCGGCCGGAGTCGATGAAATCGCCTGCTTGATCGATTTTGGTGTTGCCCGCGACCAGGTTGTCGCCTCATTGCGTCATCTCGATCAGCTTCGCATCTCGCTTGCGGTCGGGACGCCGCCGGATCAAGTGGGGCGAGGTGCGCATGTCTGATCGTCTTCAGCAAACCCGTGCCCATATCGTGGCTTCGGCGGCTTCGCTTCCGGAACGATATTATCCGCAACGCCGGCTCGCCGACACCATCGCGGAATTCATCACGACCAACAAGCTGCGCTTCCCTGTCGATCTGGTCCACCAGCTCTTCGAAAACGTTCGGATCGCGGGACGATACTTCGAATTTCCGGTCGAGGGGTTCTGTGCGCCGCCGCTGATCGCCGACTCGGCGGCTCTCGCCATCGAGGCTTGCGTCCGTCATTCCGAGGCCAATGTCCGGCGTATCTTTTCCGAGACCGGACTGCGTGCGCGTGACGTCTCGATGCTAGCCTCCGTGACGCTGACGCCTGCGGTGCCGAGCATCGATGCGCGTCTGATGAACCGGATCGCCTTTCGTACGGATATCCGCCGGTTGCCGTTGGCGGGCCTTGGGTGCATGGCCGGCGTGGCCGGGATCACCCGCGTTGCCGATTATCTCGATGGCCACCCGGACGAAGCGGCACTGTTGATCTCCTGTGAATTGTCGTCCGGACTGTGGCAGGGTTCGGTTCAAGCCGACCTTCGTCAGATGATCGGCCGGCTCGAACAGGAGCCGCATCTCCATAGCGAAATCGTTATGGCCATCGTCACCGCTGCGCTGTTCGGTGACGGCTCCGGCGCGCTGTTGATGGTCGGTCGCGATCACGCGCTGGCGAAATGCAGCGCGGTGCGCATCGTCGACAGCCGCAGCAACTGGGTGCCCGACACCGAGCACATCATGGGGCTGGATTACGTCGATGCCGGGATGCGAAACATCCTGCGGCCCGAGGTGAAGACATTCGTGGCGGAAGCACTTGGCGATGTGATTTCGCCGATGCTGGCAAACCATCGACTCGAGGCATCGGAGATCGGGCATTGGACGCTTCATCCCGGTGGGCCGCGGATCATGGATGCGGCCGAGATGGCGTTCGATCTTTCGACCACCATGATGCGTCCGAGCCGCGAGGCGCTCACCGACGTCGGCAATATCTCTTCGGCCACCGTCCTTTATATGCTGGATCGGGTTCTGCGCGGCGAGCGCCCGCCGGCTGAAACGCCCGGCCTGATTGTTGCGATGGGTCCCGGCTTTTCGCAGGAGGCGGCGCTGGCCGTATGGAATTGATCGTGGAATCAGAACTCTGGTTCATGCTGATCGTCGCGGCGATGGCACTGCAACTTGTGGTACTCGCCGCGATAAGCGTCCGCAACGTCGCGCGCCAGGTCGCAAAGGGCGCGGTCATCGTCGACGGCAGCGGCATCGGGCGTCTCAATATCGTTTTGCGCTGCGGCTGGTTGCTGGCGATGGCCGTTGAAGTCGACGTATTTCAACGTCCGTTCTCGTGGTTGGTCTTTGCCGCGGCAGCGGTCGTCACCGCGCTGGCCTTCGTGTTGCGGGCGTCGTCGATGTGGCAACTCGGCCCGCGCTGGTCGTTGCCCACTGTCGTGATGCCAGGCGCGCAGCCGGAGAGCGAGGGCATCTATCGTTATCTACGCCATCCGAACTGGTTCGGCGTCGTGATGGAAATTGTCAGCATACCGATGCTTCATAGCGCGTGGTTGACGGCGACGATCTTTCTTGTGCTCGAACTGCTGCTGCTGCGTCACCGCGCCCGCGTCGAGACCGATGCGTTGCGTGCCGCTGCGCGCGGCGCGGTCCACTCGCCGATCCGGGTTGGAGTGTGATTGATGCGTCGTATCGTCATCACCGGATTGGGAACTGTCAGCCCGCTTGCCGTCGGCAGCGAGGCGGCCTGGGCGCGTCTGCGGGCCGGATATTCTGGCATCAGGCGGCTGCCCGATACGATTGCCGATGATCTCGACGTTAAGGTCGGTGGTATCGTTCCAACCTGTATTGAGGATGCCGAAGCCGGTCTCGATCTGGATGCGTTCGTGTCATGCAAGGATCAGCGACGCATGGACCGGTTCATTCTGCTGGGTCTCGTCGCTGCGGCCGAAGCCATCGAGCAAGCGGGCTGGAAGCCCTCAAGCACGCGTGATCAGCAACGCACGGCAACGATCATCGCGTCGGCGATCGGCGGCTTTCTCGCGATCACGGATGCAGTTCGTACCGCGGACGGGAAAGGCGTGCGACGGCTTTCGCCGTTTACGGTGCCGTCGTTCCTGGCCAACCTCGCGGCGGGACAGATTTCGATCCGTTACGGCCTGAAAGGGCCGATTGGCGCGCCGGTTACGGCCTGCGCGGCCGGCGTGCAAGCCATCGGCGATGCGGCCCGTCTGATCCGCGCGGGGGAAGCGGATGTCGCCGTCTGTGGCGGGACCGAAGCCTGCATCAATACGCTGAGCCTCGGTGCGTTCTCGGTGGCGCGGACGCTGTCAACGCGCTTCAACGACGCGCCCGCGCAGGCTTCCCGGCCTTTCGACATCATGCGGGATGGCTTCGTGATGAGCGAAGGCGCCGGTGTTCTGGTCATCGAGGCGCTCGATCACGCGCTCGCGCGTGGCGCCCGTCCGATCGCCGAAATCGTCGGCTATGGCACGTCCGCCGACGCGCACCACATCACGTCCGGCCCGGAGGATGGCAGCGGCGCACGCAGGGCGATGGAAGCGGCCCTTGCCCAGGCTGACATTCCCGCCAACGCGATCCAGCATCTTAATGCGCATGCCACCTCGACGCTGATCGGCGATCGCGGCGAAATTCAAGCAATCAAGACAATCTTCGGCTCGGACAGCAAGGTTGCCGTCAGCGCGACCAAGTCCGCCACGGGCCATCTGCTAGGTGCGGCGGGGGGCCTGGAGGCGATCTTCACGACCTTGGCTCTTCGCGATCAGATTGCGCCTCCGACGCTGAATCTCACCACCGCCGATCCGGCGGCGGACGGGATCGATATCGTTTCACGCGAAGCCAGACCGATGAGCATGGAGTACGCCATTTCCAACGG
>JAFKKL010000227.1 GCA_017305595.1 Hyphomicrobiales bacterium | reverse complement strand
TCAAGATTAACCGGTCTCTTGACCTTCCCAGCCCTCGACGACATCATGAAATAGACCCATGCGAATGACGCCACGGGTGGCCGACTTCAGATCGGAATACCCGGCCGGTTTCGAATTGGAATGCATGGCCGGCTTCGTCGGAATCCGCATTCGATTGGCATGACAACCGCCGCGATCTTAGAAGTCGGCAATCAGCCAGAGGTCGCTGAGCACACGGCACGGTGGGTCAATTGATGCCCGTCGCCGTAATGCTGAAGAAATGAGGATGCCGGATGTAACGTCGTGCTCTAGTGCACAAGCCAGCATCGCCGAAAGTGCCAGATCAACCTCGGGGTGGTCGATCGGCCGGGTTTTGAGGCGTCCGACCGCAACGTTGATTGCGGCCGTCACCTTACCAATCACCGCGTCCGGCCAGTATGGTTCCTCGGCGATCCTGTTTTGGAGCAGAGCCCATCGAAGGATGGTGGTGTCCTTCTCTGTGAATTGGCTCGGGGCTCGCGTTCGCCACCAGATCAAAGGGGATTCCGGATCGCTGGCCGTTCCGGAAGGAACGGGTGTCGGTTCATGCGGTGGTGATCCGGAGCATTCCTGGACTTTGAGGGCGTAGTAGTTGATTGCTGTGCGCATGCGTCATCCTCCCACCAAAAGGGTTGGACTGGTTTCGGTATTACAAGGACCGAAGGCTGGCTCGAGGTCCCGAATCCTACGCACAGACGGACCGAAGCGCGGCAGCGCGGTTTAACAGATTCAAGATCGAAGGGTCTTGGGGGTCTCTGCTGACAATCGTGGCCCGCCAATCCAGGCGAAGCATTCATCAAGCTAGAACTCAATGTACCACGTGGGTCTGAGCATTTCCGGAGGGGAAATTGAAAAGGACCGCCGTATGGTTAATGATAGGTCGGTGTCTGACTGATCTAAGGCGTCGTGCCGATTATTTTCTTGCAGTTTCCTCTGGCGGCCTGACATGGCGGAACGAAATCGTAGAACAAAGATTCCAAAGGAGCGCTCGCAGGCTAGCGCGAAGCGCGGGCCATACGGCCTCGAACACCATCCAGGGCTTCCGGGAGAGCAGCGACAACGGGATCGATGAACTCGACTATCGAACCTGATGTGCCCGGAGTTGTCCACGCGAACTCAATTGAGCCTGCGATAGGGTCGGCAATTAACGCCGTAAGGTGGCCAGTCGCATAAGCACCAGTATCCAGCGCGATTCGGTTTGACGCAATAAATGGACATCGAGATTCCGTGACCGTATGTCCATGGACAACCACATGCGACAGGGGCTCAAGGTGCTCAAGAAATGGTTTTCGAATCCACAGGCAATCATTCCGTTCCTGCTCATGGATTGAACGGTCCGGACGGACCCCCGCATGAACAAATGCAAAGGATCCATCGATCTCAATGAGGGAGGCACTCCTGAAGAGTGCAATGTGGTGTTGGTATTCGCGTTTGATAGCCTTTCGTGCCATTTCCAAATCTGGTTCGTAATCGTAGTTGCAGATCGTAGGCAAGCCGCCGTTGTTGAACCAAGCACGAGCCACGGTTGCGTCCGGATCATCCGTGCCCAAAACGCGCAAGAACCAATCGTCGTGATTCCCTAGCAGTAGCCGAGACTTCGGCCATCGCTCCAGCGTTGATATGACCAGTTCGATGCAATGTCTGCTATCCGGACCTCGGTCGACAATATCGCCGAGGAAGATCACCCGAGGCTCTTGTTTCCGTTCCTCGGCGTCGAATTCGATAAAATCGAGCAGGGCGCCGAGCAGATCGGATCTGCCATGTACGTCCCCGATCGCGTAAGTCAGAGCAGAAATAAGCACCAAGCACCTTTCGATGTTTTGAGCGGATTTGTGGATGCACGGCTTATCAATTGTTTCTCTAGGTACTGCGAACCATTCGGAAAGAATTATCTATCCCTCGTTCGCCATCCATTAAGGGCAATCGTCATTTTGGCTATCTGCGTTTGGTTTTTGAATAGAACACAAGAAAGGAAGAAGGGCTCTACACATGACTGTTTCGGAAGAGGAAGTCGCTCGGCGACGGAAGGTGATGGCGGAAGTTCGAAGGCGCGGAGGAGAGGTGGAGAGAGGATTTAGGACAAAGGCAGGAACAGCTGGAATTTGCAATTCAAGCCAGCATCGCTCAGGGAGGCGAGGCCGTTCCCGTTGATGAAGCGATCGCGATGCTGGATTCGTTCTTTGAGACCGGGAAGGTGCCGACTAGACGGGGGGTGGGCTAGCCGATTACATGCGGGGAAGCGATCTGAGAGGTCGCGTCGGCTACTATCTTGGGCGAGATCGCTTTCATCGACGTGGTATGTTCCGCGGAGATTTGACGCGGGGCGAGTCGATGAAGAACATTGTGGTGTGCTGTGACGGGACGGGAAACGAGATCGGCGAGAACATCTCCAATGTCCTGAAGCTCTATCGTGTCCTTCGGAAGACCGGAAAGACCCAGCCTCATCAAGTTGCCTTCTACGATCCTGGCGTGGGGACGCTGGCTAGACCTGATCCATGGACCAAACTCAAACAGGATGCGATCACCGTACTTGGCTTGGCAACCGGCTACGGACTCGATGACAATGTCCTCGCGGCATATGAGTTCTTGATCAACCAGTACGAAGAAGGCGACAAAATCTACCTGTTCGGATTCAGTCGAGGGGCTTACACCGTTCGCGTATTGGCTGGCTTGATCCATCGAATAGGACTGTTATCGCCCCAACAAATTAACCTCGCAGGCGCGGCGTTAACTGCCTACAAGCAAGTTGGATCGATGTCCGATCCGGGCGTCTCACCGACAGACACGTCGAATGGTTTTGGTGACAGCGGTCAGCCTACCCCTTTGACGAAGGACGACCGGGCCTCTCAGTTCGCTCGAATTGTTTCAGCGAGATGGCCGACGATTGAATTTGTCGGTGTCTGGGACACGGTCGCGAGCGTGATAGTCCCTCGACCAGACAGATTTTATGTGTTCAGCCTGCAAACACTCGCCAATACCAGAAACAATCCGAGCGTTCGCGTCTTTCGTCAGGCGATCGCGATCGACGAGCGAAGAAGGATGTTCCGGCTCGATCCTTGGGACGAGCCCCAGACGTTCATGCACAACAGATTCAGCGCGACGAACAATGCGGAGCCCCAGGACGCGCTGCAGGTCTGGTTCTCCGGTGTGCACGCAGATATCGGGGGAGGCTATTCCGAGGAAGAGAGCGGCCTATCAAAATTCCCTCTGATTTGGATGATCGACGAGGCGGTCAAGCATGGTCTGGCCGTCGATCCGCGGGCAGTTCACCAGTTGGCTTGGGGCGTGCAACGGAAAGGAAGTCCTTTCGGCTACGTAGGCCCCGACATCATGCGCGATCCGCACGATTCCATGTCGAGCGTCTGGCGCCTGCTCGAATGGTGGCCTAAGAATGACAGGTACAAGGAGTGGTCTGCCCGCAAATCGTTTCTGGGTCGTTATTTTCCGTTGGCGGAGCCACGTTTCATTCAACCGGGTGCATTCATCCATCAATCGGTCATCGATCGGATGGCGGCCGTCCCGAACTATAGACCTGAGAATCTACCGGAGCGACGCAGTATTGTGGAGATGTCGTCCGAACTCGGATAGAGAGTTTATTGATCAGTCTTCGTCCCGTTTGTTGCCGATGATGATTTCTTCGATGCAGTGGCGTGGCCAAACTATCCCCAACTGGGCATCGCTTTTATCTTTGGTATGGCGTCTCCCGGAATAGACGCCAATGAACTCGGTTCGAAGCGGCGTTGGAGCAGGAATGACCTTGTCGCCGTCGACGCGTTGGTTCCAGATGCGACGGATGACCGGAGAGCCAGACATTCCCGGTCTGGAGGCAGTATCGATTAGATAGTAGCCCGTACCGATGCGGGCGAGATCCGGCTCAGACGCCATACTTCCGCGCTTCCAAACAGGGTAGCCGGGCGGTTCAGGGCCGAAGGGGTAGCCTAGAACGAAGACTTCCATCGCAATCCGGATCGTCATCTGATCGGCAATGTATTTGTTGATTGGGTGAAGAGCGAAGATCGGATCGTTGTCGGCGTGCGGGAGGGGAATGGCTACGACGTCAATGCGTCGTCCTCGGGAAGGATGAGCCAACCATAAAGGTTTGTCCTCCTCGTCTCGTATACGGATGAAGTGTTCTTGTTTTTCGAAATCCTGCATACGCGTGTTGAAGCGCGCGCAAATTATGTTCGGGCGCCCACCGTGGTTTTGAAGAGACGTTCCATCGCGTGCGTTGCGGCCGCTGGCGACGTGCCAGTTAGTGATAAGGTAGTTCTGCTTGTTGCGCTGCCAAATGAATCCTGTGGCGTCCGATAGATGCTGATCGTTGTAATGCAATGAGAGCGGGGCGGTCACGAGGGAGAAGCGATCGATTTGCGTTGTCATGATAAACCATCTTGTTGCCGCCGAACGAGAAGGGTTCCGTTGTGGGAGCGGTGAAGGGAATGCACGTGCGATGCATCACACACCGAGACAAAGAGACTGTCTGGAAGAGACGCGCGTCCGACGATTACCATGACAAATCCGTTTAAGGCGTGCTTCGAACGGCGGACACAATCGGAAATATTCCGCACATCGACGTGGGAAGGAGAGGCAAAATCTTCGGGATGGGTGTGCCAACATCCCACGAAGTGGAGGTCGCGGCCAAACATCTCGTTGATTTCTTGATGTTCTGCTTTCTCATCCGGCCAATAGGAGAATCGGGTTCGACGATCCGTCCACCTTGGTCCGGTCACGGCGCAGACCTCAATTAGAGGGAGGGCGAGGCGTGCGAAGAGAAGTCCGCCAGCCTCTCGTTGCCAGAAACGCGTCTGCCGATGGCGGCCAAAGTGGGATAGTACTTCGTCACTGAAGGCGATGGTCTGACCGGACACTCCGATATCGAAGCCAATCACGCGGCGAGAGTCCTAGTGTCTCGTCCCCATTTTCGCTCGATGATCGTGGCACCCTCCAACGCTTGGGGGGCGATCGCGCGTATTTCGTCGCTCCAAAGACCGCCGGCGGCTTCCACTAAGCGGCGGCGGGCGAGCCAAATCCGATGCGTTCCGGAAGAGATGTCCCCCTGAATGACGTCCAGTGTGGCCTGAGAGATCATTGACGCCACAAAGCCAAGCTCAACGGGGCCATATGGATCGAACGCCGCGCCGCATGCGGGCTCATACCGTCGGGTATCCTCCGTCCAACGAACGGCAACCACATCGGGCGTGCCATACGCATCCAGTCCCGACCGAAGTCGATCTTGGCCAGATGAGATGACAATGGCATGGCCTGCTGCCGCGTGTGGTTCGGTCCAGCCGTAGACGATTGGAATGATATCCTTTTGTGTGGCCTGCCATTCGTCGAGCAGGGACTCCGCGGGCCAGTTGCCTAGTACGGAAACAATGAGATCGGCTTCGCCAAGAGGATTGTCATCGCGCAGCAGTAGCTCCTGCACCGTCGAGACATGACAGGTGACATCGATATGCGGCAAGGTTTCGCGAATTTGACGAGCGAGCGCCATCGCCTTGAATTCGCCAATCGCTCCGACGCCAAGCGTATGCCGTCCGACATTCCCACCTTTTAGGGTCTGCTCGTCAACAAGGACGAGTTTGCCCACGCCCGCTCTTGCAAGGGTAGAGGCGACGGGTGCGCCCACTGATCCGCAACCGAGAACGGCAACGGTCGAGTCGCGTAGCTTTCGGAAGCGAGTGTCGTGTCCACGCCCATGAATCCAGGCCGGATCAATTCGCTCAATGGAATTCCGGTCCGGAGGCGCGCCCCCGAAAAGGCGCGTATGCAGTACGTCCTCGGGCACAAATGATGGACGGAAGCCCGCCGTGAGCGGATCGCGATTGCGAACGACTTTAGGGCGATTGACAGCAGTTGCCGCCAGCGCGGGACCGTTGGAGGTATTCGCGCCGAACAGCACGAAAATGTTGGCGGGAACTGCGCGGGCACCCGCGTCGATCAAGCCTGCGGCGCCTGCCTGGTCTGCCAAGCCGTAGACCGCTTTGGCAGACCTCGGGTATTGGGCAGGCATCGGCACCTCGTCCAACCATGCCAGCACGCCGACCATCGGCTTGATCGCCGATGCAAACGTTTTTGGCGCAAAATTGCGGAGCCATGCACGAAGTTGATCCTCATCTTCCGCAATGATCGTACGCCTCTTGTCTGTCCATACGAGGATGCAGCGTGAGGGAGCGGACGGTTCGATCAACGATAGGATCGTGCGTGCAGTCCCTCTTTTCGCATGATCCCAGTAGGTCAGGAATTCCATGCGGAAGTCGTCATCCTTCTCGCCGCGGATGGACGCCCCGACGAGTGCAAACGCTTCATCAAGAAGCGAGATTACGCCATCGTATGGGGCGTCTACAGATAGAGTCGCATAGTCCGGCAGCAGACAAAGCACACCGTCCTTTTCGACATGTGGCCAAGTCATGAAAGGTGGTCTGTCTACAAGCGCGACCCGGGCGGGTGAGGACGGAAAACTGTTGGAGACGATAACGTCCAGCCGACGGATACCGTCCGGGAATTCGGCATTGAAGCGCCACCCGCGCACGGCGGCATGGCGTCGATATGAAGCGAGCGCCTTCTGGTCAAGTTTCTGCGGCCGTTGGCCAAGTTCTTCCCAACGGACCTCGATGGCCGCGACCGCAGTTTCAAAGCGTTCGACCAGACGGTCGTTCG
Organism: Hyphomicrobiales bacterium; assembly: GCA_017305595.1. Lineage (GTDB taxonomy): Bacteria > Pseudomonadota > Alphaproteobacteria > Rhizobiales > Xanthobacteraceae > 62-47. The sequence continues at coordinate 2,366 of JAFKKL010000227.1, read as the reverse complement.
CATCAGGCATTCCGACGGTCTCCCTGGATGCGCGGAGGAGCCTGACGGGCGGCGGCTTCACTGGCCACAAGGCCTTGCGTCAAAATTGGCGGCGCCGACATGCGTCTTGCCGAGCGCTCGCGTACTCGATCGGCGATGTTGCCCCCGACACCTTTGACCAGGTAATCTGCAATCAACTGCTTGTTGGACAGTCCCGCGATCGTGGCGAAGTCGGAACGAGCCTTTTGAAGCCATTCATCGAACGCGAGCGCGCGTTCGGGATGTTCCTTCCATTTGTCAGCGAAGTTCTCCAGCGGATCGCTCGGATTCGAGATGACGCGACTGCCATCCGCGCGATATTCGATGAACCTGTCCATTTTCGAGAGGATGGCGAAGAGCGCATCCGAAATCTTCTCCTCTCCTTCGTAGGAATGTGCGGCGAGCGTGGTCAGAATGATGGAAATCGGTTTGTCGTCGTTACGACCGACGAACATGATGTCGCGGTGTCGCTTCAGAATCATAATGGACTGTTGCAGCGGCGTGCGGATCCGGTAATCGGGAATGGGTTCGGTACCAGCACGCACACCTTTCTGAAGAAGGATTTTTTTGCGCTTTTCATAGACGGCGATCATACGGCTCAGGAACCACTTCAAATAGCCGCGCGGGTTGGACCTCTGCCAGTCCGTCGAAATCACGTAGTAGTGGGGATGCTTATTGTCGGTGATGGAGATGGCTGTCTGGGCAAGGGAGGCGTCGAGGTACCGTGCCTTGAGGGCCGCAGTTAATTCCGCGCCGCTCAGTACCGCGGGCGTGACGTCGATATGGAATTGTGCCCCGTCGGCATAGGGCTGCCGCCAACAGCGACGATGCTCTTCGAGTGGCTCATTCATGCTATGGGCGCGAGCGTAGGCCCGCATCTCAACTTCTAGCATCTGTTTGAGCTGTGCTTGCGTCTTTTCGGCTTTCGTCAGGCGGCGAAATTCGCAGACAGCATCGACATCGTACTCGTCATTGTCGGTCAACGGAGGCGTGACCGTGCCAAGTCCGAACGATCCCTGAACATGGACTTGCGGATCATATTGCCGGATGGTGGATTCGGGGCGATTAAGCCATTCACCGAGCGACTTGTAGCGTTTCTCGGCTTGCTCGTAGCGATGTTCGGAGATCTCCAGAGAGTCGGCGAGATCTTCGAGCATCTCTTCGGCTTCCGGAGTAACGGTTGGGCGAATGTGAACGTTCATTCCTGCCTCCTGGGTCAATTGGCGTGTTCGAGTTCATGGGCGAGGACAAAGCCGCCCAGTTTCATGTTCTGGTCGTAAATCTTGAGGGATGGATGCGCCTTCGGTTGCCATGCGCGACCCGCTTCGACCGCGACAGAGACTGGCACCGCAGGGAATACATTAATGATGACGTTCTCGCCGTGGGCGACCTTGATGTCGTCAAGCGTCTTCCGGAAAATTTTGGCGAATGCGGCGAGATCTTCCGGACGTCGCATGATGTCGTTGTGCGGCCCCTTGGCGGCGATGGACCAAACAGACGCGTCCTGCCCGAGGACACCACGGACACGATCATCCGCAATTGGTGCGCTGATCTCAAGCTTCAGAGCGACCGATCCGTCGCCTCCGCTAGGGCGAATGACCTCGTAATCGATGGCTGAAGCATTTGCATCCCACCTCCAGCCCTTTGGATCCCTAAGCAACTGTCGCACCTCTGCAGTCGAGATGTCAGAGATGAGTCGCCCGAGTTCGAACAGCAGGGGGATTGGCGCCAGGGCGAAGACCGCGAGACGGTGTATTTCCTGCCGCTCCAGTCGGCCGCGGACCTTTTCGTTGAACCCGGTGCGCAGGTTCCGAAGATGAGTGCGCCAGAAATCGGGCTCGTGGTCCGGCAGGTCGAGCGTTGCCAGATCGAGGTCGATCCAGCCGTTGTCCAGCGGATAGCTCGACGGGATCATTGAAAATTTTACGGAATTCTTTGCGACGGGAGACTCGTTCGTGCCGATGCGGGCGGCATAGCGGATAACATGTGTGCCACGCGTTTCGTCGATACCGCTCGTAATACGAATGCGGTCTTCGTGGCGCCGCTTCATGTCGTGCAAGACTTCAATGGAATGCGTATCAACCATCTCCCGGTCGATGACACGGTGATGCTCATCGCAGACAAGCATCAAATTGTCCGGATCGTGCGCCAGCTGCGGCGACAGGATCGCGTCGCCGCGAGGGCCCGTCGCAGAGTCGCCAACGATGTGGGCGATGTAAGATTTGTTGGCGTTCCGGGCGCCAGAGATTTGTTCGCCAATCAGGAGTTTGTTGCAGCCAGTGTACTGGCATCGGCCAGCGGAGCGGCCCCAGAGGACATTCTGAATCTTATTTGGGACGGGTTTTCGG
>JAFKKL010000226.1 GCA_017305595.1 Hyphomicrobiales bacterium | reverse complement strand
CTTCATCGAGCGGCAATGTGGTGAACAGCTTGAGGAAGCGTTCGACGTCGGCGTCCTCGGTGTTGCGCCAGTATTGCCAGTAATCGTACGGGCTCAGCATATCGGCGTTGAGCCACACCGCGCCGGCCGCGGTCTTGCCCATCTTGGCACCGGAGGCCGTGGTCAGCAGCGGGCAGGTGAGGGCGTGCAGTTGATGCGTGCCCATGCGGCGGCCGAGATCGATGCCGTTGACGATGTTGCCCCACTGGTCGGAGCCGCCCATTTGCAAATTGCAGCCGTAGCGCTTGGCCAGTTCGACGTAATCGTAGGATTGCAGGATCATGTAGTTGAATTCGATGAATGACAGCTCCTGCTCGCGCTCGAGCCGCATCCGCACCGAATCCATCGTCAGCATGCGATTGATCGAGAAGTGGCGTCCGACATCGCGCAGCATCTCGATGTAGTTGAGCTTGGCGAGCCATTCGGCATTGTCGGCCATCACCGCATCGCTCTTGCCGTCGCCGAAAGTGATGAACTTCGCGAAGGTGCCTTTGATGGATTCCTTGTTGTCGTTGATCTGATCGTAGGTCAGCAACTTGCGGGTTTCGTCGCGGCCGGACGGATCGCCGACCCGCGTGGTGCCGCCGCCCATCAACGCGATCGGCTTATTGCCGGTCTGTTGCAGCCAATGCAGCATCATGATCGACAGCAGATGCCCGACGTGCAGCGACGGTGCGGTGCAATCGTATCCGACATAGGCGACGGCCTCGCCCTTGGCGGCAATAGCATCGAGGCTATCCGGGTCGGAAATCTGGTGGATGAAGCCGCGCTGCTGGAGCAGGTTGAGAAAATCCGATTTAAATGCCGTCATGGGTCTGAAACTCAGGTCAGTCTTCTTTGACTCTTTCGCGCCATTGTCGCGCGAGGAGCGGCCGGCGGGCTGCCGGAGCCAGGGATGATGTGGCATTATAAGATGCGGCTGTCCGAGACAAGTTGGGCGTCCTCGCCCGAGACTTCCGAAAGTGACGCGGCGATGATGTTGCGGGCGATCGGCATGATGAGCGGCACCTCGCTGGACGGGGTCGATGTCGCCTTGATCGAGACCGACGGCAAGCGGATCGCAGGCTTTGGGCCGTCCGGTTACCGGCCTTATGCGGAAAGCGAACGCGCCGTCCTGCGTCAGGCCCTCGCGGAAGCGCCTGCCATGGCGGATCGCGATGCTCGGCCCGGAATCCTTGCCGAGGCCGAGCGAGTGGTGACCATCGCTCATGCCGAGGCCATCGCCGCGTTTACCGCCCAGCACGGCCTCGCGCGTGAGGATATCGATATCGTCGGGTTCCACGGCCAGACCGTACTGCATAGGCCCGAACGGCGGCTGACAGTGCAGATCGGCGACGCAGCGGCGCTCGCCAAGGCGATCCATATCCCAGTGATGCACGATTTCCGCGCCGCAGACGTTGCCGCCGGCGGGCAGGGCGCGCCGCTGGTGCCGGTCTATCACCGGGCGCTGGCGCAATCGCTGGACCGCGAGGGGCCGGTGGTGCTGGTCAATATCGGCGGGGTGTCGAACATCACCTACATCGACGGCACCGACGTCCTGATCGCCTGCGATACCGGCCCAGGGAATGCCCTACTGGATGATTTTGTGCTTCGCGCGCTTGGCAAGCCGTTTGATTGTGAGGGGCGGCTGGCGGCGCAAGGGACCGTCGACCAGACATGGCTGGCCGCTAGTCTGAGCCATCCGTTCTTTGCCAAACCGCCGCCGAAATCACTGGATCGCAACGACTTCGCGACGCTTCGCTTGGAGAGTTCCGATGCCGCGGACGGTGCGGCGACGTTGACCGCCTTCACTGCCGCCAGCATCGCGGCCATCGTGCCGTTGCTGCCGAAGCCGCCGCAAAGCTGGATCGTGGTCGGTGGCGGCGCGCGCAACCTGACGCTGCTGCGGATGCTCAGGGAACGCCTCGCGCCCGCGACGGTGGAGACCGGTGATCAACTCGGCTGGTCATCGGACGCCATCGAGGCGCAGGCATTCGGCTATCTGGCTGCGCGGGGTCTCAAAGGGTTGCCGCTGAGCTATCCCGCCACCACCGGCGTGCCGATGCCGATGACCGGCGGCCTCATGGCGCAGCCTTGAGGAGCCGCGATCGGTTCACCGGATGTTGGCGAGCCGCATGTCGAGATAGCTGGTCACAGATTCCATCAGCGGCTCCAGCTTGCCGTCGAAGAAGTGGTTGGCGCCGGGGATGACCTGATGGTCGATCACGATGCCCTTCTGCGACTTGAGCTTGTCGACCAGCGCGTTGACGTCCTTCGACGGCACCACGGCATCCTTCTCGCCGTGGACGATCAGACCTGACGATGGGCAGGGCGCCAGGAACGAGAAATCGTACAGGTTGGCGGGAGGTGCGATGGAGATGAAGCCTTCGACTTCCGGCCGCCGCATCAGGAGCTGCATCCCGATCCAGGCTCCGAACGAGAATCCGGTGACCCAGCAGGCGCGGGCTTCCGGATTGATGGTTTGCGCCCAATCCAGCGCCGACGCTGCGTCCGACAGTTCGCCGGTGCCGTGATCGAACGAGCCTTGGCTGCGGCCGACGCCGCGGAAGTTGAAGCGCAGCACCGAAAAGCCGCGATGCACGAAGGCGTAGTAGCACTGATAGATGATCTGATGATTCATCGTGCCGTGGAATTGCGGGTGCGGATGCAGCACCATCGCGATCGGCGCGTTCTTCTGTTTCGCCGGATGATAGCGGCCTTCGAGACGGCCGGCGGGACCGGTGAAAATAACTTCGGGCATCCGTGTTCCTTCGTATTCATGGATGCGCGGCCGCTACCGGACACGCAAATCGCCGCCGACAAAATACGCGGAACGTACCATCCGGGCGGACAGGCAACGCGAGCGCCGGCGTTCGGGCGATGGCGTTCTAACATAGGGCAAGGGGCAAAAAGCAAGCATATTGAGCGCGATCACGCGCCGGAACGGCATCAACCATGCAAGATTGGCCGCAATGTCGGCCGCAACATGCCTTAGAATAGGCTTACGCGGCGACGCTCCATCGCCTTAGGGAACCGATTGATCCGATGACCCAACGCGTCTACCTCGACTGGAACGCGACAACTCCGCTTCGCCCCGAGGCACGGGACGCAGTCATGGCGGCGCTTGATGTGTACGGCAATCCGTCGTCGGTCCACGGCGAGGGCCGGCGGGCGCGCAGGATTTTGCAGGACGCCCGCGCCGCCATCGCCGCCAGCTTGGGCGCGGAGCCGGAAACCGTGGTCTTCACCTCGGGCGCGACCGAAGCCAATGTGTTGGCGCTCACGCCGGGCCTCCACCGGACAGGAACGCCGCCGGTCGAACGTCTCGTCGTTTCGGCGATCGAGCATGCGTCGGTGCTGTCCGGCGGCCGGTTTACGAAAGCTTGCGTTGAAACCGCTCCGGTGGATCGTTCGGGGGTCATCGACCTCGGGCAACTGGACCGGCTGTTGGTTGACAGGCCGCCGGCGTTGGTCTCGGTCATGCTGGCCAATAACGAAACCGGTGTTATCCAGCCGATCGCCGACGTTGCCGAACTGGTTCGGGCGCGAAACGGCGTACTGCATGTAGATGCGGTTCCGGCATTTGGAAAGATAGATATCGATTTCAAAGGATTGCAGATCGATCTTCTATCGATTTCTGCACACAAGATCGGCGGCCCGAAAGGGATCGGAGCCCTGTTGGTCGCGGAAGAGTTGCGCGGATTGGAACCGGCAGTGACGGGAGGTGGGCAGGAGAAAAACCGCCGGGCCGGCACCGAAAACCTTCCGGGCATTGCCGGTTTCGGTGCTGCCGCCAAAATTGCCGCGACTAATCGTGAACGGTTTTTTGGACATTCCGATGTACTGCGGCGGAGGCTTGAAGCCGGACTGAAGCAGATCGTCCGCTCGACGATCATTTTTGCCGAAGATGTCCCCCGGCTCCCTAATACGACTTTGTTCACGGCACCCGGCCTTCATGCCGAAACGGCGGTCATTGGGTTCGACCTTGAGGGGATTGCCGTCTCGTCAGGCTCGGCGTGTTCATCCGGCAAAGTGCAACCCTCGCATGTGTTAGAAGCCATGCAGGTCGGCGCGGCCCTGGCGCGCGGCGGTATCCGCATCAGCCTCGGGTGGGAAACAACAGAAAATGACATCGATCGTGCGTTGGAGGCTTGGCGAAAGCTCGCCGGGACCTTAGTTAGAAAGAACGATGAAACAGTGCTTGAACGATTCTAAGCAACGTGGTTTCATCGGAAACACACTGAAAAGTGCACTGGTTTGTGCCCGGAACCCGGGCTATACCACGACATCTCTTCACCAGTGCTGATGTAGTCCACCGCGGTCCTTGAAACCGCGAGCGGAGGTTTGGAATGCCGGCTGAACTAGAGACGGTCGAACGGGTCCGCCGTATCGACGTCGATCAGTATCGCTATGGATTCGAGACGATCATCGAATCCGACAAGGCCCCCAAGGGGCTCTCCGAAGACATTGTCCGCTTCATTTCGGCCAAGAAAGACGAGCCGGAATGGATGCTGGAATGGCGTTTGGAGGCCTATCGCCGCTGGCTGACCATGCAGGAGCCGACCTGGGCGCGCGTCGATTATCCGAAGATCGACTATCAGGATCTCTATTATTATTCAGCGCCGAAGCAGAAGAAGGCGCTGGCCTCGCTCGACGAGGTTGATCCCGAAATTCTGAAGACCTACGAGAAGCTCGGCATTCCACTGCGCGAGCAGGAAATCCTCGCCGGCGTTGTTCGCCCCGAGGGTGAGGCCGATGGCGAAGCACCGCGCAGGGTGGCGGTGGACGCCGTGTTCGACTCGGTGTCGGTCGCGACCACGTTCCAAGCCGAATTGAAGAAGGCCGGCGTGATCTTCATGCCGATCTCTCACGCGCTGCGCGAGCATCCCGATCTGGTGAAGAAGTATCTCGGCACGGTGGTGCCGACCACGGACAATTTCTTCGCGACGCTCAACTCGGCGGTGTTCTCCGATGGCTCGTTCGTCTACGTGCCGCCGGGCGTGCGCTGCCCAATGGAACTGTCGACCTACTTCCGCATCAACGAGCGCAACACCGGCCAATTCGAGCGCACGCTGATCATCGCCGACAAGGGTTCCTATGTCAGCTATCTCGAAGGTTGCACCGCGCCGCAACGCGACGAGAACCAGTTGCACGCCGCCGTGGTCGAGTTGATCGCGCTGGACGACGCCGAGATCAAATATTCGACGGTGCAGAACTGGTATCCAGGCAACTCGGAAGGCAAGGGCGGCGTCTACAACTTCGTCACCAAGCGCGGCGACTGCCGTGGCAAGAATTCGAAGATCTCGTGGACGCAGGTGGAGACCGGTTCGGCCATCACCTGGAAATATCCGAGCTGCATCCTGCGCGGCGACAATTCGCGCGGCGAGTTCTATTCGATCGCCATTTCGAACGGCTATCAGCAGGTCGATTCCGGCACCAAGATGATCCACCTCGGCAAGAACACGACGAGCCGGATCATCTCCAAGGGAATCGCCGCCGGCAAATCGCAGAACACCTATCGCGGTCTGGTCAGCGCACATCGTAAGGCGACGGGCTCGCGCAACTTCACCGCCTGCGACTCGCTTCTGATCGGCGACAAGTGCGGCGCGCACACCGTGCCTTACGTCGAGGCGAAGAATTCCTCGGCACTGTTCGAGCACGAAGCAACGACCTCCAAGATTTCGGAGGACGTGCTGTTCTACTGCGTACAGCGCGGGCTGTCGCAGGAAGAAGCGGTCGGCCTCGTGGTCAACGGCTTCGTGCGCGACGTGCTGCAACAACTGCCGATGGAATTCGCGGTCGAAGCACAGAAACTGATCTCGATCTCGCTGGAAGGCAGCGTGGGCTAGTCCTCGTCGTCCATCGAGACCTGCACTGCAGCAGGCCGCGAAGGATGACAGTCAAACTATGGAGCATCCTTCGAGGCTCGCGGTCCGATGCCGCTCGCACCTCAGGATGACGGATAAAGGAAATACAATGTCAGCGTTGCTTGAAGTCCGGAATTTGCAGGTTCGCGTCGAGGAGCGGGAAATCCTTCACGGGTTGTCGCTCACGGTGAACAAGGGCGAGGTTCACGCCATCATGGGGCCGAATGGCTCCGGCAAATCGACGCTCAGCCACGTTGTCGCCGGCAAGCCGGGTTACGAAGTGACCGGCGGCGAGATCCTGTTCAAGGGCGAAGATCTGCTGAAGATGGACCCGGACGAGCGCGCCGCCAAGGGCGTGTTCCTGGCCTTCCAGTACCCGGTCGAGATTCCCGGCGTCGCCACCATGACCTTCCTGCGCACCGCGCTCAACGCGCAGCGCAAGGCACGCGGCGAGAGCGAGTATTCGACGCCGGACTTCCTCAAGAAGGTGCGCGAAGTCGCAGCCTCGCTGAACATTCCGCAGGAGATGCTGCGGCGCGGTGTCAACGTCGGCTTCTCCGGCGGCGAGAAGAAGCGCAACGAAGTGTTGCAGATGGCGCTGTTCGAGCCGAGCCTGTGCATTCTCGACGAGATGGACTCCGGCCTCGACATCGACGCACTGCGGATTGCCGCCGACGGCGTCAACGCCCTGCGATCGAGCGAGCGCGCCATGGTGGTCATCACCCACTACCAGCGGCTGCTGAACTACATCGTGCCGGATTTCGTGCACGTTATGTCGAAGGGCAGGGTTGTGAAAAGCGGCGGCAAGGAACTGGCGCTCGAACTCGAAGAGTCGGGTTACGCGCAGTTCGAAGATCAGGCGGCCTGACGGGATCGATCATGAATCTTGCACTGGTTAAGCCAACGATGGACGGGGCAGCGAGCGACGTTTTCACCGTCGCGCGCGACCGTCTTCCGGGCAAGGGGCCTGTCGCCGAGGTGCGCCAGGCCGCTTTCGACGATTTCATCCAAAAGGGTTTGCCGCACCGCCGGATCGAGGAGTGGAAATACACCGATCTGCGTGTGCTGCTGCGTGAGGTTGCGCCGCTGGCGGCCGCCCCCGATCAGGCTGCGCTCGACCGCGCGAAGGAGGTAGTGACGTCGCTCGACGTGAACGGCGCGCATCGGCTGGTGCTGGTGGATGGAACGTTCGCGCCGCAACTCTCCGACACGACAAGCGAAAGCGGCGTAACCGTGCAGACCTTGCGCGCGATGCTGGAGAATGCCGATATCGCTGCACGCGCCGATCTGCTGCGCACCAGCGTTGCTTCCGACGCGATGATCTCGCTGAATGCCGCGATGGCGACCGATGGTGTCGTGATCGACGTCGCGGAGAATGCCGCACCCGGCAAGCCGATCCACATCGTTCATATCGCCACCCAATCCAAGGCCGCCGCATTCACGCGCTCGCTGGTGAAGGTTGCGAACGGCGCCCGCGCCACACTGATCGAAAGCTTTGTCGCCGCTGATGGCACGGCCGGCTATCAGGCGCACGATTCCGTGGTGCTGTGGGCAGGGAACGGCGCCGACGTTCAGCACATCCGTCTGGTCGAAGACGCGCGCGATGCCGCCAATATCGCGACCGCCATCGTCACGCTCGGCGAACGCACGCAGTATCGCGCGTTCAATCTCACCAGCGGCGGCGCGGTCTGCCGCTATCAGGCTTTCCTCCGCTTCGGCGGCCAAAATACCCATGCGGACGTCAATGGCGTCAGCCTGCTGAACGGCCGGCAACATGCCGACACCACGCTGGTGCTGGATCACGCCGTCCCGCATTGCACCAGCAACGAAGTCTTCCGCGCGGTTGTCGACGATTCCGCGCATTCGGTATTTCAGGGCCGCATCAACGTGCATCCCGACGCGCAGAAGACCGACGCGCGGATGATGACGCGCGCGCTGCTGTTGTCCGACGAGGCGGAGGCCGACAACAAGCCGGAGCTGGAAATCTTCGCCGACGACGTCCAGTGCGGCCACGGCGCCACCACCGGCGCGCTCGACGACAGCCTGCTGTTCTATCTCCGCGCGCGCGGCTTGCCGGAAAAGGAAGCGCAGGCGCTGTTGATCCAGGCGTTCGTCGGCGAGGCGATGGAATCCATCGCCGATGAAGCGCTACGCGACGTCGCCATCGCTACCGCCGAACGCTGGCTCGCAGCGCGGGGTTGAGACATCGCATCTTTCGAGGCTCGGCCTTTGGCCGGGCACCTCAGGATGGCGGCGACGAGTTGATAGCGTCATCCTGAGGTGCGAGCGAAAGCGAGCCGCGAAGGATGACAGGAAGAGAAGCAAATGACGCATCCTGCCGTCGCAAACGGAGCCTATGACGTAGAGCGAGTGCGGGAAGATTTCCCGGCATTGGCGATGCAGGTCTACGGCAAACCGCTGGTCTATCTCGACAACGCAGCATCGGCGCAGAAGCCGAACGCCGTGCTCGATCGCATGACGCAGGCCTATCGCTCCGAATACGCCAACGTGCATCGCGGCCTGCATTACCTCGCCAACGCCGCGACCGAGGCCTATGAGGGCGGTCGCGCAAGGGCTGCGGCTTTTCTCAACGCACGGCGCAATGAGGAAATCATTTTCACCCGCAACGCGACCGAAGCGCTGAACCTCGTGGCGTCGTCGTGGGGTGAGCCCAACATCAAGGCCGGCGACGAGATCGTGCTCTCGATCATGGAGCATCACTCCAATATCGTGCCGTGGCATTTTCTGCGCGAGCGTCACGGCGCGGTGATCAAGTGGGCGCCGGTCGATGACGAAGGTAACTTCCTGATCGACGAATTCGAGAAGCTGCTGACGCCGAGGACCAAAATTGTCGCCATCACTCAGATGTCGAACGCGCTCGGCACCATTGTGCCGGTCAAGGAAGTGACGCGTATCGCGCACGCCCACGGCGTTCCGGTGCTGGTGGACGGCAGCCAGGGCGCGGTGCATCTCGACATCGACGTGCAGGACATCGACTGCGACTTCTACGTCTTTACCGGCCACAAGGTTTACGGGCCGACTGGAATCGGGGTGCTGTACGCCAAGTACGATCACCTGGTTGCCATGCGCCCCTATAACGGCGGCGGCGAAATGATCCGCGCGGTCGGGCGCGATTTCGTGACGTACGGCGACCCGCCGCAC
>JAFKKL010000225.1 GCA_017305595.1 Hyphomicrobiales bacterium | reverse complement strand
GGAAGGCCTGCGCGTTGTCGATGCCTCGATCATGCCGCGCATGATCTCCGCCAACCTCAATGCCTCCACCATGATGATCGCCGACAAGGCGTCGGATTTCATTCGGGGGAAGGGGGCGCTGGAAAGCGCCTAAGCATCGTCATGCCCGGGCTTGTCCCGCGCATCCACGCTCTTTTGCCGACCAGGAAGTAATCAAGACGTGGATGGCCGGGACAAGCCCGGCCATGACGAGTGAGAGGCTTTTGCTGTTCTTTCGAGATTAGATATTCGGAGTGATGCGGTCGAGCACGCTATGCATGGTCGCATCAATCCGGGACGTCCTACCCGTAAACGAACGCGGCATCCTTCAGGTCGATCTTCGGAAACTCGTCCTTCTCGGCCCAGTAGTCCTGGTTGTGCTGCCATTCCGGCTTGTCGCCGCGCTTCGGCAGGAGGTGCATCCCGCGCATCATGTAGCCGGGGTTGAAGTTCTCCGGGTCGATCCAGTCGAGCAGCGGCATGTCGCTGTCTTCCGCGCGCAGCGCCGGCGTCACCTTGTGCGCGCCGATCGCCTTCATGTGGTTCAGCATGGCGCAGACGAAATCGGCGACGAGGTCGACGCGCAGGGTCCAGCTTGCGCGGAAATAGCCGAACACCCAGACGAGGTTCGGCACGCCGGTGAACATCATGCCGCGATAGGTCACGGTGTCGGCGAAATCGAGTGGCTTGCCGTCGATGGAGAACGCGATGTCGCCGGTGGCCAGCAGGTTGAAGCCGGTGGCGGTGACGACGATGTCGGCCTCGAGCGTCTTGCCGGATTTCAAGAGGATACCGGTTTCGGTGAAGCGTTCGATCTCGTCGGTGACGACCGACGCCTTGCCCGCCGCGATGCCCCTGAACAGATCGCCGTCAGGAATGAAGGCGATGCGCTGCCGCCACGGCCGGTAGCGCGGCGTGAAGTGGGTCTTGATGTCGTAATCCGGGCCGAGATAGGCAACGACGCCGGCCATCAGGTCCTGCTTCGCGCCTTCCGGATCGTTGAAGGTCTTTCGCGTGAAGGCGTCTTGTTCGTAGAGGATCTTGCGGCGGACGATTTCGTGAATCCAGCTTTCGTCCACCTGCAGCCGGCGCAGTTCGTCGGCGATCTCGATGGCGTTGCGGCCGGCGCGGAAGTAGGTCGGCGAGCGTTGCAACATCGTCACGTGGGCGCAATCGTCGGCGATGTTCGGCACCAGCGTCGCGGCGGTGGCACCGGAGCCGATCACGATCACCTTCTTGTTCTTGTAATCGAGGTCTTCCGGCCACTTCTGCGGATGTACGATCTTGCCCTTGAACGACGCCATCTCCGGCCACTCCGGCGTATAGCCCTCGGTGTGGCGGTAGTAGCCCTGGCACATCCAGAAGAAGTTGGTAGTGAAGCGCAACAGCTCTCCGGTGTCGCTGCGCTCGGCGATGATGGTCCAGAGGTTGTCCGCGTTCGACCAATCGGCGCTGAGGATGCGGTGGTGATAGCGGATGTGTTTCGCGAGATCGTTCTCGTCGATGACCTCGCCCATGTATTTCAGGATTTCGGTGGCGGTGGCGATCGGCGCGCCGACCCACGGCTTAAAGCGATAACCGAAGGTGTAGAGGTCGCTGTCGGAGCGGATGCCGGGATAGCGATGCGTCCACCAGGTGCCGCCGAAATGATCCTGCGCTTCCAGAATCGTGAAGCTGGTGTCCGGACATTGCGTGGTCAAATGATAGGCCGCGCCGACACCGGAAATGCCGGCGCCGACGATCAGTACATCGAAGTGCTCGGTCGGGAGGGAGGAGGTCTGCTCGATCTTGCTCTGCACGTTCACGGCGGCGGCCTCCTTACTCTTGTCGTCTCACGTCAGCGGGTTTCAGCGACTGTCGCTGCCCGCTGACGTAGCATCTTGCGTGCAGATGCTACAGGGCGTCGCGTTTGCAGTTCAACTCGAACTGTAGCGCGTCAAATCAAACTCCCGGCGTCGTCCCCGCGAAGGCGGGGACCCAGAATCCCTGGCACTGGTTGTTATAGATAGTCTCGCCTCGGTTTATTGAACCGAAGCGCTGCGGAGTCTGGGCCCCCGCCTTCGCGGGGACGACTCCTTGTCATGTTGCAAATCCGCGTATGAAGCGAATTTTCGATCGGACTTCACACCTCGCGGCGGCTGAGGAAGGCGAGGCGTTCGAACAGGTGCACGTCCTGTTCGTTCTTCAGGAGCGCGCCGTGCAGCGGCGGGATCAGCTTGCGTGGGTCCCGTTCGCGCAGCATCTCCGGCGAGAACTCCTCGTTGAGGAGCAGCTTGAGCCAGTCGAGCAGTTCGGAGGTCGACGGCTTCTTCTTCAGGCCCGGAACCTCGCGTACCTCGAAGAAGATCTTCAGCGCTTCCTGCACCAGACGCTTCTGGATGTCGGGGAAGTGGACGTCGACGATCTGCGCCATCGTCTCCTGATCCGGGAACTTGATGTAGTGGAAGAAGCAGCGGCGCAGGAAGGCGTCCGGCAGTTCCTTCTCGTTGTTCGAGGTGATCATGACGATCGGGCGTTCCTTCGCCTTGATCGTCTCGCCGGTCTCGTAGACGTAGAACTCCATGCGGTCGAGTTCCTGCAACAGGTCGTTGGGGAATTCGATGTCGGCCTTGTCGATCTCGTCGATCAGCAGCACCGGGCGCTTGCCGTGGGTGAAGGCTTCCCACAATTTGCCGCGCTTGATGTAGTTCGAAATGTCGGACACGCGGGCGTCGCCGAGCTGGCTGTCCCGCAGACGCGACACCGCGTCGTATTCGTAGAGGCCCTGCTGCGCCTTGGTGGTGGACTTGATGTGCCAGGTCAGGAGCGGCGCGCCGATCGCCTTGGCGACTTCCTCGGCCAGCACCGTCTTGCCGGTGCCGGGCTCGCCCTTCACCAGCAACGGGCGTTCGAGCACGATGGCGGCGTTGACCGCGACCTTGAGATCATCGGTCGCGACGTAGTCTTGGGTGCCGGTAAACTTCATTGATGGAATGCCTTGCTGCTTTCACGAATGGAGGAGCGCAACGCTCCTCCGAACATGCAACGACCGCCCTGCGGCGGCCGCTGCCGGATGATGGAAACCTACGCGCGTCGTATCAGCGACAGGATCACCAGTACGATGATGCCGCCGATCGCCGCGTTGATGATGGCGCGGATCACGCCGGTGCCGAGATTGATGCCGAGTTGCGGCAACAGCCAGCCCGCGACCACCGCGCCGATGATGCCGACGACGATGTTGCCGAGCAGGCCGAAGCCGCCGCCGCGCACGACGAGGCCCGCGAGCCAGCCGGCGATGGCGCCGACGATGAGCCAGACGATAATGGATTCAATACCCATGGAAGCTATCCCCTGATTACGGCGATTGAGGCCGCGCGCCAGCACTTTAGTAGAAAAACCGGGCAGGTCCAGTGAACGGCACGGCGCTGTTCCCCGTCAATCCACCGCGCTGCACGGCAGCCGTGACCCGTCGCCCCTTGACGAAAGCGCGGTGGCGGGCAATCTGCTACCCATGTTCCTGCAATTCTTCACTTCGCTGCGCGATGCCCAAGTCCCCGTCACCTTGCGGGAGTACCTGACGCTGATGGAGGCGCTCGACGCCAATCTGGCCGACCAGAGCGTCGAGAATTTTTATTATTTGTCGCGCGCGGCGCTGGTCAAGGATGAGCGTAATCTCGACAAGTTCGACCGGGTGTTCGGGGCCACCTTCAAGGGCCTGGAAAACCTGCTCGACGCCATGGACAAGGCGGAGATTCCCGCTGAATGGCTGAAGAAGCTCGCGGAGAAGTATCTCACCGAGGAAGAGAAGAAGCAGATCGAGACCATGGGCTGGGACAAGCTCATGGAGACATTGAAGAAGCGGCTCGAGGAGCAGAAGAAGCGCCATCAGGGCGGCTCGAAGTGGATCGGCACCGCCGGCACCTCGCCGTTCGGCGCTTACGGCTACAACCCAGAAGGGGTGCGGATCGGACAGGAGAAGAACCGCAACAACCGCGCCGTGAAGGTGTGGGACAAGCGCGAGTTCAAGGACCTCGACGGCAACGTCGAACTCGGCATCCGCAATATCAAGGTGGCGCTGCGCCGCCTGCGCAAGTTCGCGCGCACCGGCGCGCCGGACGAACTCGATCTCGACACCACCATCAAGGAAACCGCCAACCACGGTTATCTCGACGTGCATATGCGCCCCGAGCGGCGCAACGCGGTCAAGGTGCTGGTGTTCTTCGATATCGGCGGCTCGATGGATTCGCACATCGCGCAGGTCGAGGAACTGTTCTCGGCGGCGAAGACCGAATTCAAGCACATGGAATATTTTTACTTCCACAACTGCCTGTATGAAGGCGTGTGGAAGCAGAACAAGCGCCGCTTCACCGACCGCACGCCGACCTGGGACGTGCTGCACAAGTATCCGCACGACTACAAGGTGGTGTTCGTCGGCGACGCCTCGATGTCGCCTTACGAGATCATGGTGCCGGGCGGCTCGGTCGAGCACGTCAACGAGGAAGCCGGTTCGGTCTGGCTCGAGCGTATCACGCGGACCTATCCGCACGCGATCTGGCTCAACCCCGTGGCGAAGAAACACTGGGACTACTCGGAGTCCACCACGATCATCCGCCGGCTGTTTTCGGAGCGCATGTTCCCGCTGACGATCGAAGGGCTCGAAGGCGCAATGAAAGAACTGGTGAGGTAACGACAATGGCGCAAACGATCACCCGCGGCATCAAGAAGCTGCTCGCGGAAGCCAACAACGAAATCGAGACCATGAACGTCGCCGACGCCAAGGCGGCGGTGGCCCGCGGCGAGGCGGTGATCGTCGATATCCGCGACCCGCGTGAACTCGAACGCGAAGGCAAGATCCCGGGCTCGTTCTCCTGCACGCGCGGCATGCTGGAATTCTGGATCGATCCGGAAAGCCCCTACGCCAAGCCGATCTTCCAGGAAGAAGGCAAGAAGTTCATCTTCCATTGCGCGTCGGGCTGGCGCTCGGCGCTCGCCGCCAAGACCGCGCAGGATATGGGGTTGAAGCCAGTGGCGCATCTAGGCGGCGGCTTCACCGCCTGGCGCGACGCCGGCGAGGCGGTCGAGAAGGTCGTGCCGAAGGCGAAGTAGGACGAACGCTGTTCGTTATCCTGAGAGCCTGATCGGGAATTCGTTTTGCGGATGGATTTCCAAAGCCGAAAGCGTCGTCCCCGCGAAGGCGGGGACCCATACGCCGCAGCGGCTCGGTTCTATCACCAAGGCGAGTTGTTTCGTAACAACTCGTGCCAGGGGTTCTGGGTCCCCGCCTTCGCGGGGACGACGGTGAGGTGAGGTACTTGTCACACGCGGGCTTGAGTCGCGTGTCGATCCTTCAAGATGATGGATTGCCGGATCGAGTCCGGCAATGACGTGAGTGGGAAACGCATCGCAATGACTTCCACCAACGACGATCCGCTCGTCTCCACCGAATGGCTCGCGGCGCATTTGAACGATCCGCGCGTCAAGGTGATCGACGCCTCGTTCAAGATGCCCGGCGTGCTGCCGCTGCCGATCGATGATTTTCGGAGCGCGCATATTCCGGGTGCCGCGTTCTTCGACGTCGATGCGGTGTCGGATCACACCTCAAAGCTGCCGCACATGTATCCCGACGGCGCGCAGTTCGCGCGCGACGTCGCGGCACTCGGCATCTCCAATGACGACACCGTGGTGATCTACGACGCGGGCGGCTGGGTCGCTGCGCCGCGCGCGTGGTGGATGTTTCTGTCGTTCGGCCATCGCAACGTGAAGATTCTCGAAGGCGGCTTGAAGAAGTGGCGCGCCGAGGGCCGCACGGTCGAGGCGGGCGACGCCAAGCCGACACCCGGCCGCTACAGCGCGGCGACGCTCGATGCGAGCATGATCCGCAGCAAGGCGCAGATGGTCGCCAATCTCGATGCGAAGGCCGAGCAGGTGATCGACGCGCGCGCGACCGGCCGCTTCGACGGCAGCGTCGCGGAGCCGCGCGCCGGCCTGCGTTCGGGTCACATCCCCGGCAGCCGCAACCTGCCCTACAATCTGCTGTTCGACGCCGAGGCCGGGACGATGAAGCCGGTCGCGGAATTGCGGCAGGCATTCGAGAAGGCGGGGCTCGATCTCGCGCGCCCGGTGGTGACCACCTGCGGTTCGGGTGTTTCGGCGGCGGTGCTGACGCTCGCGCTCTACCGCCTCGGCGTGCGCGGCTCGGCGCTCTACGACGGCTCGTGGTCGGAGTGGGGTCTGCAAGACGGCCCGCCGGTGGCGACAGGGCCGGCATAAATGCGGCGATCGTTATTGCGAGTGAAGCGAAGCAAGCCAGAGGCCACCAAGGGAAGACTGGATTGCTTCGTCGCTAACGCTCCTCGCAATGACGAATAGAACGAGCGATCAAACCTAAATTCATCTGGCCTGACGCATCTTACTGTCCGAACGGGAACAGCAGATTGGGCGCGCCCGTCGGAGCTTGCGCGGCGGGCCGGACCGGCTGTCGTACGACCGGGCGCGGCCGAGCGCGGGTCGCCGCGAGTTTGCGGGCCTTGGCGGCGCGCTGTGCTGCGTGGCCTTGCGCCAGCGCCCATTCGCGCGAGCGCGGCAGCGGGATCGGGCCGGTGATGGCAATGGCCTGATCGGGGATCGCCGATGGCACGGGGGCGGTCGGCGCCAGCATCGCGGTCTTGATCGGCGCGTCGGTAGGCTCAAGCGGCGCAGGCCGCGCGACCTCGATCGGTGCGGTCGCCGTTGCGCTCACCGCAGCTGGTTCGGACTTCGCCGGCTCCGGCTGAACCGGTTCGGCTTGCTTGACTGGTTCGGCTTGCGCGGGCTGGGCCTGAGCCGGCTCGGCTGTCGCAATGTCGGTCGGGGTTGCGGTCGGCTCGGGTCGAGACGTTTCCGGTTGGGTGACGGCCGCCTCCGGTGCCACTTGCGACGTTTCCGGCGTGGGGGAGGCAGTAGCGGCCGTCTCAACCTCGCCGATCGTTTTGGACGGCTCGCTTGTCGCTGCCGCTGACGCGGGTGTGGGGTTAGGTTCAGATGCAACGATGTCTGGCGGGGCAGGCGTGACCACGGTTTCCTTCGCCTCGGGGGCAGGCGGGAGCGGGAGCGCCGGGGCGGCGTGATCGCTTACGGGAGCCGGCGTGGCGCGGGGAGCGGGCGCCGCATCAAGCTCCGGCGTATCGACCCGTAGCAGCGCCAGCGTAGTGTTGTTGGGCGAGGCATCGGCGGTCGCGATCGGCGGCAGCGCGGGCGCAGACGGCGTCGTCGGGAGGCTGGCAAACTGCTCGTGCGAGGCCCGCAGCAAGGCGGCGGCGCCGAGGCCGAAAACCAATGTCGAGATCGTCAGCACGATGGCGGCGAACAGAAAGCGGAAGCCGGGAAGCATGAACGTCCATCCGTCGTCGCAAGGCACAGGCCTGCGGAAGCTTGTCGTTGAGTTACGCGGGTGAACTGGGCCGTCCCGCCGTCATGCGCGAATCAGGCAGATGGGACCATAGTGCAACGTGGCGGTTCCGGTCGCAAAAAGTTCAGCGGCAAAGGCCGCCAGGCCCGCGACTTCCCCTTGCAAGTCGGCGCGCCCGGTTCCATAGCAAGGCCGTACTTTCGGACATGATTTGCTACCGGCATCGCCGGATGATCCGGCCTCCGCCTTTTCGGGCGGGGCAGGGTGCGGCATTCGCGCAACGTTCTGTGACGATTTGAAAAATATGACGGATTCCGGGCGGATTTCGCCGGTTCTGTCTTGAATGCGCCGCTATCGTGGGTGATCTGGCGTTAACGATCCGGAGTCGGCTTGGGATTATAAAACGACGATGATGATCAGAACCACTTTGACGATTTTGGCGGCTGGCATGCTTTGCGCCGCTGGAAGTTCACTGGCCTTGGCGCAGTCCGGCGGGGGCTACTCGCCGACCCTGGAAGGCTATCGTGGCGCGCCGCCGAGCCAGACCGACCAG
Organism: Hyphomicrobiales bacterium; assembly: GCA_017305595.1. Lineage (GTDB taxonomy): Bacteria > Pseudomonadota > Alphaproteobacteria > Rhizobiales > Xanthobacteraceae > 62-47. Next base: position 1,205 of record JAFKKL010000225.1, on the reverse strand, counting down.
ATGCCGAATTTCGATGACGTTGACGACGTGCCGTCGTCGCAGCACGGCAATTCCACCGCGCTGTCGTCGCCCGGTCCGATTCTGTCGCCGGACGACCCGCGCTATGGCCGCGGCGCCGGCAGCCCGCAGGTTTATTCGCATCAGGCCGCGCCGCAGGGCCCGGTGATGTCGCCGGACGATCCGCGTTACGGCCGGCCCTACAGCCCGTCTCCCGCCTATTCCGACCGTGGCAATGCCGGTTATGGCAATGGCGATGGCATGCGTCCGCCGACCGGCGTCAATGGCGGGCAGGGAACCGTGACCGGTTCGGTGCCGCCGATGCCCATGGGCAGCGACGGCCGGCCGACCACGCTCTCCGCGCTGCCGCCGGACGATCAGCCCGAGGCCGACGAGGGGGGCGAGGCGCAGCTCGCGCCGAACCTGCGCCGTCAGGAAGTCAATTTCGTCACCAAGGAGCCGGCGGGCACCATCGTCGTCGATACCGCCAACACCTATCTTTATTACGTGCTCGGCAATGGCCGCGCGATCCGTTACGGCGTCCGCGTCGGTCGCGATGGCTTCACTTGGACCGGCGTGCAGAAGATCAGCCGCAAGGCGGAATGGCCCGACTGGCATCCGCCGACCGAGATGATCGAGCGCCAACCCTATCTGCCGCGCTTCATGGCAGGTGGACCGGGCAATCCGCTCGGCGCGCGCGCGATGTATCTCGGCTCGACGGTCTACCGCATCCACGGCACCAACCAGCCGTCGACCATCGGCAAGTTCGTGTCGTCGGGCTGCATCGGCATGCTGAACGAGGACGTCGAGAACCTGTTCGACCGCGTCAAGGTCGGCACCCGCGTCGTGGTGCTGCCGGGCGGCAGCAAGTCGGCGCCGGCGCCGACGGCGTCCGCGCACCCCGCGCCACAGAGCGATCAGGACTCGACCGTCGCACAGGCGGGAACGAGCCCGACCGTGGTGCCGCCGCTGCCCGCGCCGGTGTCGGTGCGCTAAGCGTTACAGTTTATCGCGATGTGAAAAGCCCGGCCTTCGCGCCGGGCTTTTTGTTTAGCCGATCACCCGCACCGGCGCGCCGGCGAGCCAGGCTTCGATGTCCTCGACCATCTCGCCGTAGTAACAGCGATAGTTTTCCGCCGTGACATAGCCGAGATGCGGCGTCAGCACGACGTTATCGAGTTTGCGCAGCGGATGGTCGTGCGGCAACG
>JAFKKL010000224.1 GCA_017305595.1 Hyphomicrobiales bacterium | reverse complement strand
GTGCGCGAGCTTCATCGAACAGGTGATCGGCAAGCCAGCAGTGATCATGGGATGTTCAATGGGCGCGGGCATCGCACTGGCACTCGCAGCGGAGCGTCCCGATCTGGTACGCGGCGTGGTCGCGCTGGAAGCGCCGCTGCGACCGCGCGGGCGGCGCAATCCGTTCCTCACCCATGCAAAGGTCAACGGCGGCTGGCATTCGGCAGCCTATGTGCGTGGCCTGATGAGCCCGAGCAGCCCCGCGGAAGATCGCCGGCGCGCCGCGCACATCTATGCGCAGGGCGCGCCCGGCATCTATGACGGCGATCTGGTGTTCTATTCGGATGAATTCGACGGCGAAGCCATCGCAAAACGTATCGACGGCGACAAGATTCCGGTCACGCTGCTGATCGGGCACTACGATTTTTCGGCCACCGTCGCCGACGCGCATGCGCTGTGCGGCTGGATCAAGGGTGCGACCGTGGTGGAGATGCCGGAACTCGGCCACTTTCCGATGACGGAAAATCCGGCGACGCTGCTCAACTACCTGCGCCCGGTGATGGCAACATTGTCAGCGCACATACGCCGCTAGAACCTCTTCCGGTTGAACCAACCCAAAGCAAACGCTGTCATGCCCGGCCTTGTGCCGGGCATCCACGTCTTAACTGCCACTCAGTCAGAAGAACGTGAATGGCTGGGACGAGCCCGGCCATGACGAGTCTTCGGTTCCGTCAAATGGAAACGGCCCTAGCCGATCGCTGACGTATACAGCGACGGATCGAAATACTTCGCCGCCGGCGTGAAATCCTTCACGTTGGCGTTGGTCATGAAGAAATCGGTCACCTGCTGCAACCATTTGGTGACAGTGCCGTCGGCATAGAGTTTCTTCCACTCCTGCGACGTGAACATCTTCTGTGCCTTGAACGACTCCTCGATGTCCGACATCGGCGTCTGGCTGTAGTGGTTCTTCTGGAGCGCCTTCAGCGCCTCGCCGCTGTTGGCGATGAAGTAATCGTTGGCCTCGGCCCAACCCTTGATCAGCTTCGACAGCGTCTCCTTGTTGCCGTCGAAATAGTCGTTGCGCGCGGCCCAGCCACCGACGATCGCCGCCTGCGGATAATAGGCGGACGCGTCCGCGAGCTTCACCGCGCCCGGGACCTTGGTGCGCACCGAGACATTGAACGGCACCCACAGCGCCACCGCCGGAACCGCGCCGGAAATGAACGACGTCACCGCCGCCGGCATCGCCTGGTTCAACAGTTCGACCTCAGACGGCTTGACGTTATTAGCGCGCAACGCGGTGTCAAGGAACACATGCGCGGTGGTGCCGGTCGTCGTCGCGATCCGCTTGCCCTTGAGGTCAGCGAATGTCTTGATGCCTTGATCGCCGCGCACCCAGAGTTGCGCGGTGGCGACCTCGACGTCGTTGATGAGGAACACCTTGCCCTGCCCGCGCGCTGGGAAGTTCGACAGTACCGCGCCGGTGGCCAGCACGTCGAGACTGCCGCCGACCAAGGCCTGGAAAATCTCCAGCCCGGTGTTGAACTGGCGCAATTCGAGATCGATCCCCTGCTTGGCGAACGATCCGCGATCGATGCCGGTCCAGATCTGCCCGTCGACCGCCACCGTATGCAGGTAGCCGGCGCGCACCTTAGTCTTGGCCTGCGCGATCGCAGGCGCGGCGAGTGTGGCGCTCAGCGCCACGCCTGCCGTCGTCGTCAGAAATTCTCGCCTGTTCATGCCTTCCTCCCTCTTTGTGATGTTATTCCGAAAACGACGTCTGCGCCTGCTGCGCGCGATATTCGCTCATCACCAGTTCGCGAATGTAGCTGCGCAACTGGCCGAATTCCGGCCGCTCGTGAATCGATTCATCGCGCGGATAGGGAAACGGCACCTCGATGATTTCCTTGATCCGCGCCGGCCGCGCGGTGACCACCACGATGCGCGAGGCGAGATAGATCGCTTCTTCCACCGAATGGGTGATCAGCATCACCGTCTTGCCCTCAGCCGCCAGCACTTGCAGCAGCAGGTTCTGCATGTTGGCGCGCGTCTGCGCGTCCAGCGCGCCGAACGGCTCGTCCATCAGCAGGAATTGCGGCTTCACCGCGTAAGCGCGCGCGATCGCCAGCCGCTGCCGCATGCCGCCCGACAGATGTTTCGGAAACGAGTTGGCGAAATCCGACAGTCCCATCAACGACAGATAATGATCGCAGATCGCCTCGCGCTCGCTCGGCGCGACGCGATTGGCGCGCAGCGTTAATCCGAAGGCGATGTTCTGACGGACCGTGAGCCACGGGAATACACCATACTCCTGAAAGATCACGCCGCGTTCGGGACCGGGCCCGTTGACCGGCGCGTTGTCGAACAGCACGCGCCCGCCGGTCGGCTTCTGGAAACCGGCCAGCATGTTCATCATCGTGGTCTTGCCGCAGCCGGATGGGCCGATCACCGCGATGAAATCGCCGTCGTTGATGGAATAATTCACGTCATCGACGATCTGCAACTTGCCCTTCGGCGTGTCGAAGGCCAGCGAGACGTGCTCGAACTGCGCGCGAGTTCTTTTATTGGATTCACTCGTCATGCGACCGCGCGCTCCTGCCAGACCAGAAGGCGCTTGCTGATCATGCGCAGGATCATGTCCATGACCAGCGCAACGAAGCCGATGCAGATGATGCCGACATAGATGACGTCGAGCAGAAAATAGGTCGAAGCATTCTGGATCAACGCGCCGAGGCCGCGTTGCGCGGCGATCAGTTCGGACGCCACCAGCGTCGCCCAAGCCACCCCGAGCGCCACCCGCAGCGCGGTGAGGATGTGGGGCACGGTGAGCGGAATGATGACTTTGCGGAAAATTTCCAATTCGCTGGCGCCGAGCGTCTGCGCAACACGGATATAGAGCGGCGTGATCTGCGAGACGCCCTCATACATCACGATGACACCCGAGAAGAACGCTGCGTAGAACAGCACCACCAGCTTGGCCGTTTCGTCAACTCCGAAATAGACGATCACCAGCGGAATCAGCGCAATCGGCGGCAGCGCGCGGAAGAAGTTGATCATGGGATCGGCGAGCGTCCGCGCCGGGCGATACCAGCCGAGCAGGAAGCCGACCGGCACGGCAGCGGCAATGCCGAGCAGCACGCCAAGCGTCACGCGCTGCGTCGACGCCCAGACATCGACCAGCAAGCCCTCGTGCATCAGCAGTTCGAAGAACTTCATCGCCACCGCATGCGGCGCGGGGATCAGCGACGGATTGACGATGCCGCTCAGGCGCACGGCGTACCAAAGCGCGATCGCGCCGAGCCACGGAATGGCTCCAAGCAGAAATCGCTTCACGCCGTCCGCCTTCATCCGCAGCCGCTCCGCCGGTTGCTCTTTCGCCAAGTTGTATTATAGATAATACAAGCGTACAAGAGACGAGAGATCGCGCGCCGTGTCAAGGTGTCCCGCATGACCAATTCCGTGGCGATCCGCAGCCTCCGCGCCTTCTGCTATCGCTACCCGCTGCGAACGCCGGTCGAGACATCGTTCGGTCGTATGCTGGATCGCCCCGCGGTGTTCATCCGAATCGAGGATGAGGACGGTCACGTCGGCTGGGGCGAAGCGTGGTCGAATTTTCCTTCCGTCGGCGCGGAACACCGCGCGCGCATCGTCAACGAGATCATCGCACCCGCGCTAACCGGCTTCGTCGCAAAGGCGCCACGCGATCTGTTCGATCATCTCGCAACAAAATATGCCGTGCTGGCGTTGCAGACTGGTGAGCATGGCCCGTTCGCGCAATGCATCGCCGGTGTCGATATCGCGATGTGGGACCTTGCCGCGCAACGGCAGGCGCAACCACTGTGGCGTCTGCTCGATGGCGACGCGCCGCGCATCAAGGTCTATGCCAGCGGTATTAACCCCTCGGGCGCGGCGCAAACGGCAGAAGCCGCATTGCGCGCCGGTCATCGCGCGTTGAAGCTGAAGATCGGCTTCGGCGCGGAGCGCGACATTCCCAACCTCATCGCGTTACGCGCGCTGGCCGGCGACGAGCTGCTCGCCGCCGACGCCAATCAAGGCTGGTCGCTGGAGCAGGCACTTGCCTTCGCCCCCGAACTCGATCGCTTTTCGCTGGCCTGGCTGGAGGAGCCGCTACGCGTGGATCAGCCGTGGCCGGCGTGGCTCGAACTGAAGAAGCGCATTCGCACGCCGCTCGCCGGCGGCGAGAACATCGCTGACACGCAAGCGTTTACGGACGCCTTCACCGCCGGCGCGCTCGACGTGATCCAGCCCGACATCGCCGAGTGGGGCGGCTTCTCGCAATGCGTATCGGTCGGGCGCGCGGCGCGTGCCGTCGGCAAGACGTTTTGCCCGCATTATCTCGGCGGCGGCATCGGCCTTCTCGCCTCGGCACATCTGCTCGCCGCTGTCGGCGGCGACGGCCTGCTCGAGGTCGATTTCAATCCGAACCCGCTGCGCGATGCACTGTGCGGCCCCGTCAGCGATGTCCGCGACGGACACATCACCCTGACTGATACGCCCGGGCTCGGGTTCACGCCCGACGTCGCTGCATTCGAAGCCTATCGGACAGCCTGAGGAGCGAGCGTGTCCAGCACGATGAAAGGATATGACTACATCATCGTCGGCGCGGGCTCGGCCGGATGCATTGTCGCCAATCGACTGTCGAAGGACCCTGCGTGCCGGGTGCTGCTACTGGAAGCCGGCGGATCGGACCGCAATTTCTGGATCAAACTGCCGGTCGGCTATTATCGTTCGATCTTCGACAATCGTTTCTCCCGGCTGTTCAAGACCGAACCGAACGCCAATCTCGGCGGCCGCGTCATCGATTGGCCGCGCGGGCGCGTCATCGGCGGCTCGTCGTCGATCAACGGCCTGATCTTCATTCGCGGTCAGCACGAGGATTTCGACGACTGGGAAAACCTCGGCGCGACCGGCTGGAGCTATCGCGACACCCTTCCCTATTTCCGACGTTACGAGCGTTATCGCGGCGGCGATAGTCAATATCACGGCGCGCTCGGCGAATTCGACGTCTCCGATCTGCGCGTCGCCAATCCGGCGTCCGCCGCGTGGGTGAAAGCCGGCATGGAGTATGGCCTGCCGTTCAACGCCGATTTCAACGGCGCGACGACGTTCGGCGTCGGCAGCTATCAACTCGGCATCGGGTTGCGCTGGCGCAGCAGTTCGGCATCCGCGTTCCTGCATCCGGTGGCGGACCGGCCGAACCTGACCATCATCTCCAATGCGCAGGCCAAGCGGGTGACGTTTTCCGGCACCACCGCGACCGGCATCGAATGGATCGCGAACGGCGAAACTCATCGCGCGATCGCCGACCGCGAGGTGATCCTGTGCGCCGGCACGCTGCAATCGCCGCAACTGCTGCAACTCTCGGGCATCGGGCCCGCCGCGCTGCTGCGTTCGCTCGATATTCCGGTGATCGTCGACGCACCCGAAGTCGGTCGCAATCTTCAGGATCATTATCAGGCGCGCGTCATCGTGCGACTGAAGCGGCCGATTTCCTTGAACGATCAGGTTCGCAACCCGATCGAGCTGGCGAAGATGGGATTGCAATGGGCATTGCAGGGCAACGGCCCGCTCACTGCCGGGGCCGGGCAGGTCGGCGGCGCGGCCTGCACGCGGTATGCCGTCAGCGGCCGCCCCGACGTGCAATTCAACGTCATGCCGCTGTCGGTGGATCGTCCCGGCGAGCCGCTGCATCGCTATTCAGGCTTCACCGCCTCGGTGTGGCAGTGCCACGCCGAATCGCGCGGGCACCTCGCGATCAAATCCACCGATCCGTTCGCCGCGCCGATTATTCACGCGAATTATTTCGACGCGGAGATCGACCGTAAGACGCTTCTCGCCGGAATGAAAATCCTGCGCGAGATATTCCAGCAGCCGTCGTTCCGCTCGTTGTGGGATATCGAAATCAAGCCGGGACCCGACGCCGCGAACGACGACGCATTGTGGGAATTCGCGCGGAGCACAGGCGGCACCGTGTTCCATCAGGTCGGCACCTGCCGCATGGGCAGCGACGAAAGCGCGGTGGTCGACCCGCAATTGCGCGTCAAAGGCGTCGAGCGCCTCCGCGTCATCGATGCGTCGGTGATGCCGCTCATCACGTCGGCCAACACCAACGCCACCAGCCTGATGATCGGAGAGAAAGGAGCCGCCGCAGTTCTCTCTTGAACAACGGCGCAGACACCATGATCCTCGACGCGGAAAGCCATATTCCGAAGTACGCGCAGATCGCCGAGACGCTGCGGCAACGCATCGCGCGCGGGGTGTGGCCGCACGGGTCAAGGCTTCCCGGCAACGAGATGTTAGCGGCGGAGTTCAGCGTCTCCCGCGTCACCATCCGGCAAGCCGTGGAGCTATTGACCCGCGAAGGCATTCTCGAGGCGCAACAGGGGCGCGGCACCTTCATCACCGGCGGCGTGTCGCAGGATCGCTGGTTGCGGGTGGAGACGACGCTCACCGATCTTGCGAAAGTCTACCGGACGACATCGCCGAAGATCATCAACATCTCGGAAAGCCGTTGCGAAGCGCCGCTGCGTCCGGAAGACGGCGTTCCGGCGGCGAACTACGTGTTCATGCGCCGCGTCCACTCGCGCAAGCGCCAGCCTTATTGCGTGATTTCCATCTACCTTGATGAAACGATCTTCCGCAAAGCGCCGAAGCGTTTCCGCAGCGAAACGGTGATCCCGATCCTGATGGAGATGCCGGGCCATCCCATCGCCACCGCGCGGCAGCGCCTGACCATCGGCACCGCCGATCTCGAAGTGTCGCGGCTGTTGCGCATTCCGCTCAATTCGCCGGTGGCGGAGGTGCGCCGCGTTTTCACTGACCGTACCGGCACCGTGATCTATCTCGGCGAGGTCACCTATCGCGGCGACTTCATCAGCATCGATATGGATCTGCGGCCGTAGATCACGATGCATTGAACCTGATCCGTTATGCCCGGCTTTATGCTAGGCACGTCATTGCCGGGCTTGACCCGGCAATCCATCATTTTTTGAAGAGGATGGATGCGCGGATCAAGTCCGCGCATGACGACGGGTATTTCCATCAGAAACAGAAACTTCCAACAGCCGACACCCCAACGGATGCCGACCGACAACCTGTGCGGACTGCGCCAAACCCGGCTGCGGCATGACAGCGCAAGCCGTCGACTTCCCGTCAAAAGTCCAATTATCCCCCGAATATGTCTATTCTCGTCGCCCTGACCCCTCGCTAGCGTTTGGGTCGGCCGATGAAGCGACGAGCAACAGTCGCACGGCAGGTCGCCAACGCGCCGCGTGAGCGGCGCCCACCGTGGGAGGGATTTCATGACGAATACAAGCCGCAGGCGTGCGCTGAAGACGCTGAGCCTGTCCGCCATCCTGCTTTGCACCACCGCCGGCCTTTCCGCGATCGCGCAGGAGCGCACCTCGGTGAAGATCGGCTACGTGGTATCGAAGACCGGTCCCAATGCCGGCGGCGCCGGCATCACCACCATTCCCAACTACGTGTTGTGGGCCAAGGAAGTGAAGGACGCCGGCGGCCTCGAACTGCCGGGCGGCAAGCGCCTGCCGATCGAAGTCATCGAATACGACGACCGCTCTTCCGCAGAGGAAGTGGTGCGCGCCACCGAGCGTCTCGCGACGCAGGACAAGGTGGACTTCATCCTCGCGCCGTGGGGCACCGGATTCAATCTCGCGGTCGCGCCGCTGTTCGACCGTTTCGGTTATCCGCAGCTCGCGGTTTCCGCCGTCACCGACAAGGCGCCACAATTCGTCAAGCGCTGGAAGAAGAGTTTCTGGATGCTCGGCGGCGGCCACGATTACACCGAGGCGCTGGCGGGCGTGCTGACCAAGGCGAAGGCCGCAGGCACCATCAACGGCAAGGTCGCGATGATATCGGTGGCCGACGGCTTCGGCATCGATCTCGTTACCGCCGCGCGGCCGTCGTTCAAGAAAGCCGGGCTCGAAGTCACCTACGACGTCACCTATCCGGCCGGCACCACCGACTTCACGCCGATGATCAACGAAGCCGCCAAGGGCGGTGCCGACACCTTCGTCGCATTCTCCTATCCGCCGGAAACCTTCGCCATCACCCAGCAGGCGCAGGTGGCGAAGTTCAATCCCAAGGTGATGTATCTCGGCGTCGGCACCGGCTTCCCGGTCTACGGCAAGAACAACGGCCCGAACGCCGAAGGCATCATGAGCTTGGGTGGTATCGATCCGAAGAACGAAGCGAACGCCGCCTATCGCAAGCGCCACGAAGAAGTCACCGGCAAGGCGCCGGACCTGTGGGGCAGCGTGATCACTTACGCCAGCCTGCAAATGTTGCAGGAGGCGATCAAGCGCAAGGGACTGGATCGCGAGGCGGTGTCGAAGGAGCTTTCCACCGGCAGCTTCAAGACGGTGCTCGGCGACACCAAGATGGAAGATAACCAGCTTCGCACGCTGTGGTTCGGCGGCCAGTGGCAGAACGGCCAGTTCGTCGCCATCGCGCCGGTTGATCGGCCGGGCGCGGCGAAGCCGGTGCTGCCGAAGCCGGCCTGGCAGGCAAAGTAACTGCAAGCGACAACGCGCACGATGTTCGTCACCACGCTGATCGCGGGCCTCGTGCTCGGTGGGACCTACGCCCTGGTGGCGATGGGTCTCACCCTGCAATACGGCATCTCCCGCATCATGAATCTCGCTTACGGCGAGACGATCATCGCCGCGTCGTTTCTGGCCTATGCGCTGAGCGGTTCGTTCAACATCAATCCGCTCGTCAGCCTCGTTCTCGCCGCGCCGCTCGGGTTTATCTTCAGCTACCTGATCTACGGCCTGATGCTGCGGCCGCTGGTGGCGCGCTCGAAAACGGCGATGGCGCTGGAGATCGATTCCATTCTCGCCACCTTCGGCCTGTTGTTCGTCATCCAGGGCGTGATGCTGGTGATGTTCGGCGGCAATTACATCAGCTACTCCTACATGAATTTCGGCGTCGACGTTTTCGGCGCCAGCGTCGCCGCCAATCGGCTGCTGGCTTTGGTGCTGGCGCTCGCGCTCGGCGGCGGGCTTTATCTCCTGCTGACGCGGACGCTGTGGGGCACCGCGCTGCGCGCCGTCGCGGTGGCGCCGTCATCCGCGCCGCTGGTCGGCATCGACGCCAATCGCGCGGTACGGCTGGCCTTTGCGCTGGGCGGCGCGCTCGCCGCGTGCGGCG
>JAFKKL010000223.1 GCA_017305595.1 Hyphomicrobiales bacterium | reverse complement strand
GACGCTGCGCGGGGCCTTCGGCGGCAACGACCGCCTCGCGACCCTGCATAAGAGCGACCGCTTGCCGCCGCCAAGCGATACCAGCACTGCTCGCACCGTGATCCGCGTATCCTCGGCCGCGCAAGTCGGTAACCGCGAGGTGATGCGGGTGCGCCCCTATATTCGCATCGCCGGCAACCTGGCGCTGTCGACCAGCGATCTCAGCAGCAAGATTCCGGCCTTCAACGCCCAGCGCCTGCTCACCGACGTCGGCTCGGCGCAGACCGCCGCCGATGATGCCCAGAATGCCGCGGAGCCCGACGCCGAAGTCTCATTCGTCACCCGCGACCTCGGCACCGTGCTGCCACGCGCCAAGATCAGCGCCAGCGTCGCCATCGAAGAGGTGCTGATGCGGGTCCGCGACGCCTCGAGCTGGCGCAACCAGAGCGGCGTCCGCTACACCATGGCGAGTGCAACGCCGGACGCTGCGGTGCCGGGCGACATGAAAATGGCCTATGCCAACGAGGGTACGGCGGCCGATCCCTATGCCGGCTTCGAAGCGCGGATCGTCCCCGAAAACGTAACGCTGCTGCCGAAAACCAAGGATCAAGTCACCGGCGGCAATGCCGCCAATGAACGGGTGCACGTTGTCAAGAAAGGCGACACCGTCACGTCGGTGCTGGTCGATCAAGGCGCCACTCCGGAAGAAGCGCGCGCCATCGCCGCGACGTTGGGACCACGCGGCCGCGACGGCGGCCTGCATGAAGGCCAGAAACTTCGCATCCTGATGGAGCCGTCCGCTCCGGGCAAACGCCTGCAACCCTATCGCGTCATCGTCGCCAGCGATTCGACGATCGAAGCCGTGGTCGCACTGTCGGATCTCGGCCGCTACGTTCCGGTCGACACGCAGAGCTTCAACACCGCGACCGCCACCACCGATACCAGCGACGACGACGAGGAAGATGACGGCAGCGGCGTACGGCTCTACCAGAGCATTTACGAGACGGCGCTGCGCTACAAGGTGCCCACGCCGGTCATCGAGGACATGATCCGCATCTACTCCTACGATGTCGATTTCCAGCGCCGGGCCCAGGCCGGCGATTCGTTCGAAGTATTTTACGCCAGCGACGACGAAACCACGCCGACGATCGAGAAGGACGATGTGCTGTTCGCATCGCTGACGATCGGCGGCGAAACCAAGAAATATTATCGCTTCCAGACCGCCGATGACGGCATCATCGATTACTATGACGAGAGCGGAAAGAGCGCGAAGAAGTTCTTGGTCCGCAAGCCCGTCAACAACGCCATCATGCGGTCCGGCTTCGGCGCGCGGCGCCATCCGATCCTCGGCTACACCAAGATGCACACCGGCGTCGATTGGGCCACCGCCTACGGCACGCCGATCTTCGCTTCCGGCAACGGCATCGTCGAGAAAGTCGGCTGGGAAGGCGGCTACGGCAAGTACATCCGCCTCAAGCACAACAACGGCTACGAGACCGCTTACGGCCACATGTCGGCCTATGCCAAGGGCATCGAGCCCGGCAAGCGGGTGCGGCAGGGTCAGGTGATCGGTTTCGTCGGCTCCACCGGCCAGTCCACCGGCGCGCACGTCCACTACGAAATCCTGGTCAACGGCCGCTTCGTCGACCCGATGCGCATCCGCCTGCCGCGCGGTCGCTCGCTCGAAGGCACGCAGATGGCGGCGTTCGAAAAAGAGCGCAGCCGCATTGATGGACTGATGGCCAGCCGCGCCGCGCCGCGCGTCTCCGAAAACATCACCGCCCAGCCGGTCAGCCTGATGGGCCGGAATCAGGCTTCAGCGGCCGCGCCACGGCAGGCCAGCAGCCGCTGACACTTCTCTGTCACGTCACCGCTGGCTCGACGAACAAGAGAACAATCCCGATTGCGGTCAGACCGAATGAAACCGCCGCAAGCGGCAACAGCATGTTGATTGCCGCATCTGCGCTATGAAGCCGAGCGCCCCATACGTCCATGTCGCCGTTTCCCCAATCATGTAACGAAACGGCTCCCCGTCCGTCGCCTTGCTCGGATCGGCCGTACTTGTGCCACTGACGCCATAAAATCCAGGGTATTCCCAAGGCCATCAGCAGCAGAACACTGATGAAAGTAAGTGGTAGTTCGATATCACCCTGATGATCGAATAAAATCCACGCCGACAGCGCGAACCAGACTGCGAGCCCGCCAGCCACGCGATAGATCAGGGGATGAAATTGATCGCGATGTACGCGATTGTGGCTGGAGGAGATGACTTCATTGCTCATTGACGACTCCCGTACACGCCTCCGCCTGTAGGGACAAATCGCGATCATTGTCTCGGTTCCGTTACATTTCCTTCAGGTCCCTCAGGCACGAAACCATAGCCACCACACTTGCCCAGCATCGTTCGGTAGGACGCAAAAAAGCGGCCGGGACGATGCCCGGCCGCTTCACATTCAAACAGGTGCAAGAGCCTCAGTTGATCGCGAGTTTTCCCGTCGGCAGATCGGGGTAATCGTCCTCGATCTCGGGCTTCGCCAGCTTGCCGTTGAAAGTCAGCCCGCCCTTGCCGGCCGCGATCTTGACGTGATCGCCATCGCGCACCTCGCCGGCGAGAATCATCTCGGCGAGCGGGTCCTGCACGCTGCGCTGGATCACCCGCTTCAGCGGACGCGCACCGTAAGCCGGATCCCAGCCCTTCTCCGCCAGCCAGTCCCGCGCCGACGCCGCAAGATCGAGCGTGATCTTGCGATCCTCCAGCAGCTTTTGCAGCCGGCTGAACTGGATCGCCACGATCGAGCCCATCTCGCTGCGCTGCAGGCGGTGGAACAGGATGATCTCGTCGATACGGTTGAGGAACTCGGGACGGAAGTGCTTGCGCACCATGTTCATCACCTGCCCGCGCACTGCACCCGTGTCCTCGCCCTCCGGCTGATTGACCAGAAACTCGGAGCCGAGGTTCGAGGTCATGATGATCAGCGTGTTGCGGAAGTCCACCGTGCGGCCCTGACCATCGGTCAGCCTGCCGTCGTCGAGCACCTGCAACAGCACGTTGAACACGTCCGGATGCGCCTTCTCGATCTCGTCGAACAGCACCACCTGATAGGGCCGCCGCCGCACCGCTTCGGTCAGCGCGCCGCCCTCATCATAGCCGACATAGCCCGGAGGCGCGCCGATCAGCCGCGAAACCGAGTGCTTCTCCATATACTCCGACATGTCGATGCGCACCATCGCGGTCTCGTCGTCGAACAGATACGCCGCCAACGCCTTGGTCAGTTCGGTCTTGCCGACGCCGGTAGGGCCCAGGAACATGAACGAGCCCATCGGCCGGTTCGGGTCCTGCAAGCCGGCCCGTGCGCGGCGCACCGCGGTCGAGACCGCGCGCACCGCTTCGGCCTGGCCGATGACGCGCTCGCCGAGGCTCTGCTCCATGCGCAGGAGCTTTTCCTTCTCGCCCTCGAGCATCTTGTCGACCGGCACGCCGGTCCAACGCGACACCACCTGCGCGATGTTGTCAGCGGTGACGGTCTCTTCCATCATGGTCGAGCTTTCGCTCGCCTCGATGTCCGCCAGCCGCTTTTCCAGTTCGGGAATCCGACCGTAGGCGAGTTCGCCCGCCTTCTGGTATTCGCCACGGCGCTGCGCGTTGCCGAGATCGATCCGCGCCTGATCCAGCTCGCTCTTGAGTTTGGCGGCGTCGGACAGCTTGCCCTTCTCCGCGTTCCAGCGCGAGGTGAGGTCCGCCGACTTCTTCTCGAGATCGGCAAGCTCCTTCTCCAGATTTTCGAGGCGCGTCTTGGAGCCGGCATCGTGCTCCTTCTTCAGCGCTTCCTGCTCGATCTTCAGCCGCACGACCTCGCGATCAATATTGTCGAGTTCTTCCGGCTTGGAATCGACCTGCATCTTCAGCCGCGCCGCCGCCTCGTCGACGAGGTCGATGGCCTTGTCGGGCAGGAAACGATCGGTGATGTAACGGTTCGACAAGGTCGTCGCGGCGACCAGCGCCGAGTCAGCGATGCGAACGCCGTGGTGCTGCTCGTACTTGTCCTTGAGGCCACGCAAGATCGAGATGGTGTCCTCCACCGTCGGCTCGGACACAAACACCGGCTGGAAACGCCGCGCCAGCGCGGCGTCCTTCTCGACGTGCTTGCGATACTCATCCAGCGTAGTGGCGCCGATGCAGTGCAGCTCGCCGCGCGCCAACGCCGGCTTCAACAAGTTCGACGCATCCATCGCGCCGTCAGCCTTGCCGGCGCCGATCAGCGTGTGCATCTCGTCGATGAACAGGATGATGCCGCCTTCCGCCGCCGTCACTTCCGACAGCACGGCTTTCAGTCGCTCCTCGAACTCGCCGCGATATTTCGCGCCGGCAATCAGCGCGCCCATGTCGAGCGACAGGAGCTTCTTGTCCTTCAGGCTCTCCGGCACGTCGCCGTTGAGAATGCGCAGCGCCAGCCCCTCGACGATAGCGGTCTTGCCGACGCCGGGCTCGCCGATCAGCACCGGATTGTTCTTGGTGCGCCGCGACAGCACTTGAATCGTGCGACGGATTTCCTCGTCGCGGCCGATCACCGGATCGAGCTTGCCGTCGCGCGCTGCCTGCGTCAGGTCGCGGGCATACTTCTTCAGCGCGTCATAAGCGTTCTCGGCGGTCGCCGAATCCGCGGTGCGGCCCTTGCGCAGCGCATTGATTGCCGCGTTGAGGTTCTGCGCGGTGACGCCGCCTTTGGCCAGAATCTTGCCGGCGTCGCTGTCCTTGTCGAGCGTCAGCGCCAAGAGCAGCCGTTCAACGGTGACAAAGCTGTCGCCCGCCTTGTCGGCTGCCTGCTCCGCCGCCTCGAAAGCGCGTGCCGTTGCCGGCGCCAGATAGATCTGGCCCGCACCGCCGCCCGACACCTTCGGCAGCTTGTTCAGTTCGGCTTCTGTTGCTTTCAGGATGGCGCGCGAATTGCCGCCGGCGCGATCGATCAGACCGCCCGCCAGTCCCTCGCTGTCATCCAGCAAAACTTTCAGGATATGCAGCGGCGAGAATTGTTGATGGCCCTCGCGCACGGCCAGAGATTGTGCCGACTGGATAAAGCCGCGCACACGTTCGGTATATTTTTCAACGTTCATCGATGATGGTCCCTCAGCCTGCCGGTTCGCCCCGAAGGCACGCAACCAGCATCTTCATTGGGTTCCACACGCCGCGCTGACGTTCCTCAACCAGCGTGCGGTTTCGTCGCCGCCCCTGTTGGAAGGGGCGGCTTGACCCAAATGTGGGAACCGGCCACCGCGAAAGGAAGGGGCGACGGCCGGAATTTCATCGATGGAAATGCAGAGCCGAACTCAGTTCGGCAGCACGTAGGCGTAGACCCGGCCGCGCGGATAAACCGCTTCCGCGACCTTACGGCCGTGGTTGCCGGACACGATGATCGGGTTGCCCTTGGCATCAACACCGCTGACCACGCCGACATGACCTCCGCGACGGCCGCGCGATATCACCGCGATGGCCCCGACCTGCGGGCCCGACACGCGATGCCCGTAGCTGGCGAACGAGCGCGCCATATCGGAGCCGGTGCCGCGATGGCCGGTCTTTTGCAGAACCATGTTCATGAAGCGCGCGCACCACAGCCGCGCGCGGCCGGTCGGATTGCCGCCGATGAAGCGACGCGCTTCGGCCACGAGACTGGAGCCGCCACCGATGCCGCCGACGCTGTCCGGCGTCTCGGTCGTCGCCTTCGCCTGCGTCCGGCCAACCCGGCGCAACTGCTGCGCATGACGGCCCCAATCGGACGTCTCCGCGGCTTCGCTACGACGGTGCGAACCATGGCGGCGATAACGAATGCGGTGCCGCTTACCGTGATGAGCGCGATGATACTGATGATGACCATGGGCGTGATGACGAGCACCATGGTGATGAGACGGCCTCGCCGAGGCCGAGGTAGACGCAAACGCAACGATTGCCAGAGAACTCAAAAGAAAAACCGCGAATCGAACTGCCCGATTCAACGCACGCAACTGAACCATCCACAAAATCCTTCAGACCCCCAAAGTTATGCCGGACCGAAGATCGAGCCGACGTCGGTGGCGTAAAGCAATTT
Source organism: Hyphomicrobiales bacterium (assembly GCA_017305595.1). Taxonomy (GTDB): domain Bacteria; phylum Pseudomonadota; class Alphaproteobacteria; order Rhizobiales; family Xanthobacteraceae; genus 62-47. Next base: position 3,120 of record JAFKKL010000223.1, on the reverse strand, counting down.
CGATATGGCAAGAAAAAGGCGCGTATGACGCTGATTTTTACGATTCCGCGCCGAATCGCGGCCAATTTGATGCGAATTTCCTATGCGACCCTGCATTCATGGCAGCTTTGCACTGAGTGCAGAGCGAGTTAACGCGATGGATCGCGTAATCTGCGAGTTCTACACCAGCGCAAAGAGGGAATTTTGCTATGCCTTACGCCACGAGCAGCGATGGTGTCCGCCTTCACTACGAGGAGGTCGGACACGGCACACCGATTCTGTTCGTGCATGAATTCGCCGCCGACGGCGCAAGCTGGGAGCCGCAGATGCGTTACTTTTCGCGCGGCCATCGTTGCATCGCCTATTCGGCGCGCGGCTACACGCCGTCCGAGATTCCGGGCGACGATGCATCATATGGCTGGGAGCATTTTCGCGACGACACGCTCGCAGTGCTCGATCATCTGCAAACCCGCGCGGCGCATTTCGTCGGCCTGTCGATGGGCGCTTATTCATCGCTACAAGCGGCGCTGAAAGCGCCGGAGCGCGTACTGTCATTGACGCTGGCCGGCGCGGGAAGCGGCTTCGAGGCCTCGCGACTGCAAGGCTTTCGCGATCAATGCAAAGCGGACGGGGATCGCTTCGCGCGCGAAGGCAGCGCGACGCTGGCGCAATTGGCCGGCATGACGTCCGGGCGGATTCCATTTCTGGTGAAGGATCCGCGCGGCTTTCAGGAATTTTTCGACGCGCTGGCGCGGCATGATCCCAATGGCTCCGCCTTCACCATGCGCAATTTCCAGGGCGGTCGCCCGCCGTTGTCGGAATTCACCACGCAATTGAAGCAGCTGACGACACCGACGCTGATCATCGTCGGCGATGAGGACGATGCCTGCATCGAATCCAGCCTGTTCCTGAAGCAGCACATCACAGCTTCCGGCCTCGCGATGTTTCCTAAGACCGGCCATGTGCTCAATCACGAGGAGCCGGCGCTGTTCAACGACACCGTCGGCCGCTTCCTCGAACTGGTCGAGGCGGGCCGCTGGGGCCCGCGCGATCCGCGCTCGGTGCGGGCTTAAGCCCTACCGTTCCTTGCCGCGACGGCTGAGCACGAACACGCCCTGCTCGCCGAACAAGTTCCAGAACCACCACGGCGCGTTGAGCCGCAGCGGACGGCCGTAGAGGTCGAGCGCCACCGCGCGCTCCATCTTGACGTTGATCTCGTCGCAGAGCTGGACGAAATCCTTGATGGTGCAGAAGTGGATGTTCGGCGTGTCGTACCACGTCGCCGGCAGATTGTCGGTGCGCGGCATGTGGCCGCCGACCAGGAGTTGCAGGCGCATCTTCCAGAAGCCGAAGTTCGGGAACGAGACGATGGCGCGATGTCCGATCCGCAGCAAATTTTCCAGCACCGCCTTCGGCTGCCGCGTTGCCTGCAACGTCTGCGACAGGATCACATAATCGAACGCGTCGTCCGGATAGGCATCAAGGTCGGTGTCGGCGTCGCCCTGCACCACCGCGAGCCCCTTGGCGACACAGTGATTCACCCCCTCGCGCGACAGTTCGATGCCGCGCCCGTCGACACCGCGACGCTCCAGCAGTTGCAACAGATCGCCGTCGCCGCAGCCGACGTCGAGCACGCGCGAGCCGGGCGGGACCATTTCCGCAACCAGCAGATGATCGCCGCGATGGTCCGCCGGATTGAAGGGCGTCGCGCCGTTCAGCGGCAATGTCGGTTCTGGGAGCGTCATGTCAGGTGCCGGATGGGGTGAGGCCGCGCGCAGCGGCCGCCGATTGCAGGAAGGCGCGCGCGATGTCGATGAACTCGGGCACGTCGAGCAGGAAGGCGTCGTGGCCCTTATCGGTCTCGATCTCCGCGAATGATACCCGCGCGCCGCCCGCATTGAGCGCGTGCACGACGGCCCGCGATTCCGACGTGGGGAACAGCCAGTCGCTGGTGAACGACACGACGCAGAACCGCGTTTTGGTGCCGCGAAACGCTTTCGCCAACACGCCGTCGTGATCGGCGGCGATGTCGAAGTAATCCATCGCCCGCGTCAGATAGAGATAGCTGTTGGCGTCGAAGCGCTCGACGAAGGACGAGCCCTGATGCCGCAGATAGCTCTCCACCTGAAAATCGGCGTCGAACGAAAACGTCGGCAGATCGCGATCCTGCATGCGGCGGCCGAACTTGCGATGCAGCGCCGCATCCGAAAGGTACGTGATATGCGCTGCCATCCGCGCCACGCCGAGGCCGCGATGCGGATGGGTGCCGCGCTCGAAATAGCGGCCCTGTTGCCAGTCGGGGTCGGCCATCACCGCTTGCCGCCCGAGTTCGTGGAACGCGATGTTCTGCGCCGAGTGCCGCGTCGCGCAGGCGATCGGCAGCGCCGAGAACACCCGCTGCGGATAAGCGACGCACCATTGCAGCACCTGCATTCCGCCCATCGAACCACCGACCACCGCGAACAGGGTATCGATGCCGAGGCGATCGAGCAGCATCGCCTGCGCCCGCACCATGTCGGGGATGGTAACGATGGGGAAATCCAGCCCCCATGGCTTGCCAGTGTCTGGATTGGTCGAGGCCGGACCGGTCGAGCCCATGCAGCCGCCGATCACGTTGGGGCAGATCACGAAAAAACGGTCGGTGTCGATCGGCTGGCCGGGGCCGATCATCGCCAGCCACCCGCCCGGCTTGCCGGTGACCGGGTGCACGTTCGCCATGTGCTGATCCATCGTCAGCGCGTGGCAGACCAGAATGGCGTTGGTGCGCTCGGCGTTCAGCGTGCCGTAGGTCTGATAGGCAATCTGAAATGGCGCCAGATCGACGCCGCAATCGAGCTTGAGCGGCTGATCCTTGTCGAACCGCGCCACCAGCGACGACGGGTGATCCACCTCGCGTTCCTGTGACTGCATCGTCTGGCCGTTGACTAATTCTGCGTTTACCATCGTGACATGGCCTCCGCGGAGGCCTCCCAGAACGATCACCCGGCGTCAGGCATAAAAAAACCGGCCTGAACAAACGGTTCGGCCGGGATCGCATCTGTCCCCGGCCTGTTTAGCGAGTTGTTTAACGTGGCTGCAAGCCGGCCGGCTCAAATGACCACGATGTACCTCAACAGCTAATCCCAAGCCGCCGCCCCGTCA
>JAFKKL010000222.1:9211-9973 GCA_017305595.1 Hyphomicrobiales bacterium | reverse complement strand
CTCCGCAGCGGCATCTCGCAGTTTCACGGCGTTGCAGCGGGGCCGATGGCACCGGTGGTGAAAGAACTCGGCGCGCTGCCGGACAGCGACATCCGCGCCATGGCGACCTATCTCGCCTCGTTCACTCCCAACGCGCCGTCGCACGAGGCGCAGCAGGCAATGGCGGCGCGGCTCGAGACCATCACCAGCACAAAACCGCTGGAGGCGTCGCAACAAGGCGCGCGCATCTATGACGGCGCCTGCGCGGTGTGCCACGAGCCGGGCGGGCCGCAATGGTTCGGCAGCCGGCCGTCACTGGCGCTCAACAGCAATCTGCATGGCACGTCGCCGGACAATCTCGCGCGCGTCATCGTCGAAGGCATCACCAAGCCGGTGAACGGCGAGCTCGGCGCGATGCCGGGCTTCGCCGACAGCCTCAACGACCAGCAACTCACCGAACTGATCCGCTACCTCCGCACCCGCTTCGCACCCGACAAACCGGCATGGGACGGCATCGACGCGGCTTTGCGTGCAGCGCGCGAAGGAATGACAAGGTGAACCGACGTCGTCATCCTGAGGTGCGAGCAAAGCGAGCCTCGAAGGATCGCGGTCGTCCTTCGAGGGCCGCTGAAGAAGCGACCACCTCAGGGTGACGGCGTCGGACAGGTTTTCGACATACATCACGCCAGGGGTTATGGGTCCCCGCCTGCGCGGGGACGACGCCGAGGCGATTGACAGGAGCCATACCATGTCCCTCCCCTCCGACGCCCTCGCCACCGAACT
>JAFKKL010000222.1:0-9182 GCA_017305595.1 Hyphomicrobiales bacterium | reverse complement strand
CGTGCTGACCTGGCTCAACACGCCAGAGCCGATCACGCTGGCGAGCTTGCGCGGGCGCGTGGTGATCGTGGAGGCATTTCAGATGCTGTGTCCCGGCTGCGCGCAGCAGGCGCTGCCGCAATTGACCCGCATTCAGGAGACGTTCTCGACCGACGACGTGATGGTGCTGGGCCTGCATACGGTGTTCGAGCATCACGCCGCGCAGGGTTCGCGCGACGCGATCGCGGCGTTCCTGCACGAATATCGCTACACCTTCCCGGTCGGCATCGACCGCCCCTCCGACGACGGCGGACTGCCGCGCACGATGGCGGCCTATGCCATGCAAGGCACGCCGACGATGCTGCTGATCGATCGCGGCGGACGGCTGCGGCGGCAGGCGTTCGGCCATGTGCCGGATTTGCGGTTAGGGGCGGAGATCATGGCGCTGGCGACCGAGCGCGCGCCGTAGCATTTGGATGAAAGGCGCATGACTTTGCGCTCGCGCAAAGGAGACGCCGCATCGCGCGCTATGGTGCCGGTATCCCGAGTAGTCTGAAGTATGAATTCGATGTCCCCGCCACCCGTCCTCAGCCATGCCTTTCGCATCTGCTTTCTGCTCGCCGCGATCTGGGCGGCGCTGGCGGTGCCGCTGTGGCTGATGACCTATGCCGGGATACTGACCATTGCCGATGCTTACGGCGGCGTCGCCTGGCATGCGCATGAACTGATCTTCGGTTACGCCGCGCTGGTGATCTGCGGCTTCCTGTTCACCGCGATCCCGAACTGGACAGGGCGGTTGCCGGTGGCAGGATTTCCGCTGGTGTCGCTGATTTTGATCTGGGTGCTGGGGCGCGTCGCGACGTTGTGCGCGGCGAAAATCGGTACCACCGTCGCCGCGCTGGTCGACCTCACATTTCTTGCCGCAGTGCTGGCGGTGGCCGGGCGCGAGATTATTGCCGGCAAGAACTGGCGCAATCTGCGGGTGCTGGTGATCGTGGCCTGGCTGTTCGTCGCCAACGCCGCGTTCCATGCCGCCGTGCTCAGCGGCACCATGCTCGACGTCAGCCTGCGCGGCGCGGTCGGCGCGCTCGTGGCGCTGATCACGCTGATCGGCGGCCGGCTGACGCCGAGCTTCACCCGCAACTGGCTGGTGAAGCGCGATCCCGAAAGGCTGCCCGCGCCGTTCGGTCCGCTCGACGCCGTCGCCATCGGAACCGGCGTGGTCACGCTGCTGACATGGGTGATTGCGCCGGAAGGCTCCATCACTGCCACACTGGCGGCGCTTGCGGCATTGCTACTGATCGTCCGGCTGGTGCGCTGGCGCGGCATTCTCACCCTTGCTGAACCGCTACTGGCGATCCTGCATCTCGGCTACGCCTTCGTGCCGCTCGGCTTCGCGCTCGCCGCCGGCCATGCGCTGTGGCCGGAAACCATTCCCGCCGCCGCCGTAATTCACGCATGGACCGCCGGCGCGGTCGGCGTAATGACACTGGCGGTGATGACCCGCGCCAGCCTCGGCCACACCGGCCATGCGCTGACCGCGGGCCCGGCGACGACATCGATCTATCTCGCGATCCTCACCGCCGCGCTTCTACGCGTCGTCGCGCCGTTCGCGGCCGAATGGCAGCACCCGCTGCTGAACCTGTCCGGCGCCGCGTGGACGTTGGCGTTTCTGCTGTTTGTCGCGGGCTACGGCCCGATGCTGTGCACGGCACGGAAGAAGAAGCACGCCGAGGCGGCCGCCTAGACTTCTTCCGCCACTTCGGCGAGCGCCTCGGGCTTGGCGATGATGACACGGCGGCGGCCGCTGTCGACGAGGCCACGCGCTTCCCAGCCGCTCAAGGTGCGGCTGACGGTGTGCAGCGTGGTGCCGGTCATTTCCGCGAGGTCCTGCCGCGACAGCGGAAACGCGATCTCGATGCCGCGCGCAGTGCGCCGTCCGGCCTGCTGCGACAGCCGCAACAAGGTGTGCGCGATGCGCCGCTCGACCTTTTCGGTCGCAAGTTCGCGCAGCCGAAGCTGGAGGTCCTGATAGCGTTCGCCCATCAGAGCGACGGCGTTCATCGCGATCCGCGAGTTGCGGCTCATGATGTCGCGCAACATCGGGGCCGGCATGCCGATCAGGTGGCAGTCGTCCACCGCCGTCACTGCGCCGGGATGCGCCGGCGCGCCGGTCAATGCCGCATAGCCGACCACGTCGCCGGGACCGAGATAACGGATGATGATCTGCTGGCCGTCCAGCGTGGTCTGGGTGACGCGCAGCCGCCCGACGACGACAATATAAAAGGTCGTGACGGCGTCTTCCTGCTGGAACACGGTCTCGCCGGCCGGAAACTTGCGGCGGAACGACGCCGCATGCAGCTCCCGCAGCACCTCGACCGGGACGCCACGGAACAGCTCGCCACGCGCCAGAATGTCGATATCGGGAGATTCCGCCATACCGCTGCTTATGGATTCCTCTGGTCGCGCCCGCAACTTCGCCGCATAGTGCGGCCATCGAATCGCGGACCCTGCCGGGCGGCATATTGCTGGTTAATTGCGTTGGCGCAAAGACGGTGACGCCGACGCGCGGCAAAGGCAGGCTGGCGGTTGATTTTCACGGAGTTGCGATGCTCAACGTCAACAAGACCGACCTTTTGCGCCATCACGAGCCGGAAACGCTTTCGGATCGTTTTGCCGCGTGGGCGGAACGGCTGTTGACGGCGATGGCCGGCGGCTTCAGCCGCCGCTACGGCGGCCGGGTGGTGGTGCTGGAAACCATCGCGGCGGTGCCGGCCATGGTGGCGGCAAGCCTGCTCCATTTGCAGTGCCTGCGGCAATTGATCGACGATCGCGGCTGGGTCCGCGCCTTCATGGACGAGGCGGAGAACCAGCGCGCCCACCTGATGGCCTTCGTCGCCATCAAGCGCCCGAGCTGGGGCGAGCGCTGGCTGATCGCGATCGGCCAGGGCACTTTCTATAATGCCTATTTCCTGCTCTCGCTGATTTCGGGACGTTGCGCCCATCGCCTCGCCGGCTACCTCGCCGAACGCTCGGTGAAGGGGTATTCGGACTATCTCGAGTCGCTGGAATCCGGCGCGATCCCCAACGGTCCCGCGCCCGACACCGCCGTCGCCTACTGGAATCTCCCGCCGGGCGCGCTGCTCAGCGACATGATCATGGCGATGCGCGAGGACGAGGCGATCCACCGCGACATCCACCACGCCTTCGCCGACGCGCTGGCCGAAGGCCGCGTGCTGCCGGAGCGGCCGGGGCCGTTGCTGTAGCACACGCTGCATCAAAGAAGATCGTCGTCCCCGCGAAGGGGTCGCCAGTTACCCACCCAAGCGTCGTCCTCGCGCAGGCGAGGACCCAGACTCCGCAGCAATCATGATGTGCAAAGCGCCTGTTGCCTATTTTTACATAGACAACCAACGCCAAGGGTTATGAGTCCCCGCCTTTCGCGGGGACGACGCCGAGGTTGTTTGAACGCCTTGCGATACCCAAAAACAAAACTCTTCGCGCCAACTTGCGCCAGCGCAACGAGCGCGTTGCGACGCAGCGTAGGGTCCGTCTGCAAGATGATGAAGATTGCCCCTTGAAGGCAGTCGTGCAGACGGAGTTTGATCATGACACGCTTGACCACTTTGGCGCTCTGCGCCGGCGCCCTGCTGTTGGCTATCCCCGCGCAAGCCGCGGAGTTCGAAGTCAAGATGCTGAACAAGGGCCCCGACAACCAGGCGATGACGTTCGATCCTCCGTTCCTGAAAGTGCAGGCCGGCGATACGGTGAAATTCGTCCCCACCGACAAGGGCCACGACGCGGAGACGATTCCGGGCATGCTGCCGGACGGCGCGACGCCGTTCAAAGGCAAGCTGTCGCAGGAAATCAGCGTCACCTTCGACAAGCCGGGCCTCTACGGCTATCGCTGCGTGCCGCATTTCGGCATGGGCATGGTCGGCCTGATCGAAGTCGGCGGCAGCACCGCGAACCTCGACGCCGCCAAGCAAGCGAAGATGCCACCGCTTGCCACCAAGCGGATGACAGCGCTGCTGGATCAGGCGGTCAAGAGCAACACGGCGGACGCGGGAGCAGGGAATGCCAGCCGTTAGCCAAGTGGCAGCGAAGGCGCCGGCGATCTCCGCCGGCGCTTTTGACGCGCCGACCGTCGACGACCTTGCCTTCAGCCTGGTCGCCGCGCTGCATCGCCATCCGCATCTCAGCAATGTGCTGACGCACATTTCGCGATCGAGCTGGCCGCGCATCGAGCACACCTTGCGCGTCATTCTCGATCCCACGACGCAGCACCGCGACCTAACGCCGCTGGCGCGCAACATGCTCGATCTGATGTGCAATGCGCGCGGTGATACCGGACGCATCTTCAAGCCGTATTTTGGCGCGTTGCTCGTTGCATTGGCCGGACCCAACAAGGCCGAAGTACTTTTGTCCCGAATTCACCACCTCGCCATGCCTGACACCGCTGTTGTCATCGCGTTGCCGAAGGTGACCACGGGAGTTCCGATCCATGCCTGACGGCGCGCACGACGCGATTTGCGACAACGAACGCGTGCTGGCGGTGAAGGATATCGATCCGCGCCACCGCCACACCGTCATTTTTCAGCTGTTCGAACACTTGCCGCCGAACCGCTCGCTGCAACTGGTGGTCGATCACGATCCGAAACCGCTGCGGGCGCAACTCGAAATCAAGCACGGCACCCGCTGCCAGTGGACGTATCTCGAACAGGGACCGGACACATGGCGGATTCGTCTGCGACGGGACGCCGCGACGGATTGATTTTTGCCGCCGCGCAGAACGTGCGGCTTTTGAATCGGATTGACGGCACCGTGTCGGCCCCGGAGCCGGACTGCGGTGCAGCGTCAATTTGCGTTTGCACAAAGAGACTATCTTTAGACAAGATATAGGTTGAGCCGAACGAGCTGCTGAGCAAGCAGCTGGATTTGGGGCCGCGCCGGATCGAATGGGCGCGATTGCGGTTCGCGATTCGCAGACCGCGCAGGACCGCGTGCTTTCGTCGCGCGCGAGATGAAACAAGGGGTGTGTTTCGATGGTCGCCGAACTCACAAAAAACGAACGTCAAGGTGCGCTGGTCATTCTGCTGGCGCTTGCGATCACCGGCCTTGCGATGGCAGCCGGCGGACGCGGCGACCCGTTCGGCGTTCACGGCGCCCTCGTGCTGGTGACGGCGATCGTCGGCATCTTCGCGGTGATCAGCGGCTACTACGCGCCGGAGCCGTCTCCCGACCGACTCGACAGCTATTACGACACCCCGACCAAGTTCGGCATCATCGCCGCGATGGTCTGGGCGGTGATCGGCATGGCGGTCGGCGACTGGGTGGCGTGGCTTCTGGCCTATCCGGAATGGACGTTCGATGCGGCGTGGGCAAGCTTCGGCCGGCTGCGCCCGGTGCACACCTCCGGCGTGATCTTCGGCTTCGGCGGTAACGCGCTGATCGCCACCTCGTTCTACGTGATGCAGCGCACCTCGCGGGCGCGGCTGCCGGATCAACTGACCCCGTGGTTCGTGCTGTTCGGCTACAACCTGTTCTGCGTCATCGCCGCCACCGGCTACCTGATGGGCGTGACGCAGTCGAAGGAATACGCCGAGCCGGAATGGTATGCCGACATCTGGCTGGTGATCGTGTGGGTCGTGTATTTCGTGCTCTACCTGCGCACGCTGAACCGCCGCAAGGAGCCGCATATCTACGTCTCCAACTGGTACTACCTGGCGTTCATCCTCGTCGTGGCGATGCTGCACATCGTGAACAACCTCGCGGTGCCGATCTCCTGGGGCAGCGCCAAGAGCTATTCGCTGTTTTCCGGCGTGCAGGATGCGATGACCGAGTGGTGGTACGGCCACAACGCGGTGGCGTTCTTCCTCACTTCCGGCTTCCTCGGCATGATGTACTACTACATGCCGAAGCGCGCGGGACGGCCGATCTATTCTTACCGGATGTCGATCATCTCGTTCTGGGGCATCACCTTCTTCTACATGTGGGCCGGTTCGCACCACCTGCACTACACCGCGCTGCCGCAGTGGGTGCAGTCGCTCGGCATGACTTTCTCGGTGATGCTGCTGGTGCCGTCATGGGTCTCGGCCGGCAACGCGCTGATGACGCTCAACGGCGCATGGCACAAGGTGCGCGACGACGCGGTGCTGCGCTTCATGATGGTCGCGGCAGTGTTCTATGGCCTCTCCACCTTCGAAGGCTCGTTCATGGCGATCCGCCCGGTCAACGCGCTGTCGCACTACACCGACTGGACCGTCGGCCACGTCCACGCCGGCGCGCTCGGCTGGGTGGCGATGATCACCTTCGGCGCGATCTACGCCTCGGTGCCGTGGCTGTGGAAGCGCAACGGCATGTATTCGGCGAAGCTGGTGGAGGCGCACTTCTGGCTCGCGCTGGCCGGCACCATCATCTACGTCTTCGCGATGTGGAACTCGGGCATCATCCAGGGCCTGATGTGGCGCACCTATAACGAAAGCGGGACGCTGGCCTATTCCTTCGTCGACTCGCTGGTGGCGATGCACCCCTACTACATCGCCCGTGCCGTCGGCGGCGTGTTCTTCCTGCTCGGCGCGATCATCGGCTTCTACAACATCTGGATGACGATCCGCACCGCTTCGCAGGACGAAGCCGCACAGAACACCGCGGACCGCCCCGTCGCCGAGCCCGCCGTCGGCGTGCCTGCCCTTCAGCCCGGAGAGTAATCAATCATGTTCGGCTTTCACTACCGGCTGGAACGCAAGACCATCGGCCTGGTGCTCGGCATCATCGGCGTCGCCTCGATCGGCGGTCTCGTCGAGATCGCGCCGCTGTTCACCATCCACCAGACCGTCGAGGACGCACCCGACATGCGGGTCTACACCCCGCTCGAACTGGCGGGCCGCAACATCTACATCCGCGAAGGCTGTTACGCCTGCCATTCGCAGATGATCCGCACGCTGCGCGATGAAGTGGAACGCTACGGGCCGTATTCGCTCGCGGTCGAATCCAAATACGACCATCCGATGCTGTGGGGCTCCAAGCGCACCGGACCGGATCTCGCCCGTCTCGGCGAAAAGTATTCCGACGACTGGCATGTCGCGCACATGATCAATCCGCGCGACGTGGTGCCGGAATCGGTGATGCCGGGCTATGCCTTCCTGCAACGCACCGAACTGCGCACCGACGATCTCGGCAAGCACCTCAAGGCGCAGCGCGACGTCGGCGTGCCCTACACCGACGACATGATCGCCAACGCCGCCGCCGACGCCTACGGGCAGGCCGCGCCGGATTCGCCCGCCGCCGACGGCGTCACCAAGCGCTACGGCAAGGCGACCACGGTGCGCGCCTTCGACGGCAAACCCAACGACCTGACCGAGATGGACGCGCTGGTGGCTTACCTGCAAATCCTTGGCCGGCTCACCGACGCCGCGCACAAGCCGGTCGCGACCGCGGAGAAGAAACCATGACCATTACTCACGACCTGCTCGTCTGGTTCTCCAAATCGTTCGGCCTGTTCTACCTGATCGGCCTGTCGCTGATCGTGCTGGTCTACACCTACTGGCCCGCCAACCAGAAGCCGTTCGAGCACGCCGCGCAGGCGATCCTCGACGACGACGATAAGCCATACCGGGGATAAGGGCTGAACATGGCTCATTTTGAACGCGACCCGCATACCGGTCACATGACGACCGGGCACGAATGGAACGGCATCACCGAACTCAACACGCCGGTGCCGAAGGTGATCTGGCTGTTCCTCGCCTGCACGGTGATCTTCGCCGTCGGCTACTGGATCCTGATGCCGACATGGCCGATCGGCCGCACCTACACCAAGGGCCTGCTGGGCGACGACGTGCGCCATGACCTGACGCAATCGGTCAAGCAGGCCGCGCTCGATCGCAGCGTGTGGTCGGCACGCATTGAGAAGGAAAGCTTCGCCGACATCCAGAAGGACGCCGCGCTGATGGAGCCGGTGCGCGAAACCGGACGCGCGCTGTTCGGCGACAACTGCGCCGCCTGCCACGGCCGCAATGCGCAGGGCAGCAAGGGCTTCCCTAACCTCACCACCTCGTCGTGGCTGTGGGGCGGCACGCCGGAGGCGATCTTCGACACCATCCGCGTCGGCATCAACTCGGCGCATCCGGAAACCCGCACCTCGCAGATGCCGGCGTTCGGCAAGGACGGCATGTTGCCTCGCCCTGACATCGACAAGGCGATCGCTTTCGTCCGCAGCCTGTCGCATCCCGACGCCAAAGACCTCGACCCCGCCAAGGTGGCGGCCGGCAAGGAATTGTTCGCGGCGAACTGCGCCTCCTGTCACGGCGAGGACGCCAAGGGTAACATCGAGATGGGCGCGCCGAACCTGACCGATCCGTTCTGGATCTACGGCGGCGATCAGGCCTCCATCGCGGAGACGCTATGGGGCGGCCGCCAGGGTCACATGCCGACCTGGGAGAATCGCCTCTCGGCGCTCGACCGCAAGATCCTGGCGCTTTATCTGGTCGACCTGCGGAAGCCCGAGAAATGAGCGCGGAGACCACCATGCGACGCGATCGCCGCTGGATCTGGCTGCTGGTCGGCGCAGGACTTGCGCTGGTGATCGGCGCCAACTGGCATCTGGTCTATGTCGCCGTCACCTCGCAGCCGGATTGCGTCGCGCATGTGCGCACCGGCGCGCACGGCGCGGCCGGTTCATTCAGCGCGGCGAAGTCGTCGTGCACGCCCCGATAATTCCGACCCTCGCACCGAGGAGGACCTGACGTGATCGAGCACACCGAACCCTCACAGACCATCATCCCGCCGGTCGTCTCGCCGCTGCCGATCGACCATCGCTGGAAGCGCGGGCTGACCTCCGCCGATGCCTTCAAATGGCTGGCGCTGGGCTGGCGCGACTTCTGCACCAATCCGGGGCCGAGCATCGTCTACGGCCTGCTGGTGTTCCTGTTGTCGGCGGCCATCGTCTACGGCCTGTTCAAGTTCGAACTGGACTATATCCTGTTTCCGGCGCTCGCTGGCTTCATGGTGGTCGGCCCGATTCTCGCGGTCGGCCCCTACGCCAAGAGCCGGCAGATCGCCGAGGGCAAGCCCGTCAGCCTGCTCAACATGATTTTCGTGCATCCGGCGGCGGGCGCGCAGATCGTTTTCACTGGCGTCCTGCTGTGTTTGCTGATGCTGGTGTGGATGCGCGCCGCGGTGATCGTCTATGCGCTGTTCTTCGG
>JAFKKL010000221.1 GCA_017305595.1 Hyphomicrobiales bacterium | reverse complement strand
TTTCGAGGAGCTTGCGGTTGCACGGTTCCTACGGTGCGCCGACATAGACCAGACCGGCCATCAGGACGGCGACAATCGCATCTTGCCAATACAGCCATTCCCAGCCGATCCGGTCGACATAGAAGCCGACCAGCGCCGGGCCGAAGTTGAGCGAAAAGCCCACCCGCAGCGCATAGATCCCGATCGCCACCAGCCACCATTTGATCGGCAGGTTGCGGAAGATGATCATCAGCGTGGCCGGCACGAAGGTGCCGAGCAGCAGGCCGTGGATCACGGTCAGCGTGAGCAGTGTCGGGTAATCGCGGACGAACGGGATGATCAGCGAAATGACCGCAAAGACGATGCTCGGCAAACCCAGAATCCGGCGCAGGCCGAACACCGTCGCGAGCCAAGCGACGGCGGGTGCGATAAATATCTGCGATCCGGTCGCGGCGGTGCTCAACCACGCGCCTTCGTCGAAACTCAACGAAAACGCGCCCCTGAGATCGGCCAGGCCGATCGAGAACATGCGGCTGTCGATATTCGCCATCGATGAACCGAGCAATACGGCGATCACCGCGAGGATCGGATAATGGACGGCGGTGCCGACCGAAACCGGCCCGCTGGCGATAATTCTAGTTTCCGCCACCGGCCTTGATCCCGTCCTTGGTCACGCCCTTGGCTTCGCTGCCGGACGGCACAATCGTGCCTTCGGTATCGATCCGCGTCACCGCCGACATGCCGGGCAGCAGGCTGTCGATCAATGGCTGTCCCTTGTCGAACTCGATCCGCAGCGGAATGCGCTGCACCACCTTGGTGAAATTGCCGGTGGCGTTGTCCGGCGGCAGCAAAGCGAATTGCGAGCCGCTGGCGGGGGAGATACGGGCGACGTGGCCGTGCAGTACCTGACGCGGGAAACTGTCGATCGTGATGCTCGCCGGCTGCCCGGCCTTCACGTGCGTCAGTTGCGTCTCCTTGTAGTTTGCAATGATGTAGACGTTCGGCAGCGGCACGACATTGAACAGGTTGCTGCCGATATTCACGTAGTCGCCGGGCTGAACCTGTCGCGCCCCGACGATGCCGTCGAAGGGCGCGTTGACACGGGTGTAGCCGAGTTTCAGCTTCGCGGCCTTGAGCGCGGCTTTTGCCGCGAGAACATCGGCGGCGCGCTGCTTCTTCGTGCCGGCGAGCACTTCCATCTGATGCTTTTGCGCGGCGATCACCGCACGGCTGGCGCGGACATCCGCTTGCGCCTTGGTGAGCGCGGCGTTCGCCTGCTCCAGTCGCTGGCGTGTCCCTGACTCGGTCTGGATCAGGGATTGCTGCCGCTCCTGTTCCTGCTGCGCCTGAAGCTGAACGGCTTCGGCGGATGCGCGCTGCGCTTCGGATTGCGCGATGGTGGCGTATTGCAACTCGACCTGATTGGCGAGGTTGTCGAGCGCGGCCTGTGCGCCTGCGACGGCGGCTTCTGCCTGTGCGACCTGAGCCTCATAGTCCGATGGATCGATCTCGACCAGCAGGTCGCCGGCTTTGACGCGTTGATAATCACTCACGGTTACGGTCTTCACCTCGCCGGCGACGCGACTGCTCAACTGCGAGACGTCGGCGCGCACATAGGCGTCGTTCGTGGTCTGGGTCCTGGCGCTGCCGACCCACAGATCCCAGCGGGTGGTGGCGAGAGCGATGAAAACGAAGGCGGCGAGAACGCACACAACCGGGATTGCGAGCCGTCGCCATGTCGCGGCTGCCGCGGGCTTGTCCGGAGGGGAGGCCGGCTCCGGCGGTGGAGGGCTGGCGGCGGAAGGATGGTTGTCTGGTTCGGCCAAGGATCACCTTCTCGGTCAAGCAGTGCAGACGGTCTGAAAAATTCAAAAATGGGGGGACGTATTTAGCACGTGGTCGCCACACCCGGCACTGCGGCGGTCAAATTTCCCCTCCGCCCAGAAATGCCTTGACGTGCGCCGCGCCACCTGCGTTACGGCAGGCGTATCGAACGGGGCCAACGCTTTAGGGATCATGACAGGTTCAGGAACGGACAAGAGCAAGGCGCGGATGGACGTGGCGGGGCCGGTGGTGGTGCTGGTCGAGCCGCAGCTCGGCGAGAACATCGGCATGTGCGCGCGCGCCATGGGCAATTTCGGGCTGACCCGGCTGCGGCTGGTGAAGCCGCGCGACGGCTGGCCGAACGTCGCCGCGCAGCGCGCCGCCGCCGGTGCCGATCATATCCTCGACAAGGTGGAACTGTTCGACACGGTGGAGGCGGCCATCGCCGACGTGTCGCTGCTGTATGCCACCACCGCGCGCGCCCACGACCAGGCCAAGCCGGTGGTCGGGCCGGAGGCGGCGGCGCGGGAGATGTCGTCCCATATCGCCACGGGCGCCACCGCCGCGATCCTGTTCGGCCGCGAGCGTTACGGCCTCGAAAACGACGAGGGGGCGCTGGCCGACCGCATCATCACCTATCCGGTCAATCCCGGCTTCGCCTCGCTCAACCTCGCGCAGGCCGTGCTGCTGATGGGCTATGAGTGGTTCAAGCTGGCGACGAGCAACGCGTTGCCGTTCGCGATGCCGGAGCGCTCCGAGCGCGCCTCGCAACATCAGATGCAGGCGTTCTTCGACAATCTGGTGAGCGAACTCGACAGGGTTGAATTCCTGCGCCCGGCGGAAAAGCGCGACACCATGCTGGTGAACCTGCGCAACATTTTTACCCGCATGGAGCCGACCAAGCAGGACATGCACACGCTGCACGGCGTGGTGATGGCGATCGCGGAAGGGCGCAAGGGCCCGGCCAAGGGCGGCGTGCTCGATGCCAGTCAAGGCAAGCGGCTGCGGGAGCTATTGGCCGAGCAGGGCTCGGGCGGCAGCGACGGCGGCAGCATTCGCGGGCTGGCGCGGCTGCTGCGCCGCAATCCGAGCGACGCCGAACGCATCCTGTGGAAGGCGCTGACCACCGACCGCCGCTTCGCCGGCCAGTTCCGGCGCCAGACGCCGGTTGGCCGCCACATTCCCGACTTCGTCTCCTTCGTCCACCGCATCGCCATCGAGATCATCAACCCCAACGAAACCCCCACCATCCCCACCGACCGCGCCGCACGGCGGGAGTGGCTGGAGGCAAGGGACTATCGTGTGGTGGAGATTGAGGCCGCGGCGATTGAGAGCGATCTTGCGCGGGTGATGGAGGGGTTGGCGGGGAAAATGGCGAAGGTATGAGGACGGCGGTCGAACCGCTCATATACGTCACGTCATTTCACGCGAATTGCGCGAGGCCATGTCCAACGGACCAATTCTCTTTCGCCGATTCGATAATGTTCACGAACACATCCTCTGGCCGGATGCCGGGGCTTTCGCCCAGCAACTCGGCAGTCCGCTGGAAGAATGCCTTCTTCTGTTCGAGGGGGCGCGTGTTGAACACCGTGATCTGGATGTAGGCGAGATCATCGCTCCGCGTGATGCCGAAGGCATTGCCGTAGCGGAAGTTCGTCGCGTCATGCTCGGTCAGGGTGATGAACTGGTCGTCCTCGGGCACCCTGAGCGCTTCGCGCATCGCACGATAGAGGCTGTCGAGGATTGCCTGCCGATAGGCTTCGGGCTTTCCAGCGCGCAGGGAGACATGAACGAGCGGCATCGCGGTTCCTTTCCATTTCGATCCGGCTCGACATTAGGCAGCGTCGTAGTATTTTGATACGCAATGGATGTTGATTTCAGAGATAACAATCGAAAATGACGGGGCGCCCTCTCGATTTGGATGCCGTCAGCGCGTTTGTCCGTATCGCTGAACTTGGAAGTTTTACACTCGCGGCCGAAGCGATGCGGACGACGCAGAGCGCGGTCAGCCTGAAGTTAAAGCGGTTGGAAAGCAGGCTCGGTTGTCGGCTCATCGAACGGACACCGCGCTCCGTGCAACTCTCGGCGCGCGGCGCAGCCTTCTTCGATCGTGCTCGCGAACTCGTGGAGGCACACGATCGTGCGCTTGCCGTACTTGCCTCTCGCCGGGAACGCCTCACCATCGGCATCAGCGACCATGTTGCGGGGCCGGAGCTGCCTGCGCTGATCGCACGCATGAACGCGCAAGACCCAAATCTGGTGATCGAAATCCGGATTGGATCTTCGGGCGATCTACTTCAGAGCTTCGACCGGCGTGAACTCGATACGGTGATCGTGCGCCTGCACGCGGAGCGGAGCGACGGCGAAATCATTGCGGAAGAAAAATTCGGCTGGTTCGCATCGCCGAACTGGAAGCCTCGCGTGGGTGAGCCACTGCCGGTCGCTACGATGCCCGAATCCTGTGGTGTGCGCGTGATGGCAGGTAAGCTTCTCGATGAAGCCGGTGTGCCCTGGACGGAGATTTTCGTCGGTGGTGGCGTTACGGCGGTATCGGCGGCCGTCGTCGCCGGACTCGGTGTTGCTGCGCTGGCGCCGCGCATGTTGCCCATGGGTGCGGTTGATGTCGGCGCCCGCTTTGGGCTTCCCGAGCTACCGCGCCTACCTATCATCCTGCATTCAAGGGTGAAGGGCGGTCAGCCGCGCGACGCGCTTGCAGTGCTGTCAGCCGCCTTCAGGAGCGCTGTGCGAGATTAACGTCCCCTCGGTCGCAGCGCCGGGTGATCCTCCTCCATCGGCGTATTGGCGTCGATCACGAGGTCCAGAGCTTCTTTTGGCGCGCGGTCGATGTTGACGCCGCGGCGGTGCATCTCCCGCAGGGCGGCGCGGATCGCTTCGTCCTCCTTCATCGTCTGCCATCCCGTGCGCGCCGTCCCGATAAGGAACGGGCGGCGTTTGTTGCCCATGGCTGTGGTCCGCGCCATCTTCACCACCTGCAGCGCCTGCACGAGCTTGTCGAGATCGGTGTCCTCGCTCTCTTCCAGTTCGCGCACCATGCGCTCGGCGATCGCGACCAGTCGCCCCGTCAACAGACGCAATTTCGGCCCCGGTCCGGCGCGCCAACGCGGCACGTCGCCGGGCGCGCGCGGCGCGAATGGCGGGCGCGTCCAGCCATAGTTTTTCGTCCAGACCGAAATGGTCGCGCGCTTGACGCCGGTCTTCTCCGCGATCTGATGTTGCGACAACGTGGTCTGTTCGATCAGTCGGCGGACCCAGGCCACGGTCGAGTCCGCATGCGGCTGCCGCCCGCCGCGTCGCCGGTGCGGAACCGGTTGCGGATCATCAACCGCTTCGTCGGGCGTGACGCGGAGGCGGGTGAGGACGGGTGGGATATGAGGCAGGACCATATTTCGGAATATAATCCTATATTCGTCTCAAGGCAAGCCGCAGGCAAAAGTATTAGCTCGTCATGGCTGGATTTATTCCGGCCATGACGAAAATTGGCTCCTCGGGATATCGGCTGGCCCAAACAATTCGGGCGCCGCTTTGAGCGACGCCCGGATCGATTCTTCTCAGAGGTGAGGGCTCAGATGCCCGCCTTCACCTGGGCGACGGCTTCGGCCATCAGCTGGTCCATCTTGGCGCGGACCTGCTGCTCGGTGACGCCCTTGCCCGCGAGGTCGGTCGCGACCTTGCGCAGCACGTCGGCATCGCCGGCTTCCTCGAAGTCCGCGGCCACGACCTCCTTGGCGTAGGCGGCGGCCTCGTCGCCGCTCTTGCCGAGCTGTTCCGCGGCCCACAGGCCCAAGAGCTTGTTGCGGCGGGCCTCGGCCTTGAATTTCTGCTCCTCGTCGAGAGCAAATTTCTTTTCGAAACCTTCCTGGCGCTGGTCGAAGGTCGTCATGATTCGGGTTCCGATCCTGTTTCGGGCCGTTGCGGCCGCATTGCGGAGAGTGGTTCGCGAGCATAGATAATTGGCGAACAAGGCCAAAACAACGGCGCCCGAGGTCGCAGGCGAGACGGACGGGTTAGGTATAACTGGCCGGCGAACGAGGGGATCGATTGTACTCAGTCAACCGATCAGGTAGGTTCGGCCCTAGGTCCGGTTCTTGTTCTGTTTCGCATTTCCGGTCTTCACGGCAGCTCCGTCGTGGATCGCCTCTTTCATACGGAGCACACCCCTCCCATGGATTTCAACAACACACGGTACATCCCCATGAGCCGTCGGCGTCGCATTTATGAAGGCAAGGCCAAGGTCCTGTACGAAGGCCCCGAGCCGGGCACCTTGATTCAGCACTTCAAGGACGACGCCACCGCGTTCAATGCCAAGAAACACCAGGTGATCGAGGGCAAGGGCGTCCTCAACAACCGGATTTCGGAATACATCTTCCAGCATCTGAACGACATTGGCGTGCCGACCCATTTCATCCGCCGGCTCAACATGCGCGAGCAGTTGATCCGCGAGGTCGAGATCGTGCCGCTCGAGGTGGTGGTGCGCAACGTCGCCGCCGGTTCGCTGTCGCAGCGGCTCGGGATCGAGGAGGGCACGCAGCTGCCGCGCTCGATCATCGAGTTCTATTACAAGAACGATCAGCTCAACGACCCGATGGTGTCGGAAGAGCACATCACCGCGTTCGGCTGGGCGACGCCGCAGGAGATCGACGACATCATGGCGCTGGCGATCCGCGTCAATGATTTCCTCTCCGGGCTATTCCTCGGCATCGGCATCCGCCTCGTCGACTTCAAGATGGAGTGCGGCCGGCTGTTCGAGAACGACATGATGCGCATCATCGTCGCCGACGAAATTTCCCCCGACTCATGCCGGTTGTGGGATGTGAAGTCGAACGAGAAGCTCGACAAGGACCGCTTCCGCCGCGATCTCGGCGGGCTGATCGAAGCCTATACCGACGTCGCCAAGCGGCTCGGCATTCTGGCGGAAAACGAACGGCCGGTGGGTGCCGGCCCGGTATTGGTGAAAGGGTGAGGCTGCCGTGAAAGCGCGTGTGACGGTGACACTGAAGAACGGCATTCTCGACCCGCAGGGCAAGGCCATCGAAGGCGCGCTGAAGTCGCTCGGCGTCGACGGCATCGCCAGCGTGCGGCAGGGCAAGGTGTTCGACATCGAATTGCCCGGCGCCGACAAGGCCAAGGCCGAAGCAGCGTTGAAGGACGCTGCCGACAAGCTGCTCGCAAATACCGTGATCGAGAATTACCGGGTCGAAGTGCTGAGCTAGGTTGCTGCTGATGAAATCCGCCGTTCTCGTCTTCCCCGGCATCAATCGCGAACGCGATATGGCGCGCACGCTCAAGCTGGTGTCGGGCCATGAGCCCGCGATGGTGTGGCACGCGGAAACGTCGCTGCCCAAGGGCACCGATCTGGTGGTGCTGCCCGGCGGCTTTTCCTACGGCGATTACTTGCGTTGCGGCGCCATCGCCGCGCGCTCGCCGGTGATGGACGCGGTGCGCAAGTTCGCGGCCGACGGCGGCCTCGTGCTCGGCGTCTGCAACGGGTTTCAGATCCTGTGCGAGTCCGGGCTATTGCCGGGCATCCTGATGCGCAACGCGCGGCTCAAGTTCATCTGCCACGACGTGCATCTGCGCGTCGAGCGCTCCGATACGCCGTTCACGCGCGGCTACAATGCCGGGCAGGTGATCCGCGTGCCGGTGGCGCACGGCGAAGGCAACTACGCGGCCGACGCCGAGACCATCAAGCGGCTCGATGGCGATGGCCGCGTGCTCTATCGCTACTGCTCGGCGAACGGTGAAGTCGGCGACACCCACAACATCAATGGCGCGGCGCAGTCGATCGCCGGCATCGTCAACGAGCGCGGCAACGTACTTGGCATGATGCCGCATCCGGAAAACCACGTCGAAGACATCATGGGCTGTACCGACGGCCGCGGCCTGTTCGCAGGCCTCGCGGCGCATCTGGAGCGGGCGGCGTAACGTCGTGGATACGGCGGATCAGACTGCTGCATTCCGGGAAAGTTCGATCCGCACGTTACTGCGGCAGGCCAAACAGATCGGTGCCGAATATTATCGGCTCACCAGCAAGCCGTTGGGCGTGACCGGCGAAGTTGCCGAATATGAAGCCGCGGAAAAGCTCGGCCTGACACTGGCGGTGGCCCGGACGCCTGCGTTCGATGCATTTCGCGATTTCAATGGCGGCCAGATTCGCTATCAGATTAAGGGACGAGCTGTCCCAAAGGCTGATCGCTACAAGGGAATGGTGCCGAAGATCGTCGACGGCGACTTCGAGTGCGTTCTTCTGGTGTTACTTGATAAAGCGACCCTCGACGCCATCGAGATATGGCAGGCGGATCGCGAAAGCGTCATGAAGCGATTGGATGCACCCGGTGGCCGCGCCCGCAACGAGCGACGGGCCATGGCCATTTCACAATTCAAATCAATTTCCCGGAAGGTCTGGCCAGACGAGGGCGCCGCGGATAGGTGAACCCGCGATCTAGCCCGCCGTTGCAGGCGCCGGCTTCCGCTTCACCTTCTTGATGGTGGCGGAGAAGGTGAACAGTATCCGCTCGCCGCAACGCAAAGTGCCGCGTAGAAAGATCAGCGAGCCGCCGGCGCGGGTCACTTCGCCGTCGCAATCGATGCGGTCGCCCTCGCGGGCGGCGTCGAGGAAGTCGCAGGCGAACGAGATGGTGACGCCGGGGCCGTCGAGATGCTCGCGGGCGAGCGCGAACAGGCAATAGTCCGCGAAGGTCATGTAGCAGCCGCCGTGGACGTTGCGCATGCCGTTGAGGTGCTTGGCCTCGACGCGGAAAGCGCAGCGGACGGTGCCGTCATCCTCGATCTTGTGCCAGAACGGGCCGTTGTTGGATTCGAAGGAATCTCGCTTCCAGGTCCGCCAGCCGGCGAATTCGCCCTCGGTCTCGATATGGACGGCCCGCTTCAGCGGGGTGGAGATGGCGATATTGTCCACGGATTCAGGGCTCCCAGCAAAGTGCGTCGCGCAGCGTTAAATCCGATCCTTGGGGATTGTGCAAACCCGGGCGTATCAGGGTTGCGGGCCGATCTGGCGGGAAAAGGAGGATGGGGGCTTTTTTCCCCGGCACGATCTCCTTAATAAGGGGCACCTGCCATAAAGACGTGCATGATGGAACATCAGCCCAAAATCACTCCCGAACTGGTCGCCAGCCACGGTCTCAAGCCGGACGAATACGAGCGCATCCTGAAGCTGATCGGCCGCGAACCGAGCTTCACCGAACTCGGCATTTTCTCGGCGATGTGGAACGAGCACTGTTCCTACAAGTCGTCGCGGCTGCACCTGCGCGGATTGCCGACCAAGGCGCCGTGGGTGCTGGTCGGCCCCGGCGAGAATGCCGGCGTGATCGATATCGGCGACGGGCAGGCCATCGTCTTCAAGATGGAAAGCCACAATCACCCGAGCTATATCGAGCCCTATCAGGGCGCGACCACCGGCGTCGGCGGCATTCTGCGCGACGTCTTCACCATGGGCGCGCGGCCGATCGCCTGCCTCACTGCGCTGTCGTTCGGCGCGCCGGAGCACCCGACGA
>JAFKKL010000220.1 GCA_017305595.1 Hyphomicrobiales bacterium | reverse complement strand
ATCGCGACCGTAACCCGGCACGATGTTGACGACGCCGGGCGGGAAGCCCGCTTCCTCGAACAACTTGCCGAGTTCGAGCGAGGTCACCGGCGTTTGTTCGGCGGGCTTAAGGACAACCGTGCATCCAGCCGCGAGAGCCGGGCCAAGCTTCCACGCCGCCGCCATCAGCGGCACGTTCCATGGCGTGATCGCCGCGACGACGCCGACCGGCACACGCGTGGTGAAGGCATGCACGGAATCATCGATGGGGATGGTGCGACCGGAATGCTTGTCGGCGAGCGATGCCCACCAGTGATAGCCGTTGCTGTGACCGGAGATATCGGCGCGCGCCTCGCGAATGGCGCGTCCGGAATCCTTCGTCTCCAGCACCATGAGTTGCGGCGCCCGCTCCCTGTAAAGATCAGCGAATCTTCGCAGCAGTGCGGCGCGCTCGTGACCGGGCATGCGGCCCCACGGCCCCTTCAAAGCCTCGCGCGCGGCGGAGACAGCCCGATCAATGTCGATCAATCCGCCATAGGCGACGACCGCCCATGGGCGCCCGGTCGCGGGATCGATGCTCTCCATCAATCCCCCGTCTTCGGGCGCGACCCACGCGCCACCGATATACATCCGGTCATAGCGAGCCAGTTGCTCCACCTGTCGTGCAGGTCGCATCACATCACCTCATCGATGTCGAAGATTTATTGCAAGATCGGCCCACCGACGCGAGACAAGCTCGCGTCGGCAAGGTCACCATTCTTACTTCACGAGCGGGCAACCGCCGCCCTTCAGCGGACGGAATGCACGGTCGCCGGGAATGGTTGCGAGTACCTTGTAGTAATCGAACGGCTTCTTCGATTCTTCAGGCTTCTTCACCTGAACCAGAAACATGTCGTGGAGTACGCGCCCGTCTTCACGCAATCGGGTCTTGCCGAACAGTGGATCATCGAAAGTGCCCATCTCGCGGATCGCCTTCACCACAGCCCGGCCGTCCTTTGGTGAGCCCACCTTGGCGACCGCGGTAAGATAGGTCAGCGTCGCGGAATAAGCGCCGGCCTGGTTCATCGATGGATAGCGTCCATTGTTGCGGGCGGCGAAGCGCTCACCAAAGCTGCGGGTTTTCTCGTTAAGATACCAATAGAATCCTGTCGTCAGTTGCAGGCCCTGCGCGGTCTTCAGGCCGAGCGAGTGGATGTCGGAAATGAACAGCAACATGCCGGCAAGTTTCTGACCGCCCTGTATGATGCCGAACTCGGACGCTTGCTTGATCGACTTGATGGTGTCGCCGCCAGCATTGGCCAGCGCGACGATGTCGGCGCGCGAGGCCTGAGCCTGCAACAGGAACGAGGCGAAGTCGTTGGCGCCGGTCGGATGCCTCACGCTTCCGACGACCTTCCCGCCGTTGGCGAGGATCACCGGCGTCGCATCCTGTTCCAACGAATGCCCGACCGCGAAGTCCGCGGTGAGGAAGAACCAGGTCTTGCCGCCGGCGCGCGTGATCGCATCCGCCGTGCCATGCGCCAGCGCCCAGGTGTCGTAGGTCCAGTGCACCGAATTCGGCGTACAATCCTTGCCGGTTAAATGGGACGATCCGGATGCCGTCAGCAGAACGACCTTGTTCATGTCCCGTGCCAGAGGCGCGACCGCGAGCGAGATGGCGCTGGTGGGAATATCGACCAGCACGTCGACGTGTTGGGCATCGAACCATTTGCGGGAAATCTCAACGGCGATGTCGGGCTTGTTCTGGGGATCGGCCTCGACCACCTCGATTTTGAACCTGTCGGCGCCCGACAGCTTCTTGAAATCCTCGACCGCCATCCTGGTCGCTTCGGCCGCGCCCTTGCCGCCGATGTCGGAGAAAATTCCGGACATATCGGCCAGAACGCCCACTTTCACCGGGATCTGGGCGCTGGCCCCGCCGATCATCGTGAGGCTCAGTGCCACCCCGACAGCTCCCACCAGATATTTGCGCATTATTGCTTCCTCCCTGCCCTCGACCTCAGCCACAACCCTGCTTGGTCAAAATTCTTGTATATGAATACAAAAGACAATATTATGAATTTTAAGTCAAGTAACCACGCCAAATTCCGTCAGATAGTTGGATATGCGCCCTTCACCGGACTGCCGCTCGGTCCACGTTGACATTGCAGGCCGCTCCCGCTGGCCTGTGATGCAGTCCGATTCGGCGCGCCGCCGAGAAATTCCAGAGGCACAATGCTGGTCAAACAAGCCGCCAACGTTCTCGAATTGATGGAGTATTTCGCGCGGCGGAGGCGGCCGGCGACGCTCGCCGAAATCGCCGACGATCTCGGCTGGCCGCGTTCCAGCACTTTCAATCTGGTCGGCACTATCGCGGAGAAGGGCTGGCTTTACGAACCGCGCGCCCGGGGCGGCTATTATCCGACGCCACGCTGGCTGACGCTGGCCCGCACCGTCGCCGACGCCGAACCATTGCCGGAAGCCGCGCATGCACTGGCGGCGGAGATCGCGGACCGAACGGGGGAGACAACCGCCATCGGCGCATTGGCGGGGACGTTCGTGATCTTCCTCGACGTGATCGAGTCGACACAATCGGTTCGCTATTTCGCGCAGGTCGGCGATCGCGTGCCGGTCTATGCCAGTTCGGTCGGCCGCGCCATTCTGGCGCAACTCTCCGCCGATGAGCGGCGTGCGATCTATCGCAAGATCAAGTTCGAGGGCTTTTCACCGACCACCCCGATGAGCGCGGAGATTATCGAAAACGAACTGCGCGAGGCACAGGAGCGCGGCTTTCATCAGAGTTCGTCCGAATACATTCCAGACCTCGCCGGCGTGTCGCTATCGCTGCCGATCGGGCCTCGTCCACTCTCCATCGTGGTCGCAGGTCCGACGTCGCGATGTCTCGAGCGGCGTCCCATCACCGCGGCGATCATGAAGGAAGTGATCCTTCATTATCAGCCCTCTCGTAAGATCAATCTCTAGAAGGTCGCGGAACCGATTGCTTCCTACGCGCTATAACCTGGCGACCAGATGCTCCGCACACCAATCGCAAACGTCTATTCTGCCCGCGAGGCGCTCGCCAGACGCTTGGTAGCACGCTGCCGTGTAGTGCAGGATTCAACGTCCCATTGCGGCACGACGTGGCGGTCTCGCTGGCTATTTCCTATGCTTATGCGACGCGCGACAACAAGGACAACTGGACCGGGTCGACGCGGCCGACCATGTCGTTCACTCCCGCGAACCGGACGATGCTGTTGCCGCTTGAAAGGCAATCTCGATATGTGATGCTGCTAGTCCCAAAGAGCACGATGCGTTGGCAGGCGGGCGTCTTCATCATGCGATGCATTCCGCTCAACGGCAACGTACCGACCGCTCCAATAGGCGAGTGCCGACGGGGCCTCCGATGCCGCGATACTCACCGCGGACCCGAGCACGATGGCATGCGAATGGCGCTCGATGATCTCCTCGACCTCGCAGCCGATCGCAGCCAGCGCGCCCTCAAGGAGCGGCACTCCCGCCGGCCCCGCCTTCCAGGAACTGCCAACGAAACGCTTCGCCCCCGCATGACTACCTTTTCCGGTGAATCGCTCGGCAACCTCGCGTTGATCGCCCGCCAGGATACTAACGCCGAAAGCGCCATACCGCCGCAGCAACGGCAAGGTCGACGCCGCGCGGTTGATCGCAACGATCAAGGTCGGCGGCGCGATCGTCAGCGACGTCACCGAAGTCACCGTCATACCGGAAATATCCCGGCCACGTCCGCCCGTAATGACACTTACACCGCCGGCGAGATGACGCATCGCGCCGCGAAACTCATCCGAGTTGACGATGCTGGTGGGCGGGAATGCACGAACGACGGACTTCATCGTAGCCTCATGCGTCGGCGTCGTTGCCCGACAAGAGGTGGCGAAGAATGGTCCCCTCAAGTGCCGCGAGATCGGCGGCCCCCCGCCGGCGCGGGCGAGCTATATCGACTGCTACGTCATGGGCAATCCGCCCGTCTTCGATCACCACAACGCGATCGGCCAACGCAACGGCTTCCGCGACGTCGTGAGTGACCAGGATCGCGGTAAAACTCTGGTCATGCCAGACACGCTCGAGTAATCGCTGCATTGAAATCCGCGTCAATGCATCGAGCGCCCCCAACGGTTCATCGAACGCCAGGACTCGGGGGTTGCTAACCAGCGCCCGCGCCAGCGCAACGCGTTGTTTCTGGCCGCCTGACAACACGTACGGCCACTGTGCACGCTTATCGCGAAGACCGACCTCCGCAAGCGCCGCCTCGGCGCGCGCGTTGGCATCGGATAATCCCCGATTTCGGCCCAACCCCACCTCGACATTATCCAACACACGCGCCCATGGCAGCAGCCGCGGCTCCTGGAACATGACGCGGATATCCTCGGCGCGGGCACTCTCGCCAAAGCTAATCGTGCCATCGCCCGGCGTTTCCAACCCCGCTATCAAACGCAACAATGTGCTCTTGCCGCATCCGCTACGGCCAACAATCGCAACAAACTGACCCGCCGGAATATGCAGGTCGATACCGCGCAGAACTTCATTGTCGCCGAAGGCTTTTCGCAAACCGCGAATGGTCAAACCCAATCCGCGAGAAGCGGATTCAGCTTTGCGGCGGGCGATGCGCGCCTGCTCCACCAAAACCGACGGTGGCGCGAATTCTGCGGTCGAAGGGAAAACGCGAAGGGATTGTTGCATAGTTGTTCTCATTTCTGAAAGGCTGGATGCCAGGACAATGTGAGACGCTCAAGCGCGCGCGAAGCGCTGTCGGCCAGTTTTCCGAGCAGCGCGTAGATGAGGATGCTGAGCACCACCACATCGATCAGCATGAACTCGCGCGCCTGCATCGCCATGTAGCCAAGGCCTGACGACGCGGCGATGGTTTCCGCAACAATCAGCGTTAGCCACATGATGCCGAGCGCGAAGCGCAGGCCGACGAAGATCGATGGCAATGCGCTTGGAAAGATGACCCGACGGAATAACTCGCCGCGGCCCATGCCGTAGATGCGTCCCATCTCGATCAATTGCGGATCGACGGTGCGGATGCCGTGGAGGGTGTTGAGGTAGATCGGAAAGAACACCCCGAGCGCGACTAGGAACAGCTTCGCGGCCTCGTCGATCCCGAACCACAGGATAACCAGCGGGATCATGGCGAGATGAGGCACGTTGCGGATCATCTGGAGCGTCGTGTCGGTCAATCGGTCGCTTAGTTGCGACAATCCGTTCGCAAGTCCGAGAGCAAAGCCGATACCGCCCCCGATCAGAAAGCCGACCGCCGCACGCCAGAAACTGACCCAGATATTTTGCTGGAGTTCGCCCGAGCGGAGCGATTTCCAGGCCGCCAGCAGCACGTCGCTTGGCGCCGGAAGCACCCGCGCCG
The DNA here is from genome assembly GCA_017305595.1 of Hyphomicrobiales bacterium. Taxonomy (GTDB): domain Bacteria; phylum Pseudomonadota; class Alphaproteobacteria; order Rhizobiales; family Xanthobacteraceae; genus 62-47. The sequence continues at coordinate 4,014 of JAFKKL010000220.1, read as the reverse complement.
AGACGTACCCGGTGGCGCAGGCCACCTGCCAGATAGCGATGATCGCAATCGGCAGGAGCCACGGCACCAGCCCGCCAATAACCGACCCCCGTACTGTGCGGACGCGGGGAAGACGTTCGACGACACTCATGACTGCGACGCTCCGGCCAGCGCCCGGACGTCAACCGGCCGACTTTCATTGGCGATGGTTTCACCGAACGGACCGGTATTAAGCCGCAATGACTGCGAACCGCTTTGGCTGACAGACAGCAACGGAAACACCAGTTCGGCAAACCGATAAGCTTCCTCGAGATGCGGGTAACCCGACAGAATGAACGTATCGATTCCGATGTCCTGATATTCCCTGATGCGGGTCGCAACCGTCTCCGGATCGCCAATCAGCGCCGTCCCGGCACCGCCGCGCACCAATCCCACGCCCGCCCATAGATTGGGGCTGATCTCGAGCTTGTCGCGACGCCCGCCGTGCAATTGCGCCATGCGCTGCTGACCGACGGAATCCATCCGTGCAAAAATCTTCTGTGCCGTTGCGATGGTTTCGTCGGTCAGATGCGAGATCAGCTTGTCTGCGTCCTTCCAGGCTTCATGTGCGGTCGCGCGAACAATGGCATGAAGGCGAATGCCGAAGCTGATCTCACGTCGACGGGTTACCGCAATCGCGCGAACGCGATTGATCTTCTCCGCCACCTGAGCCGGCGGCTCGCCCCAGGTCAGGTACTTGTCGACCGTATCGACGGCTACATCGATGCCGGCATCCGAAGATCCGCCGAAATAGAGCGGCGGACGCGGACGCTGCACCGGCGCGAACAGAAGCCGGCCATCCTCAATGTGGATGTGCTTGCCCTCGACATTGACCGTCTCACCCGCGAGCAGCGCGCGATAGATATCGAGGAACTCGCGCGTCACCTCGTAGCGTTCGTCATGCGGGAGGAAAATCCCGTCGCCCCTGTTCTCGACCGGATCACCGCCGGTGACGACGTTGACGAGCAGCCGCCCGTTCGAGATGCGATCGAGCGTCGCTGTCATGCGCGCTGCGACCGTCGGCGACTGTAGGCCAGGGCGAACCGCAACCAGATAACGCAACCGCTCGGTCCAGGGCGCCACCGCCGACGCGGCGACCCATGAATCCTCGCAGCTTCGTCCGGTCGGCAACAAGACCCCGTAATAGCCGAGTTGGTCCGCAGCCTGCGCAATCTGGCGCAGATAATGGAAGTTCACTTCGCGACCACCAGTGACGGTTCCGAGGTAGCGACCATCACCGTGGGTCGGCAGAAACCAGAGGATGTTGGCAGGGGAAGAAATAGCTTTCGACATCGATCAAGACCCCGGCTTGCGCTGCGCGTCTGAAACCTTGATGGTCTTGGGAAGCAGCCCCAAGCCAAAGAAAGTATCGGCAATCTTCTGCTGGCTCGCGATGACGTCATCGGTAATCGGCTTGATTCCATATGACTCTCGCCGCAGGGAGCGGACCAATACCGGCACAGGCAGACCGACCGAGGGGCTTAGCAACTCGGCCACCTTTTCGATATTGTTCTTGGTCCACTCATCCACCTCGGTCAGCGCCTCAAGCGTCACATCGACAGCTTGCGGATTCTTGGCGAGAAAATCCTTCGACGAGAAATAGAACTGATAATTGGCGACCAGGCCGGTGCCATCGGCCAGAATGCGAGCACCGGTCGACGCTTCCGCAGCGGCTTCATAGGGATCCCAGATCACCCAGGCGTCTACTGCGCCTTGCGAGAACGCGGCCAGCGCATCGGACGGCGCGAGGAAGTGCGTTTTGACATCGGTATACTTGAGGCCTGCGTGCTCAAGCGCGCGGACCAATAGATAGTGAACGTTCGATCCCTTGTTCAGGGCAACCTTCTTGCCCCTCAGATCGGCCACGGTCTTGAGCGGACTGTCCTTGGGAACGAGAATCGCCTCGCCTTGTGGCGCCGGTGGATCGTAGGCGAGATAGACCAGCGGGGCGCCGGCGGTCTGCGCGAAAATCGGCGGTGTTTCGCCGGCAATGCCGAAGTCGATCGCTCCGACATTCAGCGCTTCCAGCAGCGGCGGCCCGGACGGAAACTCGGTCCACGAAACCTTATAGCCAAGCGGCTTGAGTTTATCTTCCAGCGTCCCCTTGCCTTTCAGCAGCACGAGCTTTCCGTACTTCTGATAGCCAATACGAATGACCTTATCTTGCGCCGCGGCAACACCGAGGGATGACATGAACGCGGATGCCACAATCAAGGCAGCCGCGATCAATCGCTCAAACGATCGCATTTCGATTCTCCAATTCTTGTTACGATGATCAGAAAGCGTGAGGCTTCACCCGCCGCTCAACAAATTCACGATGTGAACGACTTCGAATCCGCTACGGCCTGTCCTTCAGCACACGATCTTCGCTCGCGAGATCGGTAGACCGCATTCGGTACGACAACACTCCATCCGCCCCTCTCTCGCTCACGACGCGCGCAAGCACGAAGCTTTCATGTCGAGAATGGTGATGGCGCGCTCGCACAATGTCGAGTGCTTCATAAAAATAGCGACAAGCGTACTGTCATTACTTGATAGGGAGTCGGATTCATCCTGATCTCACCTCGGATCACAAACAGCTTCTTCTCTGCAATTTCGACAGGAACAATTGCTTTCCGGGAATCGCGGTCGATTAGCATGAAATCGATTGAAATCAACCGGATTGCAGAAAGAAGCGATCTGCCTGCATCGTCCGAAGATGAAGCCTTCCACTCTCGACCACATCGGATCAATACCGATTCCATGATCATTCGAATTGCGGGAAACCTGTTCTAATCCGGCAGAAAGCACTCACCCAATAAGACGCTTATCAAACACATTGACGGCGCCGACGGCGCTTGAATCGACACTCGCCGCAGAGGGATTCACCGCATCTGAATGTTGAGCGACACGTCGGGCGCACGCTCCAACGTAGCATTCCCATTCCGGGCAGAAGCCCCTCTCTCTTAGCCCGTCAATTCGCTCATGCGATAGAGCAAGCCCAATTCGATCGGTAGAGGATGAATCGGAATAACGCGACGGCCGAGTTGGTTTTCAAATCTCGCAGATATTGAACAGCAATTCGTGCTTGGCACACATCGAACGGCCGGAGATCAAAGTAGAAGAACTCCCCCATCGATTCTGATATCCACACATTTGTACTGATCGACCTCGCCGCGACGCATGCCGGTCAGAATGCGAATCAGAAATCCCCAACAAATGTGCGATCGCACCAGATATGCGCCCGGTCGCCAAACATGCATCCGAATTTTGCTTCAGAAGCGTGAGCAACTCCTGTTGCCAAAGCGTCGCGCGGCGGCGGCGCTTTGCCTCACCACGCGTATTTGAGCGTGCCTTTTCCGGTGTAGCTGGTGACGTTGTTGGAGAACTCGCCTTCGAAAGACGCAGCGAGCGCGAAGCCGTTGCGCCAGGCGATCTCGGCGCCGGCGGTAACAAGCGCCGCATCGGGTGCCATCGCCGCGCCGTTGACGAGAAAGCCGGAGCCCGGCAGTGCCTGGAAGGTGGCGGCCGCGTTGCGCGCGGTGTCGAAGTTGTGCGCCCACGCGGCACGGCCGCGCAGCGTCAGCAGCGTATCCCCCAGCACCGTGGTGCGGTCGAGCCGCAGGCCGAGTTCGCTGCGTGTCGCGGTGACATCGCGTCCGGCGTAGCCGAGCGCGAAGCTGTCGATCGCGCCGTTGCCCTGTTCGAGATAGGACGGCATCCGATAGCTGATCGTTTGCGCCGCTGCGTAAGGCGTCACGCCGGCCCATGCGGTGTCGATGCGCCAGCCGGCTTCCAGGCGGCCCGAGAGTACGCCGGCCTTGTAGGCGCCGTGCAACCGTTCGCCGGTCGCGACGGTGCGATCGGTGCTGACGTCGTGCCAGCCATAGGCGAAGGCGCCGGAGAGATAACCGTTGCGCGCAAAGCCGTGATGCGCGAACACGCCGGCCTGGAACATGTCGCTGCGGCCGGAGCCCATGCCGCCGGCGAGCGCGAACGACGTGCCGCCGCCGCCAA
>JAFKKL010000219.1 GCA_017305595.1 Hyphomicrobiales bacterium | reverse complement strand
GCCGGCACCGAAGGCGACAAGGTGACGAGCCGCATGATCCGCGACCGTCTGCTGCGCGAAGCCGAAGGCAATGTCGCGCTACGCGTGGTGGAGGCTGCCGACAAGGATTCGATGGAAGTCTCAGGCCGCGGCGAGTTGCAGCTTGCGATTCTGATCGAGACCATGCGGCGCGAAGGTTTCGAACTGTCGGTGTCGCGTCCGCGCGTGGTGTTGACCAAGGACGATAACGGGCAACTGCTGGAGCCGATCGAGGAAGTCGTCATCGACGTCGACGAGGAATTCTCCGGCGTCGTTGTGCAGAAGATGAGCGAGCGTAAGGCCGAGATGATCGAGATGCGCCCGTCCGGCGGCAATCGCCTGCGGCTGGTGTTCTACGCGCCGACCCGTGGCCTGATCGGCTATCAGGGCGAGTTGATGACCGACACCAAGGGCACGGCGATCATGAACCGCCTGTTCCACGACTACCTGCCGTTCAAGGGCGAGATCGCGGGCCGCCGCAACGGCGTGCTGATTTCCAACGATCAGGGCGAGGCTGTTGCCTACGCGATGTTCAAACTCGAAGATCGCGGCCCGATGATGATCGAGCCGGGCTGGAAGGTCTACAAGGGCATGATCGTCGGCGAGCACACCCGCGATAACGATCTCGAGATCAACGTGCTCAAGGGCAAGCAGCTCACCAACATCCGCACCACCTCGAAGGACGAAGCGGTGCGCCTGACGCCGCCGATTCGCATGACGCTGGAAAAGGCGCTGGCCTACATCGAGGACGACGAGCTGGTGGAGATCACGCCGAAGTCGATCCGCCTGCGCAAGAAGCATCTCGACCCGAACGAGCGCAAGCGTGCCGAGAAGGCCAAGGATTTGGTGGCGTAACGCCGTCTTTCCTTTATACAAAATACAAACGGAAATTCGTCATGGCCGGGCTCGTCCCGGCCATCCACGTCTTTAAATCCAGTCTATAATCGAAGACGTGGATGCCCGGCACCGCAGATGAGTCAATGCAGTCTGCTATTGCTGTGATCGGGCATGACGGTGGCAGGTGTTAATGTCATTTCCTTCCGAAGTAGATGTCGCGATCATTGGCGCCGGCGCCGCCGGGCTCGGCGCGGCCAATGCGTTGAAAGATTCCGGTCTTTCAGTCGTCGTCCTCGAAGCACGTGATCGTTTGGGCGGGCGCAGCCAGACTGTTCTTGCCGCGCCGGATGTCGTGTTCGATGTCGGTTGCGGCTGGCTGCATTCCGCCGACAGGAATTCGTTCGTCGCCATCGCGGAAAAACTTGGTTTTGAAATCGATCGCAATCGCCCGCCGTGGCGCGAGCAATCGTCGCATCCGGCATTTCCGCCGCGGGAGCGTGCCGAGTTTCTCGGCGCGCTTGATGCGTTCTACGAGCGCGCCGAAGATGCCTCCGATGCGCCACAGGACAGCATCGCCAGCGAATGGCTCGAGCCGGGTAATCGCTGGAATCCGATGATCGATGCGATCTCGACTTACATCAACGGTTGTGAACTCGATCAGGTGTCGGTTTACGACATGGATGCCTACGAGGACACCGAAGTCAACTGGCGGGTGCGGCGCGGCTACGGCGCGCTGATCGCTGCGTACGGTGCAAGCGTCAACGTTGCGCTCAACACCAACGTCACGCTGATTGATCATTCCGGTGCGCGTATCCGGATCGAGACGTCACGCGGCACGCTAAGCGCCGCGAAAGTGATTATCACGGTGCCGACCAGCTTGATCGCGGATGAAGTGATCCGCTTTTCGCCGGCATTGCCTGCAAAGGTCGGCGCGGCGCGCGGTCTGCCGCTCGGGCTTGCTGATAAGGTGATGCTGCGGCTCGACGGACCGGAGGCGCTGCCTGTCGATGGCAGCCTGCGCGGCGCATTGATGCGGACCGCGATGGGGACCTATCACACGCGGCCTTTCGGCCAGCCGTGCATCGAAGGCTTCTTCGGTGGCCGCTTTGCGCAGGAACTGGAAGACGCCGGCGAGGGCGCCTTGGCGGCGCAAAGCATCGACGAAATTGTTGCCATGCTGGGCTCGGATGTCCGTCGCAAGTTGACGCCGCTGGCATCGTCGCGCTGGGCGCACGATCCGTTCGCGCGTGGCTCTTACTCGCACGCGATGCCCGGCTGCGCAGATTGCCGCGCGGTGCTGGCCGCTCCGGTGGAGAGCAGGTTGTTCTTCGCGGGCGAGGCGACCTCGCCGAATTTCTTCTCCACCGCGCATGGCGCCCGCGACAGCGGCGAACGCGCCGCGCGCGAAGTTTTGGCGACAAGTCACGGCCGGCGCGCAAGATCGTAGGATCGCGCCGCGCCTCTCGCCTCAGTTCTTTCGCGTCTTGGTGTGCTTCAGGCTCAGGTCCTGCGGGCTGTAGAACAGCTCGTAGAGCTTGCCTTCCTTCTTGGCGTACACTTCATAGCAGGTACCCTCGATCTTGGATCGCTGCACCTCGTAACCGGCAGCCTTGGCCTTGGCTTCCGCTTCTGCGGCAGGCTTCCATGACGACCGTTCGGCCTTCGTGCAATCCTTGTAGCCGTCAGCCAGAGCCGATGAGCTTGCAAGTAATCCTATCAGAAGAACCGGCACGAACTTTCCGAAGTGCTGCATCACGATCTCCGCTCGATGTCTTGTGCGGGTCTGATCGTAGCGGGCACGCTGAGGGCATTGTCAATTGAGCCTCGCGCGATCGATGACGTTGGAGAAATTCTAACCAGACGAAAAGGCTCGCAGTATCCGCGAGCTGATCGCGGTTCGGTTGTCACTGCGGCTTTCAGCCTCAGCCTTGTGCCGCGGCATCGTTGGGATCGGAGGGGCTATGCACATGTCCCACGGATGCAGCTTCCGCCCGGAGCCTGTAGCGATCAAGCGGCCGTGGCGCCCCGGGGAACTCGTAGACCTGTCCCTTTCCGGCACACCTCGGGTATCCACTGATGCAGGAAATCCACATGTTAACCGAATATTAACGATGGAGCTTGAAGCCGGGCTCATGTCTTGCTTTGATTGGGGGCATGAGCACAACCCTGATCGAGGTCCGGCCGGCCAAAACTGCGGATGCATCCGCGGTCGCATCAACGCATGACGATGCTTGGCGATCCGCCTATCAGGGCATCATCCCCGGCGCCGAGCTGGACAAGCTGATCAATCGGCGTGGTCCGCACTGGTGGCAGAGCGCCATCCGCAAGGGTAGCCGCGTCAGCGTGCTGGTATTCGGCGACAAGGTCGCCGGTTACGCCAATTACGGCCGCAACCGCGCCCGCAGCCTGCATTTCGAAGGTGAGATTTACGAACTCTATCTGCGGCCGGAATTCCAGGGCCTCGGATTCGGTCGCCGCCTCTTCACCGCCGCGCGTCGCGATCTGGTGCAGAGCGGCCTCAAGAGCATGGTGATCTGGGCGTTGTCCGACAACGAACCCGCTACCGAATTCTATCGTGCGCTCGGTGGCCGCATGGTGGCGCGTTCGTCAGAGCAGTTCGGTCCCAAAACGCTCGACAAGGTGGCCTTCGCCTGGACCAACTGACGGTCACGTCACGTCGTCACGGTCTTTCTCAGCCGGCAAAGCCGCCGCTGTTCAGGAACTCCTGCTCCGCTTCCGTCGTCGTGCGTCCCAGCACCCGATTGCGATGCGGGAAGCGGCCGAACTTGCGGATGATGTCCTCGTGGATTTCGGCGTAGCGCAGGTTGTCGGCATCGCCGAGCGCCTTGAATAACGTGACGCTGCGGGTCTGATCCGCCAAGTCTTCGGAGTGTTCGAACGGCAGATAGACGAACTGCCGCATTACGCTGTCGAGGCGTTGGTCGACACCGCGCGCGACGGCGCGGTCCGCAACCTCGCGGGCTTTCGGATCGCTGGCAAAGGTGCGCGGATCACCGCGGAACATGTTGCGGGGAAACTGATCGAGCACGATCAGCAGCGCCAGCGTGCCCTCGTCGCTGTCCTGCCAATGGTCACGCTGACCGGCCAGCGCAGCATCCCACGTCGCGAGAAAGCGCCGTCGAATCTCGGCGTCGAACGCCTCGTCCTTTTTGTACCAGCGATCATAGCCGGCCTCGCGCCAGAAGGTGATGATCTCGGTGGGAGTGGGAAGGGACGCGTTGTTGTTATCTGTCATCTCAACTACTTCTGCGTCGTCCCCACCTAAGCGGGGACGATCCATTGATGGCGGAGACGTCGCTCGACCGGCTTACGCCGCCGCCTGTTTCTTCTCGTCGCGCAACTCGCGGCGTAGGATCTTGCCGACGTTGGTTTTCGGCAGTTCGGTGCGGAATTCGACCTGCTTCGGCACCTTGTAAGCCGTGAGTTGGGTGGCGCAGAACTTGATGACGTCCTCGGCGGTGAGGTTGGGGTCCTTCTTCACGACGAAGGCTTTCACCGCTTCGGTGGACTTCGGATCCGGCACGCCGATCACCGCGCATTCCAGCACGCCCGGATGGCTGGCGATCACTTCCTCGATCTCGTTCGGGTAGACGTTGAAGCCGGAGACCAGGATCATGTCCTTCTTCCGGTCGACGATCTTGGTGTAGCCGCGCTCGTCCATCACGCCGACGTCGCCGGTGCGGAAGTAGCCGTCGGGGGTCATCACCTTGGCGGTCTCATCCGGCCGGTTCCAGTAGCCGGCCATTACCTGCGGCCCCTTGGCGCAAATCTCGCCCGCTTCCCCGAGCGGCAGTTCGTTGCCGTCGTCATCGCGGATCGAGAGCCATGTCGACGGTACCGGCAGCCCGATGGTGCCGGTGAACTTGTCGGTGTCGGCCGGGTTGCAGGTCAGCGTCGGCGAGGTTTCCGACAGGCCGTAGCCTTCCGACAGCGCGCAGCCGGTGGCCTTCAGCCAGGCTTCCGCGACCGGCTTCTGCGTCGCCATGCCGCCGCCGAACGAGGCTTTCAGCTTGGAGAAATCGATCTTGGAGAAGTCCGGGTGGTTGACCAGCGCATTGTAGAGCGTGTTGACCGCCGGGAAGCTGTTGACCTGATACTTCTGCAACTCCTTGATGAAGCCGCCGATGTCGCGCGGGTTGGGAATCAGCAGGTTGACGCCGCCGGCGCGCACGCCGAGCAGGAAGCAGGCCGTCAGCGCGAAGATATGATAAAGCGGCAGCGCGCAGACGATAAACAGTTGGTCGACCACCGGCGGCTTCTTCAGCGCCGGCTGCAGCCATGCATCGTTCTGCAGCATGTTGGCAATGATGTTGCTGTGAAGCAGCGTCGCGCCCTTGGACACGCCGGTGGTGCCGCCGGTGTATTGCAGGAAGGCGACGTCCTCGCGCGTGATCGCGGGCTTCGCCAGCTTCATGCCGCGTCCCGCCGCAAGCGCGTCGTTGAACGCCACCGCGCCCGGCAGCGAATAAGCCGGCACCATCTTTTTTACGCGCCGGACCACCAGATTGACGATGACACCCTTGAAGCCGAGCAGGTCGCCCATGCTACCGACGATGACATGCTTGATGTTGGTTTTCGCGATCACCTTCTCGACGGTGGTGGCGAAGTTCTCCAACACGATGATGGCTTCGGCGCCGGAGTCCTTGAGCTGGTGCTCCAGCTCGCGCGGTGTGTAGAGCGGATTGACGTTGACCACCGCATAGCCGGCGCGCAGCACCGCGGCGGTGGACACCGGATACTGCAGCACGTTCGGCATCATCAGCGCGACGCGCGCGCCTTTCGCCAACCCCTTGCTTTGCAGATAGGCCGCGAGCGCGAGCGACATCTCGTCGACGTCGCGATAGGTGATGGCCTTGTCCATGCAGATGAAGGCCTTGCGGTCGCGGAACTTGGTGAAGCTTTCCTCGAGCAGTTCGACCAGCGACCCATACTGCGTGACGTCGATATCCGCAGGCACACCCTCCGGGTAGTGCTTGAGCCAGATCCGTTCCATGACATTTCCCCTTGTTGACGCCTGATCGCGGGTATCGCGGGGCGTCGGAATCCGATCGTTCGTGCGGCCTGTCCGTTCTGTCGCGGACTGCCAACTCCCGGAAGTATCGGGCAAAGCTCGCGCTATTGGCAAGCGGCCTGCGCTTTAACGACGCATGGCCGCCCAGGTCGCGAGCGGTGTCAGGGGAAGGAAAACTAATTCTTCGACTTGGCTTCGCTCGACGCGTGCTTCGGCTTGCCCTTCGGCGCCGGCTTTGCTGCCGCCGCGGGCTTGCTTGTCGCTGGCGCTGGTTTGGCGGCGGGCTTGTGGGTCGATGGCTTCTCGGCCGGTTTGGCTGCCGCGTGCGCGGCCGGTTTTGAGTTCGGCTTGCTCTTGGTGTCTCCCGCATCCGCGCTCTTGGCGCCGGCGGCTGGCTTCCGGGTATCGATGGTGACAGTGGTTCGCTTGTTGCCTTTGCTGTCGGTGCTGGCGTGGGCTTTACCGCCCCGGCGTTTGGCGGCGCGCGATTTGCGATAGTTCGCCGCTGCGGCTTCTTGTGCGGCCGCATCGGCGGCAGCCGCAGCGATCAGGTCCGCGCCGCTTTTGGTCGGCCCGGTATAGACGATAACCGGATCGGCCGGGGTAGGGGCCGCCGCCAGCATATCCTCCGGCCTCAAGGTCGGCGCCTTGAGGCCGTCGGCGAAGAAACTCAGCGCCGGATTGTTGGTGACGACGCTGGCGATATCGTCTTCAGGGTCATCGCTGGCCGGGCGCTTGCGACGCGGGCCGCAGACATCGTCACGCAAATCCGGCGGTGCGGCGGCGATCGGCGCAAGGTTGTCGACGGTGCCGAGCGCCGGCCGCAGCCAGGTCAGGTTGTTGTTGCTGGAAAAGCCGCGCTCCAGCAATTTGATCGCCTTGATCGAGCGCATTTGCGACGAAGACGCGCCGAGTACCACCGCGATTAGGCGGCGGCCGTTCTGCGTCGCCGTCGCCATCAGGTTGAAGCCGGAAGCGCAGATGAAGCCGGTCTTCATGCCGTCTGCGCCGGGGAAGCGGCCGATCAGCTTGTTGAAGTTCTGCGTCACGCGGCGGCCGTAGCGGATCGCGGGAATATGCACGAAATATTCGTATTCCGGCAGGTCACGGATGAAGGCGCGGGCCAGGATCGCAAGATCGCGCGCAGAGGTGACCTGGCGGTCGTCGGGCAGGCCGTTGGGATTGACGTAGGTGGTCTGCGTCATGCCGAGCCGTGCGGCGGTCTGGTTCATCATCGCCGAGAAACCATCGACTGAGCCGCCAACGCCTTCGGCCAGCACCACCGCCATGTCGTTGGCCGACTTCACCATCATCATCTTGAGCGCGTTATCGACGGTGACCTGCGTACCCGGCGGGAACCCCATCTTCGAGGGCTTTTCGGCTGCGGCGTGCGGCGACACCGTGATCAGCTTGTCGAGTGTGATCCTGCCGTCCTTGACCGCTTTCAGGGTGACATAGGCCGTCATCACCTTGGTCAGCGAGGCCGGGTGCCAGGGGAAGGTGGCGTTCTCCGCCTCAAGCACCTTGCCGCTATCGGCCTCGACCAGCAGCGTGGCTTCGGCATGAGCCCGCGCCGGCGTGGCGGACGTCACGGCAAATCCCGCGATGAGGAGGAGGCAGCTTAGAAAGGTGGCGGGCGCAGCGCGGAGAAAATGCACGATCCGAATCCGGTCCTTTGCGATCAATCAACGAAGACCGGACCTCGACGATGGTGGGGTCTTCGCGTTGTCTGGCTATGGAGCGCTCGGTGAAGCGCGAGCGTTTTCGCGGGATGGCAAAGCCTATACCCACAGCTTGCCCCAGAATAGAGGCGAAGGCGTTAATTCGTGGATGAAAGGGGCTGAATTTCGACGATGCCGCGACAATCGGCCTCGATCACCGATCAAGAGGGTTCCGAAGACACCGAAGCCGTTGCGACGCTGGCTTGAGCATTATCCCGCACCATGAACTGTGCCCGCGCCAATCCGGCGAAGTGACCGCCCTGCGCGACCAGTTCATCGAATGTTCCGCTCTCGATCACGCGACCGTGCTCAAACACCAGAATCATCGTGGCGTTGCGGATGGTCGATAGCCGGTGCGCGATCACGAAGGTGGTGCGGCCCTTCATCACCTCGTCGAGCGCGGCGTTGACTTTGGCTTCGGTCACCGCGTCGAGCGCTGATGTCGCTTCGTCGAGAATCAGGATCGGCGGGTCCTTCAGCAGCGCGCGGGCGATCGACAGCCGCTGGCGCTCGCCGCCGGACAGCATGCGGCCGCGTTCGCCGGCATTGGTGTCGAACTGTTGCTCGCCCCGTTCGATGAAGTCGAGCGCCTGCGCGCGCGCGGCGGCGGTACGCATCTCCTCGAGCGTCGCGTCCGGCTTGCCGACCCGCAGGTTGTCGGCGATCGAGCGGTTGAACAGCAACGCCTCCTGAAACACCACGCCGATGTTCCGGCGCAAGGCCGACAGCGTCATGCCGCGAATGTCCATGCCGTCGATCTTGATGATGCCGGATTGCGGATCGAAGGCGCGATGCAGCAGCGCGATCGCGGTGGACTTGCCGGCGCCGGTGGGACCTACCAGCGCGATGGTCTGGCCGGGCAGTGCGGTGAACGAGACGTCCTCGACCGCCGGGCGCTTGCCGTCATAGGAGAACGACACATTGTTGAATTCGACCAGCCCCTGAACGCGGCCGGGATCGATGGCGTCGGGGCGGTCGCGCACGGCGGGCACCGCGTCGAGCACGTTGAAGAATTCCTGCAGCCGCGGCGCTTCCATGAACACGTTGTTGATGAAAGCGACGACCTGCTCGAGCTTCTGGATCAGCATGGTGGCAAACGAGACGAACATCACGATCTCGCCGACGCTGGTGAGGCCCTGCTGATGCAACACGATGCCGACGGTGAAAATCGCCAGCACGGTGATGGTGGTGGAGGCGCGCGTCATCACCGTGACCAGCGCCCACCACGACAGCACCGGCAATTGCGCCGCCAGCAGCTTGTCAGCAATACCGCGCAGACCTTGCACCTCGGCATCGATGCGCACAAAACTCTGAACCAGCGCGACGTTGCCCAGCGCGTCGGATGCGCGCGCGGAAAGGTTGCTGTACTGTTCCTCGACCTCGTTCTGCATCTCAAACGTCTTGCGCACCACCAGCGTCGTGAGCACCGTGAAGACGACACACAGCACGAACAGCAGGATCGCGAGCCGCCAATTGATGTAGAGCGACAGCGGCAGCAGGACGATCAGCGACATGATCGCCGCGAAGTGTTCGCGGAAGAAGCCAAGCCACAAGCGCCACAGTGCGTCGGTGCCTTGCAGCATCACCTTCATCAGTCGGCCGGAATGGGTGCCGGTGTGGAAGGTCAACGGCAATTGCATGATGTGTTCGAAATAGCTGGTCAGCACCGCCTGCCGCTGGCGGTGCGACAGGCGGTCGGCGTTCAACGCCACGATCACGCCGCAAAGGATGGTGAACAGGCCGAATGCAACCCATGCCGCCAGCAGCGGCCACGGCGAGGTCGATGTCGAGGCAAGCGGACCGTTGGAAGGATTGCCCGTAAGCACGTCGACGATGCGGCCGAACAGCACCGGCTCGGCGAACTGCGCGCCGGCGAGCAGCAGGTTGGCGCCG
>JAFKKL010000202.1:6177-15854 GCA_017305595.1 Hyphomicrobiales bacterium | reverse complement strand
GACGATCAGCGGCGGCTGGCGCGCGCCGCACTGCTGCACGACGTCGGCAAGGCCTACATTCCACTCTCGATTCTCGACAAGCCGGGGAAGCTGACCGATGCCGAAATGGATCAGATGCGCCAGCATCCGCGCCTAGGCTACGAAGCGCTCACGGAAGAAGGCAGTTTCCCGCCGGAAATGCTCGACGTGGTATTGCACCATCACGAGTTTCTCGACGGCACCGGCTATCCGCACGGCCTGACGGCGGACCGGATCAGCGACATCGTCCGGCTCACCACCATCGTCGATATTCATGCAGCGCTGGTGGAAAAACGCTCCTACCGGATGCCGTTCACCCACACCCAGGCGTTCGCGATGATGGAGCAGATGGGCGGCAAGCTGGATCAGCAGTTGCTACAGGCCTTCCGCCCCGTCGCGTTCGGGATGTGATCACGCGAGCAGCTTGCGTAGCTCGTTCTTGGCGACTTTCTCCAGCGTCGACCGCGGCATGTCGTCGACGAAATGCACTTCCCGCGGCACCTTGAAGTCGGCGAGCGCCTTGCGGCAGGCCATCAGCACGTCATCGTGCAAGGTTTCCGGAATCTTCGCGGTGCCGGCCTGTGGGATGATGAACACCACCGGCACCTCGTCCAGCATTGGATGCTTCTTGGCGACGACGGCTGCCTCGCGAACGCCCGGCACCGCGATGATGATCTGTTCGATCTCCGAGGCCGCGACGTTCTCACCGCCGACCTTGAGCATGTCCTTGGCGCGGTCGCCGAACTTCATGAAGCCGTTTTCCAGCAAGGTGATGCGGTCGCCGGTGATGAAGTAGCCGTGCTCGTCGAAGCTTTCCCGCGTGGCCTGTTCGTTGTGCAGATATTCCTTGAACAGCGACAGGCCGGGAATGCCCTTGATCAGCAAGTTGCCGGTGTCGCCGACGGTTGTCGGCGTGCCGTTGTCATCGACGACGCGGATTTCGTATTCGGCGGCGGCGCGGCCGATCGACATCGGCGTGTTGGGCTGGTCGACCTCGCCGACGATGCCGTGTGTGATGGTTTCGGTCATCCCCCACCAGCCGATCATCTTGACGCCCAGTGACGCGAACGGCGGCGGATCGCAGACAGCGGTACCCCACAGCCGGAATGTGTGCTGCTTCGGAATTTCGTGTTCGAGCAGCGCCTTGATGCAGAACGGGATGGTCGAGGTCCAGGTGCATCGATGCTCGGAGGCAACGTTCCAGAAGCGCCGCGCCGAGAAACGCGGCTGGATCACGCAGGTGCCGCCGACCCACAGGCTCGACAGCATCGAATAGGCCAGCGCATTGGTGTGAAACAGCGGCAGATAGGTCTGGTGTACGTCGCCGGCATGAAGGTCCTGATGCGCAGCGTTGATCTTTGCGCCCCACAGCGCGTTGGCATGGGTCCACAGCACGGCCTTGGGCCGTGAGGTCGTGCCCGAGGTATATTGCACGCTGCACGGTGCGAAGGGATCGGTCGGGCGATGCGGCCGGTCGGCGCTGTCGGCGAACAATGTTTCGAAACGGTCGGCCTGTTGCGGGGTGTGACCTTGCGCAGCGGCGGTGCCGGCGTTATGCGACGTCACCGCGAGCCAGCGCAGGTTCTTGCAGTTCTGTGCCACCAGTTCGGCATAAGCGGGCTGGGTGATGGCGGCGACCGCGCCGCAATGATCGGCGAAGTACGCGATCTCCGCCGCCGCCGAGCGGGTGTTGGTGGTGACGGCGATGGCGCCAAGTTCGACGCAGGCGAACCAGGCCAGCATCATCTCGATGCAGTTGTCGAGATGGATCAGAACGGGGTCGCCTTGCTTGACGCCGCGCTTGGCAAGACCGGCGGCCAGCGCGCCGACCCGATCGTCGAATTCGCGATAGCTCCACGATCGGGACGGGCCTTCGAATGGCGCCCAGATAAGGAACGGATGGTCGCCACGGGTCGCGGCTCGCATCCGTAACAGCCATGGAACGTCGAGTCCTGCGAACGGGCCGACGATGCCGGGCGCGGCTGATGTGGACATGGTGCCTCCCTGTTGTCGCCATCCGGCATTCGGATTGTGCGGATTGTGACGCCGCCGGCCGGATTTGTGGTTTACTTTGCCATCGTGCCGGGCGGCGATCAAATTTTGATCCGGCGGAATTGTCATGACGCCTGGACGGATCGAATCTCGCACGTCCGTTCTGAGCACGCGGTGATACCGGCCGCGTGGAGCGTCTGCGGTATTGATGACGGGATGATTGGGAACGGTGATCCGGATCGGCACGAATCGAGAGATGTTGAATGGGTGTCGTGGAACGGATAGAGGTCGTCGCGGCTTGTCTTCTGGTCTGTCCAGCAATTACGTAGCAG
This sequence comes from Hyphomicrobiales bacterium, assembly GCA_017305595.1. GTDB lineage: Bacteria > Pseudomonadota > Alphaproteobacteria > Rhizobiales > Xanthobacteraceae > 62-47. Next base: position 13,512 of record JAFKKL010000202.1, on the reverse strand, counting down.
CCGGAAACCGGCCAATTTGATGAGGATACAACATGCGTGGAATGGCGTTGGCGGTTCTGGCGGCCGGGATGATGGCGGCTGTGGCCTCGGCTCCCGCCGAAGCGCGGGAATATCGCTTCTGTTTGCAGTCTCCCGAGACCGGCATTCCCGGCGAGTGCGCCTACGACACCTACGCCCAATGCCGCGCCAGCGCCGCTGGCCGTTTTGCGGACTGTAGTCTCAATCCCCGATACGCGTTTTCAGGTCCCGACCGTCCCCATCCGCGTCGGTATCGCGCTTATCCGGACTATTGATCCGACAGGGTTTGCTGTCGTGCCTTGGTCGGGATCGTGTCCGCCCGGTCGATTTCTGCTGGCCGATTTTCGCCCGTAATTCGCGACAATCGCTGCTCTGGCTGGTATTAATTTACGGCCTCTTATCCATTTCGCTCTAATTTTCGGTCATGTCACGGGATTCCCAATCCCGACGAAATGAATTGAAAATCCGGAGGGCTGAGGTGGGTGCGTTGAAGCGTGAGCGATTGCGAGGGGCGTTGGTGAAGATGCCTGCCCTGCGATTTCGCAGCAAGGTCACTCTGGGGTTCGGCTGTCTGTTGATCGTTTCGGCGATCAGCATGGGCGTTGCCTATTTCGGGTTCGGACGGATTGCGGCGAGCGTCGCCGCCTCGCAGGCCGGCGTTGCCGAGGCCGATCTCGCCCGCAACATCGATCGCGAATTGATATCGTTTCGTGAGCTTGTCCGCTATTATGTTCTGACCGGTAATGATGCCGATGCCGAGGCAGCCCAGGCGGCGGAAGGTCGTCTCAAGACAGCCATCGATCATGCCAAGGCCGGGACGACCGATCCGGAGCGGCTGGCGCGTATTGGCGAGCTGGCCAAGCAGTTCGAGACATTCGCTGCCACCTTCACCGGGACGCTGAAGGCCAAGCAGGAATACGCGACGATCGCCGAAAATCGCGTTATCGCCAAAGGTACGGCTCTTCGCTACAAGCTCGACGACATCGCCAGCACCGCAGGCGACGCCGGGCAGGGGGCGCTGCAAACAAGGGTCAAAGACGTCGCCACGCAGTTGATTGCAACGTCGGCGCTGTTAGGCACGTATGCGCGCAAGCCGGAGTCGGCTGCCGCGGCCAGCGCGACGGCGCGATTGAAATTCCTCAAGGCCGCGTTCGCCTCGATCCCGGCCAAGGGGCACGAAGTGATCGAGCGCAAACTCGCTGACGCCACCACTGACCTTTCCGACTACACCACGGCTTTCGCCGATCTGGTGGCGAAGGCCGAGCTGATCGAACGGCTCGGCGGCGAGATGATGAATGCGGCGACGTCGATCACCAAGCTTTCGGATTCGATGAAGCAGGATCTGCTGACCGATCAGAAGCGGATCGAAAGCCACACCCAGAGCATCATGCAAAACACGCGGTGGCTGATCGTGATGCTGGCGATCGGCAGCACATTGCTCGGCGGTCTTCTCGCCGTAGTGCTGGGCAACGGTATTGCGCGGCCGATGGTGAAGATGTGCGCCGCGATGCGCGAACTGGCCAAGGGCAATTTCGACGTCGTGTTGCCAGGTCTCGGCCGCAAGGATGAGATCGGCGACATGGCGGCGGCAGTCGAGGGCTTCAAGGTGCAGGCGGTGGCCAAGGCGGAACGTGATGCGGCCACGCATGAGGAGCGTAACCGCGCCGCGGCGGAAGCGCGGCGCGCCGAGATGATCCAGTTCGCCGACCAGTTTGAATCCGCTGTCGGCGCCATCGTCGCGAACGTCTCCTCCTCCGCAGCGCAATTGGAAGCCGCCGCCGACACTCTCACTCACACCGCAGAGACCACGCAAAGTCTCTCGACGCATGTGGCGGGCGCATCGGAAGAAGCATCGTCCAACATGCAATCGGTCGCTGCGGCGACCGAAGAACTCTCGATGTCGGTCGACGAGATCGGCCGGCAGGTGCACGAATCCAGCCGCATTGCAGCCAGCGCGGTGAAACAGGCCAACTTGACGGACGAGCGGATCGGAGAACTGTCGCGTGCCGCGCAGGACATCGGCGATGTCGTCAAACTGATCACCGCGATCGCCGAGCAGACCAACTTGCTGGCGCTGAATGCGACCATTGAAGCTGCGCGCGCCGGCGAGGCCGGACGTGGCTTCGCGGTCGTCGCTTCCGAGGTCAAATCGCTGGCCAGCCAGACCGCGAAGGCGACCGATGAAATCTCGTCCCATATTCTGGGGATGCAGAGCGCGACGCGGGAGTCAGTTGCTGCGATCAAGGAGATTGGCAGCACGATCGGCCAGATCTCCGAGATTGCATCGACGATCGCAACCGCCGTTCAGCAGCAAACCGCAGCGACCCAGGAAATTGCCGGCAATGTTCAGAACGTCGCGCAAGGCACCGAGGAAGTCGCCAACAACATCTCGCAGGTCAACAACGGGGCCACCCAGACCGGAGCGGCCTCGGCGGAGGTGTTGAGTTCCGCGCAGACCCTTTCGGCGGAAAGCGTGCGCCTGCGCGAGGAACTGGACCGCTTCATGGGCAGCGTGCGCGCAGCCTGATCGTTACGAAATATTGCACGAAGTTGACGCCGTCGCGGCTCATGTCGCGGCGGCGTTATGCGTCGCGATGAAACTGTCGCTTTAGCTCGCCCTTCGCCCGTTCCAGTCGCTCACGCTGGGTTTTCGGCAAGGTCTTGCCGGCGCGATTGATATAAAACGTCAGCATCGAGAGAGCGGAGCGATAGGGGTTCGTTTTGCGCCGCGTGCTCCTTTCGGCGGAGCGCTTCAGTGAAGCTGCGATCTTCTTCGGATCATGCAAGGTAAAGACGTGCTGCTTGAGATCGAGTGCGTTGCTGTGCTTGGTGACACGTCCCGACCATCGCTTCGACGTTGCGCTCTTGTGCGTAGCGGCTCTTCTTCGTGCGCTTGGCCTTGCGGACGTCTTGCGCACGGCAGCTTTCTTGCGCGCGGGCTTTGTGGTGTGATGTGTTCTCGCGGTCATTGTCCGGCCTCGTTCAAGTGTTCTGGACAACCTCCGGCCTTGGTGCGAGTTCCTGACTGGAACTTCGCTTGCTTCGTTGCGTTGTCTTCAATTGTCCTTCCACCGCCACATCGCGGGATGCACGCAAACTCTTGCGATTGTATCGTTGATACGTCGCTGGCGACCGTTGTCCAACCAAGGAAGATGAAAACCGCCGGTGAACACCGATAGCCGCATGATTGAAACCGATATTCCGGCGCGGCTCGATGCACTGCGCTGGAGCGGGTTTCACACGCGCGTGGTCATTGCGCTGGGAGTCACCTGGATTCTCGACGGGCTCGAAGTGACGCTTGCGGGAACGCTCTCGGGTGCGCTGAAAGACAGCGCGACGCTGCGCTTCAGCAATTTTGATGTCGGCGTTGCCAACAGCGCCTATCTCGCCGGTGCGGTGCTCGGTGCACTCGGTTTCGGCTGGTTGACCGATCGCCTCGGCCGCAAGAAACTGTTTTTCATCACGTTGTCGCTCTATCTGGTGGCGACGGCGGCGACGGCGTTGTCGTGGGACGTCTGGAGCTATGCGTTCTTCCGGTTTCTGACCGGCGCGGGAATCGGCGGCGAATACACCGCGATCAATTCGACGATTCAGGAACTGGTGCCGGCGCGTTATCGCGGATGGACCGACCTGATTATCAATGGCAGCTTCTGGATCGGTGCGGCAATCGGCGCGGTGAGCGCCATCGTGCTGCTCGACCCGGAAGTCGTCGGCGCGGACCTCGGCTGGCGGCTGGCTTATCTGACCGGCGCGGGGCTCGGACTGGTGGTCTTCGTCATGCGGCTATGGATTCCGGAAAGCCCGCGTTGGCTGATGATTCACGGCTATCCTGAACGGGCCAGCGCCATCGTCGCGGATATCGAGCGCTCCGTGAAAGGAGGGCGCGCCATCGCGGCAGGGACAGTTTGGCCGACCATCAAGCTGCGGATGCGCAGCCATACGCCACTTGGCGAGGTCGCGCGCACATTGTTCCAGCGCTATCGTCAGCGTTCGTTGGTGGGTCTGGCGTTGATGGTTGCGCAGGCGTTCTTCTACAACGCGATTTTTTTCACCTACGCACTGGTGTTGACGGAATTCTACGGCATCCCGTCGGATCATATCGGCTGGTATATCCTGCCGTTCGCGGCGGGAAATTTTCTCGGGCCGCTGTTGCTTGGTCGCTTGTTCGACAGTATCGGCCGGCGCGTGATGATCACGTTCACCTACGCGATCTCCGGTATTTTGCTTGCGGTGTCGGGATATCTGTTCGCGATCGGCATATGGAGCGCGCAGACGCAGACGATCGCGTGGATGGTGATCTTTTTCTTCGCCTCGCCCGCGGCGAGTGCCGCCTATCTGACGGTGAGCGAGACGTTTCCGATTGAGGTGCGTGCGTTGGCGATCGCGATGTTTTATGCGATCGGCACCGGTATTGGCGGCGTGGCGGGACCTACGCTGTTCGGCGCCTTGATCGACACCGGATCGCGCATCAGCGTCTTCATGGGCTATCTGTTCGGCGCGGGCCTGATGATTGCAGCGGCGGTTGTCGCCTGGTGCTATTGTATCGCGGCGGAACGGCAGCCGCTGGAATCCGTCGCGCAGCCGCTCGCAGTCGCGGAATGAATGGAGACGAAAGCGAGGTGATGTTGATGTCAGACGGGCGTGCAGTGAAGAGGTCGGGTGAAGAAGACGGAACAGCGTTGCAGTCCTTGCCGCCGTTGGATCTCGACACCTGCGCGCTGCTGCTCGACATCGACGGAACATTGCTTGAGCTTGCGCCGACGCCGCGCAGCGTGATTGTTCCGCCCGATTTGGTTCCGACGCTCGATGGATTGCTGGAGCGCACGTCCGGCGCGCTGGCGCTCGTTAGCGGACGGTCTCTCGATGATATCGATTGGATCTTCGCGCCGGCGCGTTATCCCTCGGTCGGAGGCCACGGCGCGGAAATGCGTTTGTCGATCGACAGCGAAGCGGTAGCGACCCATGCTCCTCCGATGAGTCCGGATTTGAAGCGCCGCTTCGCCGCCATCGCGGAACTCGATTCCGGCATTCTGGTGGAGGACAAGGGCTATTCGTTCGCATTGCACTTCCGTCAGGCACCGCATCTGGAAACGGCGATCTACGATGCTGTCTCCAGGATCCGCGCCGATCTTCCGAATGCGCCGATCGAAGTTCTGCCCGGTAAGGCCGTGTGCGAGATCAAACATTCAGGAGTCACGAAGGCGACCGGCGTGCGCGAATTGATGTCGCATAAACCTTTCAAGGGCCGCCGCCCGGTGTTCCTCGGCGATGACGTAACTGACGAAACCGTGTTCGCCATCATGCCGGACTTCAAGGGTATGTCGTTTTCTGTCGGACGACAAGCGCGTGGTGTTGCTGGAACCTTCGCTGGGCCTAACGATGTGAGGCTTTGGCTTGCGAGTCTGTTGCATGGAACTCGACCTGACGACGGTTCGATCTGATTCGCTTTCCCGTTGTTCGTGATGCGAGCGGCGCAAATTTTTTCAGGTTCCAAATTCTGATTTGTGAAAGCGCTCAGTCGGACAAGAGCCGAACCTTCATTCGGGTTCTGATATGTCGATTGCGATTTTTTGTGCGCCGACTTCTGACGAACGAACGGAACCGCCTTAAAAATACAGATGTTTTGTGCATGGCGCGGTGAGATGCGTGATCGTGCGCAAACATCGAACGGGGGTTCACGCTGCATGCAGGCGCAGCATCAGAATAGATAGATGCGCGAGTTCCATCGCACGTAATTCAAATCTGATCGCAATGAGATTGAGTTGTGGCGAGGAACCATATTGATGAACAGCCGTTTATGTTTCGGGCTGTAACAAATCAGGAGGAGATCCTGTGAGTCTCGTGGTCGTATCCAATCGCGTGGCGCGGGCCAAAGCCAATGAGCCGATGACTGGCGGATTGGCGGCGGCGTTGTTGCCGGTCGTGGAGAATTCCGGCGCGATCTGGGTCGGTTCCAGCGGTGACGTTCGCGACAATGTGCAGAAAGACCCCTTCGCCGAAATCGAGCCACTCGGGTCCGGCGCGCTGGCAATGCTTGATCTGCCAGCGGCGCATTACGGCGGTTATTACGAAGGCTTTGCAAATTCCGCGTTATGGCCGGCGCTGCATTCGCGTACCGATTTGATCCGCGCTTCGTGTGAGGACTATCGCTCCTATCGCGAAGTCAACGCTTTCATGGCGCGCGCGCTGCTGCGCTTCCGTAAGCCCGACGCGACCTTCTGGATTCAGGATTATCACTTCCTGACGCTGGGTGCTGAATTGCGGCAACTGGACGTCCAGCAGGCGATCGGCTTCTTCCTGCATACGCCATGGCCGTCGCGCACAATTATCAGCGGCGTGCCGAACCATCGCGACCTCGTCGAGGCGATGCTCGCTTACAATTTGATTGGATTCCAAACCGAGGACGATTGCGCCAACTTTGCTGATTATGTCGAGATGGAGCTAGGGCTGCGGGTCAAGAACGGCGAAGTGTTGTCACGCTACGGAATCTCGCGTCTCGCTACGTTCCCCATCGGCATCGACGTCGACAAGTTCGCCGCGCACGCCGTCAAGGCGATGTCGCATCCCGACGTATCGCGCCTGCGCCGCAGCCTGCATGGCGAAAAGCTCGCCATCGGCGTTGACCGCGTCGATTATTCCAAGGGTCTGATCAATCGCATCAAGGCGTTCGATCAGATGCTGACCCTGCATCCGTCGCTCAGCCGTACGGTATCGCTGCTGCAAATTGCGACGCTGTCGCGCGGCGGTATCGAAGCCTATGGTCATCTTCAGGAGCAACTTGCCAAGCTGGTCAGCGACGTCAACGGGCTTCACGGCGAGGTCGATTGGACGCCGATCCGCTATCTCAACAAGGGTTTCAGCCAGACCGTGCTGGCGGGGCTCTATCGCACGGCGCAGGTCGGTGTGGTGACGCCGCTGCACGACGGCATGAATCTGGTGGCGAAGGAGTACGTCGCCGCGCAGAACCCGGCCGATCCCGGTGTGCTGGTGCTGTCGAAGTTCGCCGGCGCCGCTAACGAACTCGATGCCGCGTTGCAGGTCAATCCGAACGACATCGACAGCATGGCGCGCGCTATCGCCACGGCACTGTCGATGCCGCTGGTGGAGCGGCGGATGCGATGGGAAGCGATGATGAAGTCATTGCGTGCCGGAACCATTCAGCAGTGGTTCTCGGATTTCGTCGAGGCGCTCGATGACGCCCACGCGGCGCGCGACGGAAAGCCGATCATCGCCAGCCCTGACGCTGCGCCGGTGTGGCCGCTGCGGGCGGGTGCGGCCGGCGCGGCTGCGACGAGCTGGCGAGATCATTGAGAAAGA
>JAFKKL010000202.1:0-6145 GCA_017305595.1 Hyphomicrobiales bacterium | reverse complement strand
GAAAGAACGCTGCGGCTGCGATAGTTACCTTGTTGTGAGCGGGTCAGACGAACCGCGCGAAAGCTGCCGCGACCGCCGTGTAGACCTGCTGCCGGAACGGCACCACCAGCGCCGCAACACGATCGAGTTGCTCCCAGCGCCAGTGATCGAATTCTGGTGGTTGACCATTGCGGGTTGCAAGCGGATCAATCTCGGTATCGTTGCCGACGAAGCGGAGTGCGAACCACTTCTGGCGCTGGCCGCGAAATTTCGCCAGGCGATGCGTTGGTGGGCCGTCATAGGGTGGAAATTCGTAAGTCATCCAGTCAGTCTCGCCGAGATAGTTGGCGTGGGTCACGCCGGTTTCTTCCCAGAGTTCGCGCATCACCGCGTCGCGCGGATTTTCATCAGCATCAATGCCGCCTTGCGGCATCTGCCACTCCAGACCGGGCAGGATGATTTCAGGTCCGTCGTCACGATAACGCCGACCTATCAGCACAAAGCCCGCGGCGTTGAACAGCGCGATCCCGACATTGGGGCGGTACGGCTTATCGGAGGTCATTGCGCGTTGGCGAGACTTGTGAATTCCTTGACGACGCGCTCATAGACCGGCCGCTTGAAGGGCACGATCAGATCAGGGAGATTCTGCATCGGCTCCCATCGCCACTTGATGAATTCCGGCTTGTGGCCGTCGCCGGGATTGAGCACGTTGATCTCGGAATCCTTGCCGGTGAATTTCATCGCGTACCACTTCTGGCGCTGGCCGCGATAGCGGCCTTTCCAAGCGCGGCCCGCCACCGTGCGCGGAATATCGTAGATCAGCCAGTCGGAGACTTCGCCGACTTTTTCGACCGAGCGAACGCTGGTTTCTTCAAATAGCTCGCGCTTCGCTGCTTCCCAGGTGTCCTCGCCGGGATCGACGCCGCCTTGCGGCATTTGCCAGACATGAGTTGCGTCGACGTGTTCGGGGCCTCCGGCGCGGCGGCCGATAAACACCAGCCCCGTTGCATTGATCAGCATCATGCCGACGCAGGTGCGATAGGGCAGATCGTCATAACGCGTCATCGCCGTCGTGCCCCTTCAGTTGATCGAAGCCTGCCGAGCCGCATGCTCGCCTTCACCTCACGTCGGATGTCCGGATTGGACAAGCTGGTTTCATATCTGTCGCCGAGTCTAGCGCCGAGTTTAACGTCATGTCCGGATCGCATCACGATTTTGATTTCAGTATCGCGGTTGTCAATGGCACCAGTAGAACGCCACGGCTCTCAAGTGCTTTAGCCCAGTTGCCGATCCGTTCGACCGAAACGGGAAGGCTCGATGCGATGCCGATGGCGCTGCCGCGGGTCTTTGCCAGGGATTCCAGTTTTGCCAGCGCCTTGTCGATTTCGGCCGCGGTCGGCACCGCGTCGATGCTGAGGTCGGCTTTGGCGAACGGCATGTTCTGGCCTTGCGCCAGCGTGCCGGCCACGCTACGCGGAGAACTGCCGTCATCAAGATAGCCGAGGCCGCGTTTGGCCGCCTCGCGGATCACCGGCTGCATCGCCGTGTCCGAAACAGTGAAGCGGGCGCCCATGAAGCTGGTCAGCCCGACGTAGCCTTGAAGTCGGCTGAGATGCCAGAACAGGCGGTCGAGATTCTGTTCGGGGCTCTGGGCGGTAAGCAAGGTCTGCGGGCCGGGATCGTTGTCGGGATAGTCGAACGGCTCCATCGGTACTTGCAGCAGAATTTCGTGATGCCGGCCGCGCGCCCGCGCCACCAGCTTGGCCGGATCCGAACCATAAGGCGTGAAGGCCAGCGTGACCGCGCCGGGCAGGTTCAAGATCGATTCGGTGGTCTTCGCGGCGCCGATGCCGAGTCCACCGACGACGATGGTGACGGTCGGCATCGTGGCCGCTTTGGCGCGCTCAGCTGGTGTGCCGGCGGCATAAGCTGTGAACGGTGCCACGCCATCGGCGATGACCGGGATCATGCCGTAACGCGATTTCTCCAGCAGCCGCGCGTCGACGCCGGACATGATCGCAGAGGTGGTCTCGGCGCCGGTGGCCGAGCTTTCGCTGGCGACGACCACGTCCTGCCGCGCGCCGCTCGAACCATCGATGATGGTGATAGTCTTCTGTCCGTTCGCCGGCGGATTCGAAGCGGCTTTCGATGCCGGCTGTCCCGGCTTGGCAGCGTCGGCTGGCGCCGCCATATCCTTGTCCGGGTTCTTGGCGGCAGTGTCCGGTTGCAGTGCGACCCGTACCACCGGTTCGCCGCCGAGGCGATCCTGATGGAACAGCGCAATACCCGCGAACCCCAGCAGGAACAGTCCGAGCGCGGCGGCGATCACCTGAACGCCGCTGAAGGGAAGGCGCCGCCGCCTGTGCGGCTGCGTGTCGTGCCCGAGCGGAGTGCTGAGATCGTCTGTCGTCACTGCCGTGGCCTCCTGCCGGCCTCCCGCGAATCAGCCGCAGCGACTTTACCACGCCGGGTTGCGGTCGCGGACATTCGGCGGCCGCAGTAACGATCTGAGTAGATCAAAATGAAACGGGCGACCCGCAGGCCGCCCGTTATCTACCAGACCATGTCGCGGGTCGTTGGCGATCAGTTGGCCTTGGCCTTCTCCTTGTCGGCCGGCTTGTCGACCGCGGCCTTGTCGCCGGTCGGAGCCTGAGCCTCGACCTTGATACCGTGTAGCAGGTCATCAGCCATCTTCAGCGCCTTGTCGTTCTTGGCATCCGGCGGGACGTAGGATTGCGAGCCGGTCTGCTCCTTGCCGGCATCGCCCTTGAGGTGGCCGCGCAGCGAGGCTTCGCCCTTGGTGTCGGTTCGCGACTTCAGGTCGTCCGGCACATCCTGCAGCACCTCGATATCGGGGGTAATGCCCTTGGCCTGGATCGACTTACCCGATGGCGTGAAGTAACGCGCCGTGGTCAGCCGCAGCGCGCCGTTGCCGGAGCCGAGTGGAATGATGGTCTGCACCGATCCCTTGCCGAACGAGCGCGTCCCGATCAGCGTCGCGCGCTTGTGGTCCTGCAACGCACCGGCGACGATTTCCGATGCCGATGCCGAGCCGCCGTTGATGAGCACGATCAGCTTCTTGCCCTTGGTGAGGTCGCCCGCCCGCGCCACGCGGCGCTGGGTTTCCTCGGCATTGCGGCCGCGCGTCGAAACGATCTCGCCGCGCTCGAGGAATGCATCTGACACGGTGACGGCTTCTTCAAGCAGGCCGCCGGGATTGTTGCGCAGATCGAGGATGAAGCCCTTCAACTTGTCTTCGCCGATCTGCTTGGTCAGTGACGCGATTTCGCGCTTCAGGCCTTCGGTGGTCTGTTCGTTGAAGGTGGTGATGCGGATGTAACCGATATCGCCGTCCTCGACGCGGGCGCGCACCGAGCGGACGCGGATGTTGTCGCGCACCAGCGTCACTTCGATCGGATTGTCCTGACCCTTGCGGATGATCTTCAGCTTGATCTTGGTGTTGACCGGGCCGCGCATCTTGTCGACGGCCTGATTCAGGGTGAGGCCCTGCACCGCCTCGTCGTCGAGGGTGGTGATGATGTCGTTGGCCTGGATGCCGGCCTTCGAAGCCGGGGTGTCGTCGATCGGCTAGACCACCTTGATGAGGCCGTCTTCCATCGTGACCTCAATGCCGAGCCCGCCGAACTCGCCGCGGGTCTGCACCTGCATGTCCTTGAAGCTCTTCGCATCCATGTAGCTCGAATGCGGGTCGAGGCCGGTCAGCATGCCGCTGATGGCGGATTCGATCAGCTTGCTGTCGTCGGGCTTCTCGACATAGTCGGAGCGGACGCGTTCGAACACGTCGCCGAACAGATTGAGCTGGCGATAGGTATCGGAGGTGGCGGCGCGCGCGCTCGATCCCATCAGCATGGAGCGCGGCTGGGACACGAACAGCGTCAACGCGGCGCCGGCCGCGGCACCGAGAAGCAGTACAGAGGTTTTGCGCATCATCCGCGAACCTTTTCGCCTTCATTTGCGGCCCACCATGGGCCAGGATCGATGGGAGTTCCGTCCTTACGGAACTCGACGTAGAGAACGGGCCGGCTCACGCTGGTCGCGAGGATGGAAGCGATCCGGGATGTCGTTCCCATGGTCGCGATCGGCTCACCCGTCAACACGAACTGGCCGATATTGACCGAAATGCGTTCCATCCCAGCGATCAACACATGATACCCGCCCCCCGCATTCAGGATCAAGAGTTGTCCATAGCTGCGGAACGGGCCGGCATACACAACCCAGCCATCACACGGTGTTGTGACTTGGGCGCCCGCGCGGGTTGCCAGGGAAATGCCTTTTTCAGTGCCGCCGGCCCCGTTTGAGCCGCCGTACTCGCGGACCCGGGTGCCGTTAACCGGTAAGGCCAAAAGGCCCTTGGCCGAGGCAAAGGCGATTGCCGGGCTGAGCCGGCCCGGATCCTTCAGCGCGGCGAGATTGGGCTTGCCGCTCGCGGCGGCCGCAGCGGCTTTTTCGGTCGCTTCTTTGGCCGCTGCCGCTGCCTTCGCCGCGCTTTGCAGATCCTGCTCCATCTTGGCGATCAGGCTTTGCAGGTCGTCGACCTTGCGCGAGAGTTCGAGCGCGCGCGCGGCTTCGGCCTGCATGTTCTGCTCGGCCGCGCTTTGTTGTTTCTGCCGTTCCTCGACGAGGGAGGCGAGGCGGGTCTGATCGACACGCAAACCATCGCGGTCGGTCGCCAGTTGGTCGCGTTCGGCGGCGATGGTCTTGCGCACCGTCACCAACTCGTTGAGATCGGTGACGAGCTTGACCGATTGCGCGCGCATCTCCGGCACCACCGAGCCGAGCATGATCGCGGTGCGCAGCGATTGCAGCGCATCTTCAGGACTCACCAGCAAAGCCGGCGGCGTGCGGCGGCCGGCGCGCTGCAATGCTGCCAGCACCTCGACAATTTCCGAACGGCGCGATTGCAGCGAGCCACGGATCGCCTGCTCGCGGGTGTCGAGATCGCCGAGGCGGGATTCGGCGTCGGCGATGCGGCCTTCGACGTTCCGCACCTTGGCCGCGATGTCGATCAGCTCCTGATTGAGCTTGCTACGATCCTGACCGATGGCGGCGATTTCGGCCTTGAGCTTTTCCTGTAGCTCAGCGGCATCTTTCTGCCGCTGCCGTGCGGCTTCAAGCTCCTGCGCGCGTTGCTTGATGTCGTCGGTGGAAGGTGTCGTCGCGGCCGGTGCCGTTTCGGCTGGTGTCGCGACGACCGGCGTTGCGGGTGTCGGAGCCGGGGTTTGCGCCGTCGCGATCGACGGCCACGCGCCGACCGTGCCGGCCGCGAGCAGTGCGGCGACCAGGGTATGAAGCTGAAACGTGTGAAGCGATTTTCGGATCACATCGTGCTCTGAATTCATCGACCGTCACGTAGGGCGCTAAGCGCGGTGGTATGGGTGGCCCGCCAGAATCGTCGCGGCCCGATAGATTTGCTCCAGCAACAGGACACGGACCAACTGATGCGGCCAGGTGGCCTTGCCGAACGCCAGTCGAAGCTTGGCCATGCGCTGCAATTCAGGCGAAAGTCCGTCCGCGCCGCCAATGACGAAGATAGTGTTAGCGACCGATTCGTCCCGCCAGCGACCAAGATGCCGCGCGAAAATGGAACTGTCGATGCTGTCGCCATGTTCGTCGAGCGCGACCAGAGCGGATTTGTCCGGCATCAGCGCCGCGATGGCGGCGGCCTCCTCGGCGATCCGGGTCGCGGCATCCCGCGCGCGGCTCTCGGGAATCTCGCGTACCTCGAGGCCGCGAAACCCCAGCTTGCGGCCCGCGTCGTCGAACCGTGCCGCATAGCGTTCCGCCAGTTCCCGTTCCGGCCCCTGCTTCAGGCGGCCGACCGCAATCACCATGATCCGCATCAATGCGGCCTATCAGATTCCCGGCAACAAACGAAACCCTTGCGCCGAACCGGCGCCAGTTCGATCGTTCTCGCCGACCGCAATCGCGATCAGGCTTTCTTCGCCGTCACGCCTTTCGGGCCCTGAACCCACAACCGCTCAAGATTGTAGAACTCGCGGACCTCGGGACGAAAAACGTGAACGATCACATCCCCGGAATCGATCAGCACCCAATCGCAATTGGTCAGGCCTTCGACATGGACGTTGGGAATGCCACTGTCTTTCAGCGCCTTCACGACATTCTCCGCGATCGCGCCCACGTGCCG
>JAFKKL010000201.1 GCA_017305595.1 Hyphomicrobiales bacterium | reverse complement strand
CAGGCGGTCTCATCGGGATGCTTCCGCATGACCAATGACGACGTCACCGACCTCTACAGCCGCGTTCCGGTCGGCACTACGGTAGTGGTGAAAAACTAATCCGGCAACGTCATTGCGAGCACTCGGATCGGCGCTCCGCGCCGTCCGAGCATAGGCTCCGCGAAGCAATCCAGAAGGCCATAAAGCCAGGACTGGATTGCTTCGTCGCTAACGCTCCTCGCAATGACGCCCACAACTGACTATTGATAGAGGTGCGACATGCCGCACGCAGCACCTCAAGAACAGACAATGCGAAGCCTCGTCATCCGATTTTGGCTTGCCGCGTTAGCAACGTTGATTGCGTTGCCCTTGGCGCCCTCCCCCACATTCGCCGCCGACAGCGCCACTATCGCCGCGCGCCAACGCCAGCAGCGCACGACCTTTTCCGACAAAGACATCATCGACGGCTTTCTCAAGACGACGTTCGGCGCGGAGTTTCATCTCGCCGGCCGCGTCGATCGCATCCGCAAGTATGAGATGCCGGTGCGGGTCGCCGTCAGCGGCGCGCACGGCAAGCGGCAGAAGCAGATCGCGGCGATCGTCGCCGACATCGCCAAGCATATCCGTCATCTCGACATCGCAATGACCACGGACGTTGAGGCCGCCAGCGTCAGCGTCCATCTGGTTCGCGACCGCGACTTCGACAGCACGCTGGCAGCGTTCTATGGCCAGGAGCGGGCGAAAGAGATCCGCGCTTCGCTCGATCCGCAATGCCTGTCCGGCTTCCGCAAGAACGAAGCGTTCGCCATTCAACACTCCGACGTGTTCCTCACGGTCGATAACGGCGACTTCACTTTCCGTGACTGCGCCTACGAAGAACTGCTGCAATCACTCGGGCCGATCAACGACACCGGATCGGTACCGTGGACCATGTTCAACGACGACGTGCGCATGGGCTTCTTCGGTATCTACGATCAGTACATCCTCAACATCCTCTACGACCCGCGCATCAAGGCGGGCATGACGATGGCCGAGGTTGAAGCCGTGCTGCCACAGGTGCTGAAGGATGTTCGCGCCTGGGTCGCGAAGGTGAACGGCCTGCCGGCGGAGTGATACGGGGCAGGACCAAGTAACAGCTTCAGTTGTGTCGTCCCCGCGCAGGCGGGGACCCAGACACCGTGTCGTTCATGGTACGGACAGCGCTTGTGACCTTTGGCTGAATATCCCGTTGACTATGCAGCCAGGGGATCTGGGTCCCCGCCTGCGCGGGGACGACTCATACTGAGTGGCGAGCGAAGTGACGCAATCCAAAAGATCACAAAGTAAAAACTGGATTGCTTCGTCGCTTACGCTCCACGCGATGACGGCTTTTCTCGCGGCCATCGCCCCCTCATCCGTCATGGCCGGATTTATTCCGGCCATCCACGTCTTCCTTATTGTCACACCAAAACGTGGATGGCCGGGACGAGCCCGGCCATGACGAATAGAGGCGCCTTTATTGTCTCGTAAACGACGTGGATCGTCTCTACGTCGTCTTCTCGAACAGTTCGCGGCCGATCAGCATGCGGCGGATTTCGCTGGTGCCGGCACCGATCTCGTAGAGCTTGGCGTCGCGCAAGAGGCGTCCGGTCGGATAGTCGTTGATGTAGCCGTTGCCGCCGAGCAACTGGATGGCGTCGAGCGCGCATTGCGTTGCCTTCTCCGCGGCGTAGAGAATCGCACCCGCGGCGTCCTCGCGCGTGGTCTCGCCGCGATCGCAGGCCTTCGCCACCGAATAGACGTAAGCGCGGCAGGCGTTCATGGTCACATACATATCCGCGACCTTGCCCTGCACCAGTTGGAAGGTGCCGATCGGCTGGCCGAACTGCTTGCGCTCGTGGACGTAAGGCACCGCGACATCGAGGCAGGCCTGCATGATGCCGAGCGGCCCCGCCGCCAGCACCGTGCGCTCGTAGTCGAGGCCGGACATCAGCACGTTGACGCCGCGGCCAACCTGGCCCAGCACGTTCTCCTCCGGCACCTCGCAATCCTCGAACACCAGTTCGCCGGTGTCGGAGCCGCGCATGCCGAGCTTGTCGAGTTTCTGCGCGGTGGAGAAACCCTTCATGCCTTTCTCGATCAGAAACGCGGTGATGCCGCGCGGCCCCGCGTTCGGGTCGGTCTTGGCATAGACCACCAAGGTTTCGGCGATCGGGCCGTTTGTGATCCACATCTTGTTGCCGTTGAGGACGTAACGGTCGCCCTTTTTCTCGGCGCGGGCCTTCATCGACACCACGTCCGACCCCGCGCCCGGCTCCGACATCGCCAGCGCGCCGACATGCTCGCCGGAGATCAGCTTCGGCAGATACTTGCGCTTCTGCGCCTCGTTGCCGTTGCGGCGGATCTGGTTGACGCAGAGATTGGAGTGCGCGCCGTAGGACAACCCCACCGACGCCGAGGCGCGCGAAATCTCCTCCATCGCGAGACAGTGCTCGAGATAGCCGAGCCCGGCGCCGCCGTATTCTTCCTCGACCGTGATGCCGAGCAGCCCAAGGCCGCCGATCTTCGGCCACAGGTCGCGCGGGAATTGATTGGTCTTATCGATCTCATCGGCGCGCGGCGCGATCTCATTGGCCGAGAAATCGCGAACCGTTTCGCGGATCGCGTCTGCGGTTTCGCCAAGATCGAAATTGAACGTCGGTAGCGCATTCGGAATCATCGTCGACCATCTCCTCCGCCGGGCCAGGATCGCAACCGCGCGACCGCAGGCCCACTGTCCGGGCAACCATGCCACGGCTCACGCGGCCGGAGAAGTGGCTAGACGTCGTATGCGCCCCCCATAGCATTTTCGAGCGAAGTGGACGCCGGTTCGCGTAAATAAACGCGTTAAAACAAGAATCCGGAGCCCGTTCCGATTCAATCGGAACGGAAATGGCTCTATGCCAGCGCGCGCGAGGCCTCCTTGACCTTGCGGGTTGCCTCGTCGACCGACCGCGCGGATTCCGCGATGTCGCTGAGGCTGTCGTTGACTTCGTTGACGCCCTTCGCCGCCACCTGCATGTTCGACGAGATGCTTTGCGTCACCGATGCCTGTTCCTCGACCGAAGCGGCGATCGCGGCGGAAATCTCGTTGACGCGGGAAATCGTTTGCGAGATCGCCTCGATGACGCTGACGGCGTTGCCGGTCGCGCCCTGAACCTCGGCGATTTGCGAACTGATATCGTCGGTCGCCTTCGCGGTTTGCGCCGCGAGGCTCTTCACCTCGGAGGCCACCACCGCGAAACCGCGCCCCGCCTCACCGGCCCGCGCCGCCTCGATGGTGGCGTTCAGCGCCAGCAGATTGGTCTGGTCTGCGATGTCGTTGATCAGCTTGACGACGTCGCCGATGCGTTCCGCCGCTTGGGCCAAGCCGGAGACGATGGTGCTGGTCTCATCCGCTTGAGTCACCGCCTGCCGCGAGATGCCGAGCGCGTCGGCCGCTTGCCGGCTGATCTCGCCGACCGACGCCGCCAGTTCCTCCGCGCCCGCGGCAACCGCCTGCACATTGGATGAAGTCTGCGTCGATGCGCCCGCGGCCGACGACACCTGGCCGGTCGCTTTCACCATCGCCTCGGTGATGAGCCCAAGATCGGCATCGATCGCCTGCTGCACCTTGGCGCGGCGCAGCCGATCCTCGACCTGCGCGGTGATGTCGGTGGCGAACTTCACCACCTTGACGATACGTCCGTTGCCGTCGCTGATCGGATTGTAGGACGCCTGGATCCACACCGCCTTGCCACCCTTGCCGATCCGCTTGTATTCGGCAGCCTGATATTCGCCGCGCTGGAGCGATTCCCAGAAAGCGCGATAGGCCGGTTGATCGCGTTCGGCGGGCTCGACGAACATGCTGTGATGCTTGCCGCGGATTTCCGCGAGATCGTAGCCGAGCGCCCCAAGGAAATTCTCGTTGGCATCGAGAATGGTGCCGTCCGGCGTAAAGCGGATGACGGCTTGCGACTTCTCGATGGCCTTGATCTGCTCTTCGTATTCGACGTTGCGCAGTTTTTGCGCGGTAATGTCGGTTGCGAACTTCACCACCTTGAACGGCTTGCCCTTGCCGTTGAGCAAAGGATTGTAGGACGCCTGAATCCAGATCTCGCGCCCGCCCTTGGCGATACGCTTGAATTCGCGCGACTGAAATTCCCCGCGCTTCAACGCCGCCCAGAACTCACGGTAAACGCCACTGTCCCGTTCGGCAGGATCGACGAACATGCTGTGATGCTTCCCCCGAATTTCATCGAGGCGATAGCCAATCACGCTGAGAAAGTTTTCGTTCGCGGCGAGAATCGTCCCCTCCGGATCGAACTCGATGATGGCCTGAGATTTATCGAGGGCAGCAAACTTGCTGGCCAGATCGTTTGGCCGTCGAAGGAAATTCATTCCGGATCCCCAAATCCCCACTGATGGACCGAAAAAGATTGTTTCAGGCCGGTTAATCAACCTTTACGAGAAGGTAAAATATGCAGATTTCCGGATAACCCTACCTTGATACCGCATTCCGTTCGGCACAAACCGGCCGCAATCCCGCCGGCGTATGGACGCAAGAATCCCTCTAGGAATTTGCCCAGACTGTGAAAGATTTGTCTCGACCGATGCCGCTTCGTCGCGACGGCTTCGCACCGTCATGACCACACAAGGAGCCGTCAGGCCATGAACATTCATCGCACCATCGAGCCGGGCAAGGCGGCGCTGCAACAGGCCGCGCGTGAAGAAGCCTATGCCATGCCGATCGAGGACTTTCATCCCGGCGCACCGCGCTTGTTCCGCAACGATACGCTGTGGCCTTACTTCGAACGGCTGCGCAACGAAGCGCCGGTGCACTACTGCACCAAGGCGCCGATCGAACCCTATTGGTCGGTGACCAAATACAACGACATCATGCATGTCGACACCAGCCACGGCGTCTTCTCGTCCGACATGCGCAACGGCGGCATCATGATCCGCGACATCGCGCCGGGCTACGACTGGCCGAGTTTCATCTCGATGGACGAGCCGCAGCATATGCCGCAGCGGAAAACCGTGATGCCGATGTTCACGCCGATGCATCTCGACGAGATGGCGAAGCTGATCCGCAAGCGCACCCAGAAGGTGCTCGACGAACTGCCGCGCAACGAGCCGTTCGATTTCGTCGAGCGCGTCTCCATCAACCTCACCACGCAGATGCTGGCGACGCTGTTCGATTTCCCGTGGGAAGATCGCCAGAAGCTGACGCGCTGGTCCGACGTCTCAACCGCGCTGCCGAAGAGCATGGTGGTGGAATCCGAGGAACAGCGCCGCGACGAACTGAACGAATGCGCGACCTATTTCGGCAAGCTGTGGAACGAGCGCGTCAATTCCGAGCCGCGCAACGATCTCTTGTCGATGATGGCGCACAGCGACGCCACGCGTTACATGGACCCCGACAACCTGATGGGCAACCTCATTCTGCTCATCGTTGGCGGCAACGACACCACGCGCAATTCGATGAGCGGCTCGGTGCTGGCGCTCAACGAATTCCCCGACGAATACGCCAAGCTGCGGGCCAATCCAGCCTTGATCGAATCCATGGTGCCGGAAGTGATCCGTTGGCAGACGCCGCTCGCGCACATGCGCCGCACCGCGCTCCAGGATACTGAGATCGGAGGCAAGGCGATCCGCAAGGGCGACCGCGTGGTGATGTGGTACGTCTCCGGCAACCGCGACGACGAAGTGATCGAGAAGCCGAACGAATTCATCATCGACCGCGCGCGGCCGAAGACCCATATGTCGTTCGGCTTCGGCATCCATCGCTGCGTCGGCATGCGGCTCGCCGAACTGCAACTGCGCATCCTCTGGGAAGAGATGCTGCAACGCTTCGATAATGTCGAAGTGGTCGGCGAGCCGAAGCGGATCTATTCGAGCTTCGTGAAGGGCTACGAATCGCTGCCCGTCCGACTGTCCTGATCTCCGACATGGCACGACAACATGACCGGCGACGCACACCGTGTCGCCGGTCATCGTTTTTCGATCTATCGCCCCAGCGAAATTGTATTGGCGAACCACCGCCAAAACCGCTAGCTGCATACAGCGCGCGACAAGCGCCAAGCTCGGATTCTTGCAGTCTGGATTTGTCGCACGCGATGCCGCACATTGCGGCCACTAGCCAATCGAGGAAACCGTGAGCACCGAAGATTACGCAGATATCCGTGACGCCGTCGCCAAGCTATGCGCGCAATTTCCCGGCGAATATTGGCGCAAGCTGGATCGCGAGATGGCCTACCCCAAGGCCTTCGTCGATGCGCTGACGGAAGCCGGCTATCTCTCGGTGCTGGTGCCCGAGGAATACGGCGGCTCCGGCCTCAAGCTGTCGGCGGCGGCGGCGGTGCTCGAGGAAATTCAGCGCGCCGGCTGCAACGGCGGCGGCTGCCACGCCCAGATGTACACCATGGGCACGGTGCTGCGTCACGGCTCCGACGAGCAGAAGGCGAAATGGCTGCCGAAGATCGCCAGCGGCGAACTGCGCTTGCAGGCTTTCGGCGTCACCGAGCCGACCAGCGGCACCGACACCACGTCGCTGAAGACCACCGCGCGCCGCGACGGCGACCACTACATCGTCAACGGCCAGAAGATCTGGACCAGCCGCGCCGAACATTCCGACCTGATGATCCTGCTCGCGCGCACCACGCCGAAGGATCAGGTGAAGAAGCGTACCGAGGGCCTGTCGGTCTTCATCGTCGACATGCGCGAGGCCAAGGGCAACGGCCTCACCATCCGCCCGATCCGCACCATGATGAACCACGCCACCACCGAAGTGTTCTTCGACAACATGAAGGTACCGGCGGAAAATCTCATCGGCGAGGAAGGCAAGGGTTTCCGCTACATCCTCTCCGGCATGAACGCCGAACGCATCCTGATCGCCGCCGAATGCGTCGGCGACGCCAAGTGGTTCATCGCCAAGGCCACCAACTACGCCAAGGATCGCGTGGTGTTCGGCCGTCCGATCGGCCAGAACCAGGGCATCCAGTTTCCGATCGCGCGGGCTTATGCCAACATGCGCGCCGCTGAACTGATGGTGCGCGAAGCCACCCGCCGCTACGAGGCAGGAATGGACTGCGGCGCCGAAGCCAACATGGCGAAGATGCTCGCCGCCGACGCCTCGTTCGAAGCGGCCAACGCCGCGATCCAGACTCATGGCGGCTTCGGCTTCGCCGAGGAATACGATATCGAGCGTAAGTTCCGTGAGACGCGGCTTTATTCAGTCGCGCCGATCTCCACCAACCTGATCCTGTCGCATCTCGCCGAGCATGTGCTCGGCATGCCGCGTTCGTATTGAGCCGCGTCATGACGCTTCCACTTGAAGGCCTCACCGTCATCGCCGTCGAACAGGCGGTGGCGGCGCCGTTCTGCAGCTCGCGCCTCGCCGACGCCGGCGCGCATGTCATCAAGATCGAACGCCCTGAAGGCGACTTCGCTCGCGGCTACGACGCTTTCGCGAAGGGCCAAAGCAGCTACTTCGTCTGGCTCAATCGCGGCAAGGACTCCGTCGTCGTCGATCTCGCGACCGAAGCCGGACGCAAGGAGCTTGAGGCGCTAATCGCCGGCGCCGACGTACTGTTGCAGAATCTCAAACCCGGCGCGATGGACAAGCTCGGCTTCGCCCGCGAGCGGCTGCGCAAGGATTATCCGCGCCTCATCATCTGCACCATCTCCGGCTATGGCGACGACGGCCCCTATGCCAACCGCAAGGCCTACGATCTCCTGATCCAGGCCGAGAGCGGCCTCGCCTCGATCACCGGCGGACCGGAAAGCGCCTCGCGTGTCGGCCTCTCCATCGTCGATATCGCCACCGGCGCGACAGCGCATGCCGCGATTCTCGAAGCGCTGATCGGCCGTTCTGTTTCAGGCAAGGGCGCGGACATCCGCATCTCGATGTTCGACGTGATGGCGGACTGGCTCACCGTACCGCTGATCAGCGCCGAGGCCGGTAAATCACCGAAGCGCATCGGCCTCGCGCATCCGTCCATCGCGCCCTATGGCGTCTTCACCTCGAAGGACGGCAAGGACATCCTGATCTCGATCCAGAACGAGCGTGAGTGGAAGAAACTCTGCGCCGACGTGATGGAGCAACCGGCCCTGCCCGACGATCCGCGCCTTGCCAACATGGTGGAACGCGTGCACAACCGCGCGCTGACCGATCGGCTTGTCGGCGAGGCCTTCGCATCGATGAGCCGCGACACGCTGCTGCAACGCCTCGACAAGGCCGACATTGCGTTCGCCGAAGTCAACACCATGGACGACCTCTCAAAGCATCCGCACCTGCGACGGATCGAGGTGGACTCGCCGAACGGCAAGCTCGCCTATCCGGCGCCCGCCGCCATCGTGATGGACGAGCGCCGCCGCTATGGCGCGGTGCCCGCCATCGGCCAGCATACCAATGCCCGCGCGGAGAAGAAAAAGGCATGACCGACAAGCTCGATCTCGATCCTCTCCGGCAATGGATCGGCCGCACGGAGGAAGCCAGCGACATCGTTACCGCGCAACTAATAAAGGGCCTGCGCGCGACGCTGTTTCTCGACATCGGCGAACCGAAGACGGGTGATGCCGCGCCGTTCACCACACACTGGTGCCTCGCGCAGCCGGTCTATCCGATGTCGATGCTGGGACCGGACGGTCATCCGACGCGCGGCGGTTTTCTGCCCCCGGTGCCGTTGCCGCGCCGCATGTGGGCCGGCGGCGAACTGCAATTCATCGAACCGCTGCGCGTCGGCGACGAAGCCACGCGCGCCTCGCGCATTGCCGACGTGACTGTCAAGAGCGGCAGCACCGGCACGCTGTGCTTTGTCTCGGTCGAGCATACTATCAGCACGCCACGTGGCGTCGCGATCCGCGAGCGACAGGATATCGTCTATCGCGACATGCCGACGGGCGGCAAGAATGCAGCGCCGGCGAAGCCTGCTGCTGCTCCGCCGGCAGCGAAGCATCGTCAGACCCACATATCCGATCCGGTGCTGCTGTTTCGTTATTCGGCGTTGACCTTCAACGGCCACCGCATCCACTACGACCGTGACTACGTCACCAAGGTCGAGGGCTATCCGGGCTTGATCTTCCACGGCCCGATGCAGGCGGCACTGCTGGTGGAGTTCGCCGCGCACCTGCATGGTGGCACCGCGCCGAAGACATTCAGCTATCGCGGCTTGCAGCCTTTGTTCGAAGGCGGCGAGTTCAGCGTCAACGCCAACGAGGTCGCTGAAGGTCTCGACATCTGGGTCGCCAATGCGGACGGCGCGCCCACCATGCGCGGCACGGCGAGCTGGTGAATTAACCGGAAAAAATTGCACTTTCGCGCGCCGCCAACGGCGCGCAGACGAAAGAAACTTGTTCGCACATCAATTCGCAGCGATTGCTGCGGATCTGATGCTGCTTATCAGCACGAAGCGGTATTCACGGCGCGCGAAAACGCGATAGATTGGCGGACCATCGAACCGATGCCGTCAAGGACCGTCACGTGCCCCGCAAGAAATCCGACAACAGCCGCGCCGCTACGACCGTCAAGCAAGCCACTTTCGAACTGCTTCGTGCCTTCGGCATCAAGCGCGTGTTCGGCAACCCCGGCTCGACCGAACTGCCGTTCCTGAGCGACTGGCCCGACGACATCGATTACGTGCTCGGTCTTCAGGAAGCATCGGTCGTCGGGATGGCGGACGGCTATGCGCAGGCGACGCGCAACGCCGCTTTCGTCAACTTGCATTCGG
>JAFKKL010000200.1 GCA_017305595.1 Hyphomicrobiales bacterium | reverse complement strand
GGCGCTGCGGAACAACTGGCCTTCCAGTCGGAAAAACTGCGGGGCAGCTGCGAAAAAGCGGAAACCGGCCTTGTCGCGAACCACAATGCCTGCGGCCCGCGAACTGACCTCGATAATATAGCTGTCTGACATGATGGCCGCGCCCGTGGTCTGGAATCCGGGCAGACAACCGTCACGCGCCCTGATCGTTCCGCGTCACTGTGTTCGCCGTTGGGGTACGCCCTAGCTGCGTCACACGACAGGCGCGTGACGATTCGGATTACGCCGAAATCGCGCCCTTATCGATGACCTGTGGCCGCCCTTCGTCATCAATGGCGACGTAGGTGAAATTGCCGTCGGTGACGAGAATCGACTGGCTTTGCCGGCGCCGCCGCACCCATGCGTCGAGATGCACGGTGATCGAGGTGCGGCCGATTCGCACGGTCGAGGCATAGACCGACACCACGTCGCCCACGAACACCGGCTTGCGGAAATTCATGGCTTCGATCGCCACCGTCGCGGTGCGCGCCTTGGTGGTCTTGATCGCGTAGATACCGCCGGCGACGTCCATCTGGCTGAGCAGCCAGCCGCCAAAAATATCGCCGTTGTGATTGGTATCGGCGGGCATCGCCAGGGTGCGAATGCAGAGATCGCCGTGCGGCTCGGTGGGGGGCTGCGACGAAGGAACGGTTTGCGTATCGGCCATCGAACATTCCTCGAGCTGCGCTTTCAGGCCAAGCGGCGCATGGCCAAGCCTGAAAGCCGATACCGTCTCACAAGACGAGCATCGTCAGCACAGCAGATTTCATCGCTGTCCGGAAGAGGCTATCAGCGTCCGAAACGACACCTCCAGACACTTCCGCTCTTGATAAAATCATCCATCATCATCTGCGGGCTTGATCCGCGCATCGATCTTTTTCAAAAATGATGGATTGCCGGGTCAAGCCCGGCAATGACACCTCATGCCGCTTAACGCGACAGTGCGCGGCTACTTCGGCCGCACCATCTCGAACATCGCGTCAGGTCGGACTTCGATATAGTCGCCCATGCGGCCCGCGCGCAGGATCGGATGCGCCTGCGCAGTCTGGTAGACGCCATCCTTGATCAGCGTCTTATCGATATAGACCGCAACCACCTCACCGATCGTCAACCAGGTCTCGGCCTTCTTGCCGTCAGCACCCTTGAGCTGGATCATGTCCGACAACCGGCACTCGAAGGTGACACGGCTTTCGCCGACGCGGGGCGGCTTGACGAGACGGCTCGGGATCGGCGTCAGACCAGCCAGTTCGAACTCGTCGACCTCATGCGGTACGGTCGCGGAGGTCGCGTTCATCTTCTGCGCGATATCCATGGTGGCGAGATTCCAGACGAACTCGCCGGTCTCCTGGATATTCGCGACGGTATCCTTCCAGCCGGTCGAGGAAAATCCGATCAGCGGCGGACGATAGTTGAAGGCGTTGAAGAAGCTGTAGGGCGCGAGATTGACGTTGCCCTTGGCATCGCACGACGAAATCCAGCCAATCGGCCGTGGGCCGACGATGGCGTTGAACGGATCGTGGCGCAGGCCATGGCCGTTGGCCGGCTCGTAGAAATGGATGTCGTTCGAGCCGGTCGCGTTCATGTGTCGTACCTTCAGCCAGCGTTACGATATCCGAGCCCGACGAAGATGAAATCGATCATCTGGTCGAGCGTCGGCCCCGGCTTGTTAACACATTGGGCGATCATCTGAGGATGGAAAAAACGCAGCATGGCATTGCATGTGCACAACGCCGCCACCGGGACATCGTCGACATGGAAGATGCCGCTCGCGGCCCCCTCGCCGATCACCCCGCCGATCAGCATCGTCACGCGCTCGATATGCGCCTTGCAGACGTCCCAATCCTCCTCCATGGCGCTGGCGACCATCTCGTGCAGCTTGGCATCGCCGACGTAGCGCTCACTATTCATGAGGTGGATGGTGGTCAGCAGTTCTCGCAACCGCTGCGGCACCGGCTCGGGCCCGGCCGCGATGGCGCGCGCGGCCGCCTCCACTTCGCTCATCAGCCGGAAAGCGACGCCTTGCCGGATCGCATCCTTCGACGGGAAGAACCGATAGACGTTGGCCGGAGACATGCGCAGCAGCTTGGCAATGTCGGCCACCGTGGTCTTCTGGTAGCCGATCTCGCGAAACAGCCGCTCCGCCACCACCAGGATACGCTCCTGCGTGTCGGCTTCGGTATGTTCGGACAGCATCGTCATATCAAGATTCACTCTTCATTTATTCGGCGGCCTCGGCAAGCGGAAATGCAAGCTGAGCCTCCTCATGTTGCGCCGCCGCAGCGACGCCGGTTTCGCCCGGGCCTTTCTCATCAAGGCTCTTCCTGAACCACAGTGCGTAAAGCCCCGGCAGATACAGCAGCGTCAGGAACGTTGCGACGAACAACCCGCCCATGATGGTGATCGCCATCGGCCCCCAGAACGCGGAGCGCGACAGCGGGATCATCGCGAGGATCGCCGCCAAGGCCGTCAACACCACCGGCCGCGCACGACGCACCGTCGCCTCGATGATGGCGTCGCGGCGGGTGAGGCCGTGGCTCACATCGGTCTCGATCTGATCGACCAGGATCACGGTATTGCGCATGATCATGCCGGCCAGCGCGATCAGGCCGAGCAGCGCGACGAAGCCGAACGGCTGGCTCGCGACGTTGAGGCCGAGCGAGGCGCCGACGATACCGAGCGGCGCGGTGAGGAACACCAGCACCAGCCGCGAGAAGCTCTGCAACTGGATCATCAGCAGTGTCAGCATCACCACGACCATCAGCGGAAACAGCACGAAGATCGAGGCATTGCCTTTCTCGGATTCCTCGATCGCGCCGCCCATCTCCATGCGATAGCCGGGCTCAAGGCTGTCGCGGATCGGCTTCAGCTTGGTCCAGATCGCATTGCTGACGTCGGGCGCCTGCACGCCGTCGACGATATCGCCGCGCACGGTGATCGCCATGTCGCGATTGCGCCGCCACAGGATCGGCTCCTCGTGGGCGTATTCGACCTTGGCAATCTGCGACAGCGGCACAGCCACGCCGTTACGCGAGGTGATGGTGAGGTCGCCGACCCGCGCCAGGTCGAGCCGTTCGGCCGGCACCGCGCGCGCCACCACTTCGACCTTCTCGATGCCGTCGCGGATCGTCGTCACCGGCACGCCGGAAATCAGCATCGCCAGCGCTTGCGAAACATCCTGCGGCGTCAGGCCCAGTGCGCGCGCGCGGTCCTGATTGACGACGAGCTTGAGCACCGGCGTCTGTTCGTTCCAGTCGAGATGCGGATCGACCACGTCATGATTGGTCTTCACCACGTCGCGCACCTTGTAGGCGATCTCGCGCACCTTGTGCGTATCGGGGCCGATGACGCGGAACTGCACCGGGAAGCCGACCGGCGGGCCGAAGTTGAAACGATCGACGCGCACCCGCGCCTCGTTCAACGCGCCCTCATGCACCGCTTTCTCGAGCCGCGCCTTGATGCGTTCGCGTGCCTCGACGCTCTTTGAGACAATCACGATCTCGGCGAAGGATTCGTTCGGCAGTTGCGGATTAAGGCCCAACCAGAAGCGCGGCGAGCCCTGCCCGACATAAGCGGTGTAGGTCGCGATATCGTCATCGCCATTCAAAAGCTTCTCGGCTTCCTTCACCGCCTTCTCGGTGACCTTGAACGCGGTGCCTTCCGGCAGGCGTAGTTGCAGGAACAGTTCCGGCCGCTCCGACAGCGGGAAGAACTGCTGCTGCACGTGGCCGAAGCCGACGATGCTGGCGCCGAAGATCGCCACCGTCGCCACCACCACCTTGATACGATGGTTGACGCACCACGTGATGATCTGCCGCAAGCCGCGATACATCCGCGTTTCGTAGATCGCGTGCGGATCGTGGATCGCCTGCCCCGGCTTGACGAAATTCGGCAGCAGCTTGACGCCTATGTAGGGCGTGAAGATCACCGCGACGAACCACGACGCCACCAGCGCGATCGCCACGATCCAGAAGATGCCGCCGGCATATTCGCCGACACCGGAGTTAGCGAAACCGATCGGCAGGAAGCCCGCAGCCGTCACCAGCGTACCTGTCAGCATCGGGAACGCCGTGGATTCCCAGGCAAAGGCAGCGGCCTTCGCGCGCTCCCAGCCCTGCTCCATCTTCACCACCATCATCTCGACGGCGATGATAGCGTCGTCCACCAACAGACCGAGCGCGATGATCAATGCACCCAACGTGATACGATGCAGGTCGAGCGACATCGCATTCATCACCACGAACACAATCGCCAGCACCAGCGGCACCGACAACGCGACGACGATGCCGGTGCGCAGGCCGAGCGCGAGAAACGAGACGAACAGCACAATGGCCAACGCCTCGATAAACGAGTGCACGAATTCGCCGACCGCGTGCTTCACCACCAGCGGCTGGTCAGCGATCTGCTCGAGTTCGATGCCCTTCGGCACGCTGTTCATGAAATCGGCGCTGGCTTTCTTCACATCCTCGCCAAGTTCAAGAATGTTAGCGCCCTTCGCGGTAACGACACCGATACCGAGCGCGGGCTTGCCCTTCTGGCGGATTTCGTAGCTGGTGGGATCGACGAAGCCATGCCTCACCGTGGCGATATCGCCGAGTCGGAACACCTGCCCATTGCTCTCGACCGGCGTTTCCGCCACCGCCTTGGCGCCGTCGAGCGCGCCGGTGACGCGCAGCGGCACGCGCTGCGACGAGGTCTCAACCGTTCCGGCCGGCACCACCGCGTTCTGCTTCGCCAGTGAATCGAAGATCGCCTGCGGCGTGATGCCGAGCGTCGCCAGCTTGGCGTGCGAGAACTCGACGAAGATCTTCTCGTCCTGCGTGCCGTAGAGATTGACCTTGGTGACGCCGGGCACTTTCAGCAGACGCTGCCGCAACCCTTCCGCCACCTTCTTCATCTGCGCGTAGTCCGCGCCCTCGCCGGTCATCATGTAGAGGACCGAGTCGACGTCGCCGTATTCGTCATTGAAATTGGGGCCGATCAGATTCGACGGCAGGTTGGCGCGAATGTCGGAAAGCTTCTTGCGCAACTGATAGAACAGTTCCGGCACGTCCTTCGGCGGGGTGTTGTCCTTGAAGAACACCTGCATCGCCGTGAACGACGGCTTCGAGTAGGTCTGCACCTTGTCGAAGTACGGCAGCTCTTGCAGCTTCTTCTCGATCGGATCGGCGACCTGCTCCTGCATCTCCTTGGCGGTCGCGCCCGGCCAGATCGCCGACACCACCACCACCTTGATGGTGAAGGACGGATCCTCGGCGCGGCCGAGCCGCAGATAGGAGAAGAGCCCGGCGCAACTGACCGCGACGATAAGGAACAGCACCAGCGCGGGATGGGCCACCGCCCAGGCGGAGAGATTGAAGCGCTTCATGACAAGCCTCGCTTCGTCAAATCAATGCGACTGGGTTCAGAACGACAACGACGACACGACGCGGACCTTCTCGGCAGGATCGAGTTTCTGCACGCCGAGCGTCACAACCTTGGCGCCTTCCTCGACACCGCCGGTAACGATCACGTTCTCGGAGCCGTAGGATTTCACGGTGACCGGCTTCAACGTCACCTTGCCGGCGTCGTCGACGACGTAGAGCGACGGCGACGTGCCCTGGCTGAACAATGCCGACAGCGGCAACTTCGCCACGCGTTCGGTGTCGCGATCGGTGATGGTGAGCGTCGCCGTCATGCCGAGCGCGACGCGATCGTCGGCGTCGGGCAGCGAGAATTTCGCGAGATACGTACGCGTGGCGGGATCGGCCTGCGGCGCGATCTCGCGCAGCTTCGCCGCATAGGTTTTGCCGGGCTCTGACCACAGCGACACTTTGGCGGCGCCGTCCTTGGCGCGACCGATCAGCGTTTCGGGAATTGCGACCACCGCCTCTTTCTCGCCCATGCGCGCGACGCGGATCGCGGCTTGGCCAGCGGCAACCACCTGGCCGGGATTGATCATGGTGGCGGTGACGACGCCGCGCGCGTCGGCCGTCAGCGTCGCATAAGACAGGCTGTTGTCGGTGAGTTCGACCGAGCGTTCGGCGCGGTTGAGCCGGGCGCGGGCTTCGGCGGCGGCCGCGTTGGCCTGATCGAGCTGCGCGTCGGTGGCCCAGCCCTTGGCCTTCAATTCCTTGGCGCGGGTTTACGCCGCAGCCGCCTGCGCCAGCGTGCCGGTCGCGGCGCTCAGTTCGGCCTGCGCCTGTTCGGCCTGCAATTTCAAATCGACCTGATCGAGGGTCGCCAACGCCTGTCCCGGTTCGACCACTTGCCCGACTTCGACGAGGCGCTTCTCGACCTTGCCGGCGACCCGGAAGCCCATATCGGTCTCGATCCGGGGCCGGACGGTGCCGACGAAACTCCGCTCCGGCGTTTCCGGTTGATAATGCACCTGCGCGACCAGAACCGGTCGCAGCGGCTCGGACTTTTCGGCGGTGGATTGATCGCATCCGCCCAGCGCGAGCGCCGGAAGGATCACGCCGAGAGCCGATAGAGCCTTGATATGACTACGAAAACCTGCAAATGCCGACATCGGGAGTACCCTTGCGATATGCATCTGCGGGAAAATTGCGCCCGATACTGACGATTGTCAATATTCATCAGTGAGTATTTATCAATCAACACTCGTTATGCGCGACGGGTCGCGATGGCTTGCCCCGTGGGTTGCGCCACCTCATCGTCATGGCCGGGCATAGCCGCATAACCGTTCGAAGAACGGCGTCGCTTTACGCCGCCTATGCGGAGAACGGCGTCGCTTCACTCGCCTATGTCCCGGCCATCCACGTCTTTCTCGCTGAGTGACCATCAAGACGTGCATGCCCGGCACAAGGCCGGGCATGACGGTCGGGTTGAATACATCGCGCAGTAGAAAAGCCGTCCCGCTATTTCGCGCCCGCCGTCTCATCAGCGAACTCAGTGCGGGTCTCATGCTTGCCGATCAGCACCAGCAGCGCGGCGATCAACGGCATGATCGCCAGCACCAGAAGCCCGGTCTCGGTGCTACCGGTGGTCTCCTTGACCCAGCCGATCAGGTACGGCCCGCCGAAGCCGGCGAGGTTGCCGATCGAGTTGATCAGCGCGATGCCGCCCGCCGCCGCCGTGCCGGTCAGCCACGCCGTCGGCAACGTCCAGAACACCCCGAAAGTGCAGAAGGTGCCGATGGCCGCGAAAGTCAGCGCCACCAGTGTCAGCGTCGGATCGCTGGTGAAGCTCGACGCGCCGAGCGCCACGGCAGTGAGCAACAACGCCAGCGCGACGTGCCACACCCGCTCGCGGGTATGGTCGGAATGCCGCGCCCACAGGATCATGGCGACGGAGCCGAACAGATACGGTACGGCGGTGACGAAACC
Source organism: Hyphomicrobiales bacterium (assembly GCA_017305595.1). Lineage (GTDB taxonomy): Bacteria > Pseudomonadota > Alphaproteobacteria > Rhizobiales > Xanthobacteraceae > 62-47. The sequence goes on along the minus strand of JAFKKL010000200.1, from coordinate 2,459 downwards.
GGTCTGCGCGTTGCTGAAGCCGAACGCCTTGACGATCTGCGGCAACCAGAACTGCATGCCGTACAGCGCGCCGACGAAGCCGAAATAGACCAGACTCAGGATCAGCACGCGCGGCGACGACAACGCCTGCCCCAGCGACATATGCTGCGCCGCTTTCTTTGCAGTCGCTTCGCTGTCGAGACGCGACGCCAGCCATGTCTTCTGGTCAGCGGTCAGCCACATCGCCTTGCCCGGCTTGTCGGTGAGATAGAACCAGCTCACCACGCCGAGCAGAATCGAGGGAATGCCCTCGATGATGAACAGCCATTGCCAGCCCTTGAAGCCCATTACCCCGTCGAGCCCGAGCAGCAGCCCGGAGATCGGCGCGCCGATCACGGTCGACACCGGAACCGCGATGGCAAAGGCGGCGAGGAAGCGCGCGCGATATTCCGCCGGATACCAATAGGTCAGATACAGGATGATGCCAGGAAAGAAGCCGGCCTCCGCGACACCCAGCAGGAAGCGCAGGATATAGAAACTCCACGGGCCGCTGACCCACGCCATCGCCGCCGAGATGATGCCCCACGTCACCATGATACGGGCGATCCAGCGGCTGGCGCCGAATTTCTCAAGCGCGAGATTGCTCGGCACCTCGAACAGGAAATAGCCGATGAAGAAGATGCCGGCGCCCCAACTGAAGATCAGCGGCGAGAATTTCAGTTCCGCGTTCATCGTCAGTGCAGCGAAACCGAGATTGACGCGGTCGAGATAGGAAAAGAAGTAGGCGACGATCAGGAATGGAATGATGCGCCATGAGATCGCGCGAATGGTGCTGCGCTCGAGGTCGGACCTTGTGACGCTTGCAGCGCCGCCGCGATCGGTCTGGCTCATCGAATCCTCCCTGATGTCGTCGGCGCTATCGCCCACGCGATATTCATCCCTCCAAACGGTTCCACCGGACAATGCCCGTTTTTGCATCGCCCGAATGTCACAGCGGCTTTGGTCACGAAACCCTGGTCACGAAAATGTATCGGCGGAACGTTTGCGCCCGCCGGTCATTGTCTTTGCAAGCATCAAGGAGAGACGAACGAATGGGAAGCACGACGGACAAGGTCAAAGGCGCCGCCAATGAGGCTATCGGCAAGGCCAAGCAGACTGTCGGTGAGGCTGTTGGCTCGGACAAACTGAAGGGCGAAGGTCTCGTTCAGGAAGCCAAAGGCCACGGCCAGCAAGCCTTGGGCGACGCCAAGGCGGCGGCAAAGGAAGCCGTCGACAAGGCGGCGAACTACGCTCACAGGAAGCTGTAGGCGCTTCGTCGTTCAAGACCGGAAGAAGCATGGTGGAAGCAGTTGGCCGGCCCCCGGGGCCGGCCTTCTTTTTTGCCAGCAACAAACAAACCAACTCACCGTCGTTCCCGCGCAGGCGGGGACCCAGAATCCCTAGCGATTGCGGTTATTCACGCGGCTATCCCTTAAAATGATCAGCGCTGTTCGCATCATCAGCGACACGGCGTATGGGTCCCCGCCTGCGCGGGGACGACGATCTTCGTGGTGAAAGCCTGACCATAAAGCGAACTGCCGCTCCCGCTCTCAGTACCCCAACGCGCAGCCATCCTTGCGCGGATCGGAGCCGCCGATCAGGGCGCCGCGCTCCCAGTCGATCCAGATCGCCTGCCCGCCGCCCCACGGTACTTTCACGCGCGTCACTTCATGGCCGATTGCGCGCAGGCCTTCGGCGGCGCTTTCGGGAATGCCTTCCTCCAACTGATAGATGCCGTCGTAGTGCAGCGCGCGCGGCAGATCGATCGCCTCCTGCACGTCCATGCCGAAATCCAGCATGTTGCTCAGCACGTGGCTCTGCCCGACCGGCTGGTATTGCCCGCCCATTACGCCGAACGACATCGCCGCGCGGCGATCCTTCGTCACCATGCATGGAATGATGGTATGCAGCGGCCGCTTGCCGGGCGCGATGCAATTCGGATGATCCGGCTGCACCCGGAAGCCGACGCCGCGATTCTGCATCAGCACGCCAGTCTTGTTCGACATGATCCCCGAACCAAACGTATGGGCGATGGAGTTGATGAACGAGCACGCATTGCGATCCTGGTCGACCACCGTGCAATAGATCGTCGACGGATTGGGCCGCGGCCACACGTTGGGCAGATCGAGCATCCGGTCCATCTTGATCTTCGCGGCGAACTCGGCGGCGAATTCTTTCGCAAGGATCCGCGCCAGGTCGATATCGACATGCTGCGGATCAGCGATATGCATCTCGCGCATCATGTAGGCGACGCGCCCGGCTTCCGCTTCCAGATGCAGCCGTTCGACGCTGAGCGGCGCATATTTCGTCAGATCGAAATGCGACAGCACGTTGAGCATCACCAGCATAGTGAGCCCCGGCCCGTTCGGCGGACACTGCCAGACGTCGTACCCCTTATATGTCGTGCCGATGGGCACCGTCGTCTCGGTCGAATGCGCAGC
>JAFKKL010000199.1 GCA_017305595.1 Hyphomicrobiales bacterium | reverse complement strand
GTTGATGGTCTGGCCGGCGCACAGGCCGATGGTCATGTTCTCGGTCACGGAGCCGGTAAAGATATCGATCTCGTGCGGCACCACCACCATACGCCGCCCTAATTCACCGAGCGGAATCGTCTCAAGCGGCTTTCCGTCGAGCAGGATGGTGCCGCGCTCGGGCCGGCGCGCGGCGAACAACAGGCTGGCAAGCGTGCTCTTGCCGATGCCGCTGGGGCCGACCACCGCCACCTTGTCGCCGGGCGCAAGCGAGAACGACAGATCATGCAGCACCGGCGCATCGGCGCCGGCGTAGCGGAACGATAAGCCGGTGACGTCGAGCCGCGCGCCGCGCGATTGTCGCTGGAGCGATGCGCCGCCGACATCTTCATGCGGGCCGTACGCGATATCGGAGAGCCGTGCCACCGACACCGTCATCGCCTGAAAGTCGTCGAAGGTTTTGACGAGGTTCAGCACCGGCACCGACAGCGAGCCACCGACCGAGAGGAACAGCACGAAATCGCCGATGCTGATGCTGCCGTCGATCACGCGCAGGCCGCCGACCAATGCGATCGCCGCCGTGATCAGCCCGCCGGCGAAGCGCCCGACCGCATCGAGCCCCGCCGACATCCGGATCACCGCGAAATGTGCGTCGAGATCGGTGGTCAGGCGCTGCTCGAAACGCCGCTCCGCAAAGCCGTGCGCCGAGTTGAAGCGCAACGTCGCGACATAAGCGATGGCTTCGACCAGATGCGACCAGTAACGGCTGCGCGCCTCGAACCACGCGCCCTCGCGCGCCCGCAACGCGCGCGCGAACAGCACATGCAGCACCGCCAGCGCCATGACAATGGCGATGACGATGAGCCCGACTTGCGCATCGACCACCAGCATCGCCACCGCCAGCACCGCGATGGTGCCGAGGCTGAGCACGCCTTCGATCAGATTATCGCTGGCGCCTTGCGCGAGCCGTTCGGCTTCCTCGAAGGTGCGTCCGAGCAGGCCTTGATCGCGGCTTTCCTTGCGATCCACCGGCAACCGCAGCACAGAGGCGAAGGCGGGCTCCAATAGCGCGCGGCGCAGTTCGAGCCCGGCGGCGGCCGAGAGCAATCGCCGCGCGAAGGCGCAGGCGGCATCCATCAGCGCGATGCAGCCGAGCCCGACGCCGACCGCGATCACCGCCATCGCGGCACGCGAGGGAAACACGTTGTCGATCAGATACGCCAGCAATGCCGGCGGCGCCAGCGCCAGCGCGCTCAATACCAACGACGCGACCAGTGCCGGCACCATGCGGTGACGCTGATGCCAGCCGAGCCGCAGCAGCACCCGCAACAGCCGCGGCAGCCCGCCGGCACCGCCGGCTTCCAGCAATCGCGCCAGCCACGCGATATCCGGCACACTGGCGCTCACCCCACTCATGGATTTTCGAGCAGATCGGCCATGGCATCGGCCATCGGCGCGCCGGTCGAGAGTTCGACCCAGTACCACTGACCGTTCGGATTGAGTTCGAGAAACACGTAGTCGCCCTGCGGCGTCACAATGAGATCGAACGCACCGAAGCGCAGGCCGCATGCCTTAAGGTAAGCGCGCAGTGCGGCATCCACCTCATCCGGCAGATCAACGATGGTGTGCGGCAGCTTGTCGGTATCGACCGCGCGCCAGTCCTGCTCCGCGCCTTTGACGCCCTGGCTGTCGATGCGGCAGCAGAACAGTTCGTCACCGATGATGGTGACGCGCAACTCGTGGTCCTTGGCGATCGCCTCCTGAAGGTAGGTCGGGCACAGGCTGATAGACTCCCGCAGCGCGGCGAATTCCGACGGCGGGATCGGCCGCGTATAGGCGACATAGTGCTCGCCCTCGACGTAATGGCTGCCCATCAGCAGCGGCTTGCAAATCACTCCATCCGGACAGGTGGCGAAGAAGGCGTCGGCCTCGTTCGGATCGTTGGTGATGATCGAGCGCGGCACCCGCAGCCCGAGACTACGCGCCAGCCGCAACTGCGGAAACTTGCGCTGATGGCGGCGGTTCTCGTCGGGATTGTTGATCCACGGCACCCGCGCGTCCATCGGCATGAAGCCCATCAGCTCGCGCATCTCGCCCTGCACGTATTCGATGACGCCGTCGTCATCGACGCCGGGCGGCGGCAGCGGCGTTTCCGGCTTGCGCATCCAGACGCTACGCACCCCGTGCGGAAACACGCAAGTACGGTCCCACTTGTCGGTGATGGTGATGGTGCCGCTCAATTCGTCGGTCATCACGAGGCGATATTCCTCATGGAAATGATCGGTGTTGAGCCGAAAGCACGGCACCCCGCGCTGCTCCAGCCGCGCGAGCACGGCATCGACGTGCGGATCGAGCTTGGTGGAAATCATCAGAACGCTTTTCGGCGCGGCGGTCATGGCAAACTCGATGTGTTGGCGACGCGATCAACGAAAAGGGCCGACCCGAAGGCCGACCCTGACGAAGGCAGTAATACTTGGTGATGGCAAATCAGTTGCCCAGCACGTCCGACGACAGATCGGAATCCGAGGTGCGGCCCGAGGTCGAGGACACGTTGCGCGAGGTCGAGGACTTGTGGAACAACAGCGTGCCGCGCCAGGTCTGGCTGATCGGATCGTAGATGCCGAGAGCGTCGTCTTCGTACTGCTCCAGCGCGTAGGGCTTGGAATTGGCAAGAACGAAGGGCAGCGGCTTCGCGTTCTGCTTGTCGTTGAGATGCATCGTGACGTTCCTCATCGCTTCCTTGGGTCAAACGGGTCCAGACAGAAAGACTCGAATTCTGAAGCTTGCGGCGGCTGCCAAATCCCGACAACCCCCCGTTCACGGGGGGTGACTCAGGCAGTGGACGTCGCCAGTCGCGCGCAGGCGGCCTGATCCAGCGGCGCCCCGTGACATTGCAATGCGACCAGAACCGGCACGACGGCCGCCTCGCCAGCAAAGCCCGCCGTAAAGGTTCGCAGCCCCACGCGCGGCACGAAAGTCACCTGAAAGCCCAGCAAGCGCGTCAAGGTAATCGTCTCGATCTCGTCGTAGCGAAATTCGTGATTGCGGATGACGCGAAGGACGACGCCGAGCGGACCGATCCTCAGCGCCGGAAACAACGCGTTGTGCGACAATGCGACGAGCGGTACGCCGCGCAGCCCGCTGAAGGTAGCCATCGGCCTTGCTTCAAAAACCGCCACGTCTCCGCCCCCTTCGCAGCAAACCGATATTGCGGGGAAATCCGGCGATGACGTCAGCCCCCGTTTCGAGGGGTGCCGATTCGCGTGGGGTTAGACTACGGATGCGATTTCTTCGTCATGGCCGGATTTATTCCGGCCATGACGAGCAACAATTGCGTGCGGTCTTTTTGGCAAGACACAGATTTCGCGGAGCTTCGAATATCGTCATGACAGACTTGCGCTTGCGCCGCCCTGCCACCGTTAAGACCTGCATCATTCTGATAGCCATCTGTCTGCCCATCACCGGCGCGGCCGTACAATCGGCAACCGCCGCCGAAGGCGCGCCGCGCCGGATGGTTTTGAATCTGAAATTCGCACCGGCCAAAGCATCGGATCAGCTCAGGAGCGGCAAAGGCCGCATGACCATCGAACTCACCGGCAGCCGCTGCACCGGGTACAAGATGATCCGCCACACCGCGGCCGATCTGCAATTCGCCGGCGGCGCGATCAAGCTGGTTTCCGATGCGACGGTGACGGAGAACGGCGACGGCACCCAGCTTGCCTTCTCGATCACCGACCGCGTCAACGGCGAGGTGAAGCGGCAGGATTCCCTTGTCGCGCGCAAGACGCCGCAAGGCATCGTCGCCACCTCGCAAAAACTCCCCGGCGGACGCGTGCTACTGCCGGCCGACGTTCTGCTGCCGCTGCATCACGACCGCCTGTCGGACGTCGCCGTGCGCGAGAAGAAGCCGCTGGTCGCCGCCGTCTACAACCCGGAAGATTCGCTCTCCAGCATCGACCGCATCACCTATCGCACCGGCGACGAGGTGAAGACGCCGCTGCCGAAGGGACACCCGGCAGCGGCGATGGCCGACGCACCGCGCTATCGCGTGGAAATCCTACGCAACGACAAGAACGGTAAGTTCCGCGTGCGTGAGAACATGACGCGCTATCTCAACGGCGTGTTCACCGTCTCCGATACCGTGTTCGAGAACATGCGGATCAAGGCCGACCTTGCATCGGTGAAACTGCTACCGCAGAAGCCGTGTCCCTAGGGGCGTTTGTCGCAGGAGAGCGGCCGCGCAAGCCTCGTCGTCTCCGCGCAGGCGGGGACCCAGACGCCGCAGCGGTCATGATGCAATTCAGTGCTGTCACTCTCACAGCCCGACGATCCGCAACAGACAGATCAGCGCGAGCGCGATCAGACAGATCAGGCACGCGCCGTACCAGAGCATCAAGCCCCAGTACCAGACGGGATTGGCCTCCCGCGAGGTGATGCCGATCCTCTCCGGAATGATACCGCTGTGCCAGGCATCGCGCAGCAGATGGAATACCAGCACGCCGACGACGGACGCGCCGGCGAACCCCACCGCCGGCGCGGTGATCCGATTTTCCGCCGCCGTCGACAACACGAGATAGAGCAGCAGGCCGAGCGCGCCGCAGAGCACGGCGGTGCGGGCGATCTGGCGCAGAACCTCGCTCATCGCCGCGCCTCTCCATGATCGCACACCGCGCGTCCGGCCAGCAGCCGGTCCACCGGCGTCCAATCGTCCGTGAGCACAGCGGCGCAGGCGCGTGGCCAGTGCGCGCGGGCGGCTGCGAGATCGAACCGCCGCCACGTCACTTGTTGCGTGCGCACAGCGTCGCCCGCATCCATCACCGTGGCCTCGACGGTGATCCGGGGCGGACGCAGTGCGCGTTCGGCCGACGGCCATGCCGCGACCACGATATTGGTGGTGCCGCTGGCGGGCGCCTCCGCAATCCAGAGATCGACGGTGGGAAATACCGTCGTCAAAGTCGCCGCGATGCTGAGTGCCAGCAGCGGCGGATCGGCGCGGTCGATGACGTTGGAGATGTAAACGCCGGACGGCGTCAGTCGCGCCGCGACGGCGCGATCGAATTCGGCGGTGACGAGATGCGGCGGCACGCTGCGCGAGCGATAGGCATCCATCAGTACCACGTCATAGGTCGGCGTCGCGGGCAGCGCGCGCAACACCGCGCGGCCGTCGCCGATCAAGGTGTTGAGACGACCGTTACCGCCCGCCCACATGATGTCGCGCGCCATAGTCGCCACCTCGGCGTCGAGTTCGATCACCGTCGCGGCAACGGGCTTCTCGGCATGAGCCCACGCGCGCGGCAAGGTCGCACCGCCGCCACCGATTACCAGCGCACGCGGCGTGGCGACGGCCGCGAATGCCGCCTGTGCGAGACGATCGGCGAGCGCCGCGTAGCCGAGATGCAGGCGCCGGGGATGATCGCGATCGGAGGCCGAGTGCACGCCCTCGTCGAGGATCATGAAACGCAGCAGGTCGCCGCCGGCGAGCGGCTTGTCGAGCAGGCGAATGCAGGTGTAGCGCGACTCCACGAGACACTGTTTGCCCGCGAGCCACGGCAACGCGCCGATGGCTACCAGCGCGAGTCCGTAAACCGGCGCGACGACGACGGCCTTTCGCGCTGGCAACGCCAGCGCGCCGAGCGCGAGCCACGCGCCGCCGGCGAGATACGCCAGTCCCGCCGCGCCGAACCGCTCCAGCACCACGAAGCCGGCGAGCGCCGTACCGGCGACGCTGCCGACGGCGGAGGCGGCATAGATCGCGCCGACCATGCGCGGCAGAGCGAGGGACGGCCTCCGCGCGGCGAGACGTAACGCCAAAGGCGATACGAAGCCGGCGGCGAAACTCGGCGGCGCTGCCAGCGCGGCGATCGCTGCAACCACGTCGAGGCTGAACCCGCCATCACTCGCGAAGGCAATCGCGACCGGGCCGATCGCCGCCGGCATCGCCATCGCCGCGATGCCGGCTGCGAACCACACCGCCGAGAGCCAGCCGCGCAGCGCGCGCGACGTCGCCATCTCGCCGCCCGCGAGTCCGCCCAGCACATGACCAATCGTGAGCCCGAGCAGCACGCTGACGATCGCGGCCGACCACGGCAGCAGCGATTGCCCAAGATATGGCGCACCGAGCCGAACGATAGCCAGCTCCACCGCCAGCGACGACGCCGCCGACAAAAATACCGCAAGCGGCAACAGAAACCGGATCATGCCAGCGCCGCTTGCGGCCGCGCCGGCGCGATCATGGCGAGCGTCGCCGCAACTATCACCGCGACGAGAGCGATGCCGAGCAATGTCGCACGCGTGCCGAGGACGTCGAGCCACCACCACAACACGCAGAGCACGCCGCAGACGCTGCCGGTGGCGCCCGCGCCGTAAACCAGCCCAGCCACGGCGTGGCTTCGCGACAACGCCAGCGCGGCGGTCATCAACAATGGCGTCGCGATGCCGAGAGCGAGGCCCGCCGGCAGGCACGGCGCCGCGGCAAACGTGACGATGCGCCATGGCGTGGCGGGCGCTGCGCTCAGGATCGCCGCATCCCACCACGGCATCGCCAGCGGCGCGGCGGCGATGGCAAGCGCGGCCATCAACATCGCGCCGGCTGCGACACAAAGTCTCTGCCGCAGGTCGGAGGCGGCGGCGACGCGGCCGCCGATATGGTTGCCCAGCGCCAGCGCCAGCAGGAACGCGGCGATGATCGCGGTCCATGTATCCGTGGACATGCCGGCATGCGGCGCCACCAGCCGCGCCATCGCGATCTCGAAGCCGAGGGCGCAGAACGCCGTCAACCCTTCCGCCAGAATCAGGACAGCGAGCATCGAAATCCATTCGACAAACCGGGATGGTTCGCCAATATGCCGGGTCGGACAGGGCCAGCGTACCCCTCGTCCCGGGGGGAGGACGAACGCACGGCCATGTCGCACTGGCTTCCGAACCGCATCATGCAGACCGCGGCGCTCATCTGCGTCGGCGCCTGCCTGCTCGTGTTCTGGCTGGTGCTGAACCAGCCATGGCTCGGCATGACGCTGGCGCCGCAAGCCGAATCCGGTGCGGTGCGTATCGTCGCCGTCGATCCCGACGGACCGGCGCGGCTGGTGCCGGTACCGTCGCGGCTGGTCGCGATCGGCGCCGACGACGGCAGCCGGATCGATCTGGTTGCCGGCGACCTCGTCGAGGAACCCGACACGCTTCAGACCTACGCGATGGCCGCGCAATTCATGCAGCGGCAAACCTCGCTCGCCAACATGCTGCGCGACAAGCGCGTGACGCTCCATGTCGAATCCGAGCGCGGCCCCCTCGAGGTGATCGTGACGCCGGCGCGACGGCCAGTCACCGACCTGCCGTCCTCGTTCTGGGTGCAGTTCATCACCGGCATGGGGTCGCTGCTGCTCGGCGCCTGGGTGCTGGCGCTGCGGCCGCAGGATCTGCCGACGCGGCTGTTCGCCATCGCCGGCGCGATGATCATGATCTCGGCCTATGGCGCGGCGGTGTATTCGTCGCGCGAACTCGCCATCGACGGCGGGCTCATCCGCGTGCTGAGCGCGCTCAATCACATCGGCGCGCTCGGCTTCGGCGCGGCGATGATCGCGCTGTTCCTGCTCTATCCGCGCCCGCTGGTGCAGCCGCGTCTGCTGCTGGCGCTGCCCGCGATCACCGTCGCATGGCTCGCCGCGGATATCCTGCGCCTGCCCGAGGAGCAGGCGATGGGCTCGCAACTGCCGATCCTGGCCTACATGCTGGTGCTGGTCGGCGCGGTCGGCGTGCAATGGTTCGCCACTCGCCGCGATCCGCGCGGCCGCGCGGCGTTGCGCTGGCTCGGCCTCTCGGTGATCGTCGGCGCCGGCGCCTTCGTGGTGCTGATCATCGCGCCGATTTTGGTCGACGCGGCGCCGGTGATGCAGCAGGGCCATGCCTTCGGTTTCTTCCTGCTGATCTATGCCGGGCTGGCGCTGGGCGTCAGCCGCTACCGGCTGTTCGATCTCGACGAGTGGGCGTTCCGGGTGATGTTCTACACCGGCGGCGTCGCGCTGTTGCTGGCGGTGGACGCGCTGCTGCTTTACGTCATGCATCTGCAACATGACGTGTCGTTCAGCATCGCGCTGCTGGCGCTCGCCTTCATCTACCTGCCGGCGCGCGATGGGTTGCGCGCGCGGTTGCAGCCGCGCAGTCGCGTCGAAAGCCACGAATTGTTTCGCGAGGTGGTGGACGTCACCTTCGCCGCGTCGGCGCAGGAGCGCTCCGGGCGCTGGCACGGCCTGCTGCGGCGGCTGTTCGATCCACTGGTGATGACGCCGCTCGAACCTGCGGTCACCGACGTCGAAATCGGCCAGGAAGGGCTCGAGGTCCGGCTGCCCGCCGTCGCCGACACGCCGTCCCTGCAACTGCGCTATCCGTGGCGCGGCGAAAAGCTGTTCGGCAGTTCGGATCGCGATCTGGCGCGCGAACTGGTACGGCTGATGCGTTATGTTGAGGTCAGCCGCGACGCTTTCGAGCGCGGCGGCGTCGAGGAGCGGCGGCGCATCGCGCGCGACCTGCACGACGACGTCGGCGCGCGGCTGCTGTCCGGGCTCTACAAGACCGAGGTGACCGACACCCACCGCGTGCTGCGCGACGCGCTGGCCGATATCCGCACCATCGTCAGCGGCCTTTCCGCCGATCAACTGCCGCTCGGCCAGGTGATCGCGGCGCTGCGCCACGAGGCGGGCGAACGCCTCACCGCCGCCGGCATCGATCTGCACTGGCCGCTCGCCGCCGTAGATGACAGCGTGAAACTGCTGGACTACCGCATCTATCGCAGCATCGTGTCGGCGCATCGCGAAATCGTCAGCAACGTCATCCGCCATGCGCAGGCGAAGCGCGTCGATGTGACGGTGACGCAGGAAGATCGAATGCTGTCGATCCGCATCGCCGACGACGGCATCGGCCTCGATCCGACAAAAGCGAACGGCAACGCTCAAGGCAACGGATTGCGCGGCATCATCCGCCGCCTCGACGATCTCGGCGGATCGTTTGCCGTGCTGCCGGGATCGCGTGGAAGCGCGTTCGTTATCGACATTCCGCTGATGGCCGATGCCGCAGCGGCGCCCGAGGCCGCCACCGACCAAAGCGCGACAGGCGACAAACCCCACATTCAGGGGGTGTCGCCGCTATCGGCCGGCTCCTACAGTAAATCCGCCGACGCCGCACAACGGATGTACAGGTCATGAGTTGAGCCGATGGCATCCACCCCGACGCCCCTGCCCCGCAAACGGCGCGGCCTGATTGTCGAAGATCAGACCGATACCCGCGCATGGCTGGTGCGGACGCTCGGCGTTGCCTTCGACGGCATCGCCATCAGCGAAGCGGCGACGTTTCAGGCGGCACGCGACTGGATCGCCGCACAGCCCCGCACCTTCGCGGACCCCGACGCCAATGCGCCGCGCGATATCGCGCTGATCGACATCGGCCTGCCCGACGGCAACGGCATCGACCTGATCCGCATGCTGGCCGACGGCCATCCGCAGATCCTGCCGGTGGTGACCACGATCTACGACGACGACGCGCATCTGTTCGACGCCATCGCCGCCGGGGCCAAGGGCTATCTGCTCAAGGACCAGCACGCCGATACGCTGGTCGGCTATCTGCATCGCATCGATGCGGGCGAGCCACCGTTGTCGCCCTCGATCGCGCAACGGATGCTGACGCATTTCGCCAAGCGGAGCGTGGTGGATGCGAACGTCGATGCCGAAGCCGCATTGACGCCGCGCGAACTCGACATTTTGCGGCTGCTCGGGCGCGGGCTGCGCGTGGCGGAAGCCGCGCGCGTGCTGGGGCTGGGCGTCCGCCGCGAGCATATGGCGGGCTTCCCCAGCTTC
>JAFKKL010000198.1 GCA_017305595.1 Hyphomicrobiales bacterium | reverse complement strand
GCCGCGCGCCGCGCCGATCAGGACCTGATCGGCCGTGGCATAGCCGAAGTCAGCATCTCGGTTACCGACCAACTTCGCGGTTACCGATGACCCCTCACCCGGAAGTACCGTCACGTCGATTCCGGCGTCCTTGAAGAAGCCCTTCTCCATTGCGAGGAAAATCGGCGCATGCTCGGCGCCGAACACCCAATCGAGGCGCAATTTCACCTTATCGAGTGCAAAGGCCGAAGTACTGCAAAATCCGATGCTGATCGCGACAATCGGCGCCAGCAAGCTTTTGGGCAAACAAACCATGATTTCCTCCTGTCGATGATACGTTGTTGTTTTCTGCCGGGCGTTTTGCCCGCTACATCGTTGCTTGAACGCCGCCGTTCTCCTCGACGCCGTTGACGAACAACCTCTCAGCGGCGACGATCACCAGGAACAGCACGATGCCGAGCAAGCTCATGGCCACGATAGCCGCGAACATCAATTCGGTATCGAGAGAGATATTGGAGGCATTGATGATGTAGCCGAGACCTTCGCCGGCGGCGACGAATTCACCGACTACCGCTCCGACGATTGCCAGCGTGATGGAGATCTTCAGCGCCGCGAAGAAATACGGCATGGCCCAGGGCAAGCTGATCTTGGTGAATTTTTCCCAGCCGCTCGCGCCGAGTGAATCCATATACTGTAGAAGTTCGGTATCGACCGACGACAGCCCCTTCGCCGTGTTGATGACGACGGGAAAGAACGCGATCAAAGCCGCAATGACGATCTTCGGCGTCAGCCCGAAACCAAACCAGATCAGGAACAGCGGCGCGAAGGCGATCTTCGGCAGAATCTGCGCGGTGACAAGAAATGGATAAGTCAGTTCGCGCACGATCCGCGAATAGGCGATACCCACCGCGATCACGAAGCCGGTGACGACCGCATAGATAAAGCCGAGCGAAATCGCAACAAATGTCGGCCAGGTGTTCGTCAGCAGCAACGCGCGCTGCTCCCACATCACCTCGGCGATGCGGCTAGGCGGCGGAAGAATAACGGGCTTGATGCGGAAGAAATCGACAATCCCTTCCCAGATGGCGAAGAATAGCAGAAACACCAGGATCTGCCCGACCGTAACGCCCACTCGATACATTCTGGCCCCCTATTGTGCTTTTGCCGTCGCGGGATCGCGATGGCGCAGGAGTCCGCGAACATGCCCCGCCATTGCGCCGAACTCCGGCAGTTCGCGCGTCGCCTCTTCTCGTGGCCGAGGGAATGGCACCTCGATCCTTTCCAGCACCCGTCCCGGCCGTGCCGACATCACGGCGATCTGTTCGGACAACAGCAGAGCTTCCGGAATCGAATGGGTGATGAATACAACCGTGGTCTCGGTCTGCATCCAAAGCCGGAGCAATTCCTCCTGCAAAGTCTCCCGCGTGATTTCATCGAGCGCGGCGAACGGCTCGTCCATCAACAGAACCTTCGGCCGAAATGCCAACGCGCGGCAGATCGAAACGCGCTGCTGCATTCCGCCGGAAAGCTCATGCGGGAAGCGCTTCTCGAATCCATCGAGTCCGGCAATGTTGAGCCAGTGCCTTGCTTCGCGCTCCCGATCGGCACGCGACATATCGCGGCGAGCCACTTCCATCGTCAACATGACGTTGTCGAGTGCATTACGCCACGGCAACAACAGCGAGCGCTGGAAGACGTAACCGACCTGGCCCTGCACCTTGTTCTTGTCGATCGCGACGCCATCGAACAAGACTTCGCCGCCGGACGGCTGAAGCACCCCGGATAACACTTTCAGCAGAGTGGTCTTGCCGCAACCCGACGGGCCGACGATGGTGAAGAACGATCCCGGCGCGATGTCGAGCGAGATGTTGTTCAGCGCGTTGACCGTCCCGGTTCGGCTCTTGAACGAGACCGACAGTCCCTTGATCGAGATATGAGGGGCCTTGGACATGATTACGCGATCCGGATCAGGCTGTCGGTGTTGGTATAGTCCGAGAGCAATTCCGAGCCGGTTTCGGTGACGAGAAGCAGGTCCTTGTTCTGCACCCCGAAACCGTAACCCGTGCGATAGCAGAGCGGCTCGAACCCAAGCACCATGTTGGCTTCAAGCGCCGCCGACTTTCCGGGCTGACCGAGCAGCGGCGTCTCGCCGAGATAAGGATCTTCGTGAAGATGTAATCCGATGCCGTGGCCGACGAACGAGATCGGCGGCAGATTGTGCTTCTTCAGTTGCTCGACAAAATCCAGATAGATCGCATGGCAATCGGCGCCCGGCTTGACCTGCTCGAGAATCCGGTACTTGCAATCGACCATCAACTTCCAGATATCTTCCGCCATCGGCGGCGGTTCCTGGACGTAGGCGGTGCGACAGACGCCGGCCTGATAACCGCCGATCACGGAGAATATCTCGACCCGGCACACGTCGCCACGCCGAAGCTTCCGATCGGTCGGACCGACATTGGGAAGCTGACTGCGTTCACCAGTTGCTACGATCAGAAGCTTGAAGTGCTCCGCGCCGAGTTCGTAGATGTTGCGCGTGAGATGGGCCGCAATATCGAGTTCGCTGTCGCCTGCCCGCACCGCGCCGAGCGCATCACCGATCGCCTGATCGGCAATCCGCGAAAGCCTGCGCAACAGCGCGACCTCGTCCTTGGTCTTGATCTGCCGCAACCGCGACAGCACGTGCTCGGCCCCCTCGAAAACAGCCTCCGGCAAGAATTTCTGCAATCGCGCGAAATCTCCCGCCGGCAGATAATCCAGCTCGATACCGATCTTCGACCGAGCAAGACCGAGCGTCGACAGATGATCGGCCAACACCCGCATCGGGTCTTCCGAGAACTCTTTCCAGATCACGACGGGCGACGTCGGATCGTTTCGCGCAACCGTGGTCTCTTCCATATCGACGCTGAAAATTGAACCGGCGGCATCCGCCTTGACGATGACCATCGCGTGCCGGTGGCGCAACAATGGCTGCGAAGGCACCACGAATCCCGTGGCATAGGCGAAATTTTCCGGCGAACATGAGACGATGGCATCCCAGCCATGTTTCGCCATCGCCTCGCTTTGCTTGACTAGAATTTCCTGACGCATTCCCGAATTCCCCTTGCGTGCCTGATCACAGCGCGATGCGATATTGGTCGACCTTGGCTTGATCGACCTCGATGCCCATGCCCGGCCCGGTCGGCACCTCGATGGCGCCATCGACCAGCCGCATCGGCTCCTTGATCAGGTCGTCGCGATAATAAATGCCACCGATCTGCCCGGACTGATGGCTCGCTGGCGTCGAGACGGGCACGACGTTCGACAGCACGACGGCGGGACAAGACGCCGCGAGATGCACATTCGCGAGATTGCCGACGCCGGTTTCCACCGAGCCGTTGACGTTGCAGATGATGCCGGCCGCGCGGCAAACTGCACCGACCTCCATCGCCCTGTACAAGCCGCCCGGCTTGGTGGTGTAGATCGATACGATCTGCGCCGCGCGCCGCTCCGCAATCTGGATGGCATCATGGGCATTCCACGCGGATTCGTCCGCCATCACCGGCTGATCGATCGCGCGCGCGACTTCGGCGATGCGCTCGATGCCCATGACCGGCTGCTCAACGTACTTGAGCGAGAATTTTTCCATCGCCCGTACCGTGGCGATCGCTTCGCCCGGCGTCTTGTATCCCTCATTGGCATCGACGCAGAGTTCGACATCATCGCCAACTGCGCCACGCACCGCACGAACCACCTCAATATCACGCTTCGGGTCAACGCCGATCTTGATCTTGATGGTCCTGATGCCTTCGGCCGCGACTTTTCCGGCTTCCTCTTCCGCTTCCTTCACCGACAGCAGGCCGATCGAATGCGTCACCGGAATCTTCGAACGCAACCTTCCACCCAGCAACGTCGAGACGGAGACGTTGAGCCAACGGCCGGTCAGATCGTAATAGGCAAACTCGACCGCCGCCTTCGAGTAGGGATAGCCCTTCACCAGCGCATCCATGCGCGCATGCAGTTCCGCCGGATTGCCCAGCTCAAGACCGATCAGCGCGGGCGCAAGATATTGGCGGATCATGAGATCCGCGACGAGAATGCTCTCTCCGAAGTAACGGCCGAATTCGCCGCCCCAGTCCTTCAGCGCCGGGGCCTCGCCCCAACCGACACGGCCGTCGCTGTCCGTCGCCTTGACGAGAAGGTAACGCCCGATGGGCTCGGTCAAACCCGTCCACTTGTGAACACGGCGGGTCGGCAGTTCCACCGCCACAGTTTCAATGCTGCGCAAGGTCGGCAACGTTTTCTCCCAACAATATTTGATCACATATTGTGATCAAATATTCTGAGAGTCAACACGCAATCTCCTCGCGGAGAACCGATGGCGTTGCCGTCTTCCCGGGCGCTGGCCAGCGAACCCGACGACTGCGCGGGACGGTGACCGTCGCCTACTAGCAACTTGCGGCCGAAGGTTTCATCGAGATTCGTCACGGCGCCCGACCGTGCGTGGCCGTGACCAATATCGGACGTGGACACAACAGGTCGCGACGTGCGCCAAATGCGATACGGCTGGCGCATTATGGCGAGCGATTGAACGAGTCGTTCCACGCACCGACGAATCTCCGCGGCGCAATCTCTCGGCAGATTTCCAATATGGACATTTGTCCGCACCCGACTTTCCGTGCTGGCGTGGAAGAGAGACGTCGTTGCGGCAGTCACACGCCGACCCATATGGCAGGCCTATGATGATCCGCTCGGCGCGAAACGGCTTCGGCTGGCGTTGCAGGGTTATCCGTGGCGTAGCAGAGCTCTCCGATACGATCTCGACCAGATCGTCATCGTTACCGGCTCGCAGCAGGGGCTGTGTATGTGTGCCCGCCTCCTGCTCGATCCCGGCGATCGTTTCCTGATCGAGAACCCCGGGTGCCTGATGGCACGGGAGGCGTTTTCCGCAACCGGCGCCACTGCGGTGCCGATCGCGGTTGACCAGGACGGACTGGATACCCGCGAGCTTACGAAGACCGCAGCGCAGCTCGCCTACGTGACGCCATCGCATCAGTTTCCGCTTAGCGGCGTGATGCAGATAGCGCGGCGCCATCAGTTGCTCGCCTGGGCGAGGAAATACGACGCCTGCATCATCGAGGACGATTACGACGGCGAGTTTCGTTACGATACCAAGCCGGTGCCCCGCTGCATGCGGCCGCGGGAAGCGAGAACCTCATCTATCTCGGCACCGTCTCCGAAACCCTCTCATCGACCCTGCGGCTTGGCTATCTGGTGGTACCTCCGCAACTTCAGTTCGTGTTCGCCTCGGGCAAACAGGCCATGGATCGGCACACACCGCTGATCGAGCAGGACGCGCTTGCATGATGCTCGAAAACGGCGCTTATGAGCGCCATATCAGGCACGTCCGACGCCGCAACGGAGAACGCTGGCAAACCTTGCTCGATGCTTTGCATCGTAGATTCCGCGATCGCATTCACATCGCCGGTGCGGCCGCCGGCCAGGACCTGGTAGTCTGGTTCCGCGATCTGCCGCGCGAGTCCGAAGCGATGCTGACAGAGGCAGCGCGCGCGAAGGGCGTCGGCATCTATCCGATCTCGCCCCTGTTCGATCTGTGTCATCCGGAACGCCGTCCCGATATGTCAGGCGTCGTGATGGGTTACGCCGCTCTTGAACCGGGCCAGATCGAGCACGGCTGTAGGCCATTTGCGGAAGCGGCCGACCGGCTCAAGCCGCGTTCGGTCAGCGGATTCTGACTGGACTATAAGAATCGCACAAAACTGGCTGTTCTGGATAGGTCAGATTGTTTGTACCGAAATCAGCATCGAAGAACCACCATGCATGTGCCGCCAGCCTTCAAAGACAACGACATCGAAAGTATCCACGCGACGATCCGCATCGCGCGTCTGGCGAATCTGGTGACGGCAACCGCCGATGGCCCCGTCGCGACGCCGCTGCCGCTGTTTCTTGATGAGACCGAGGGCGACTACGGCGAGGTTTACGGTCACATGGCGAAAGCCAATCCGCAGTGGCGTCCTGCACCCGCCGGCGAAGCCTTGGCGATTTTCACCGGTCCGGAAGCTTATGTGACGCCGTCGTGGTATGCGACCGAGCAAGAGACCGGAAAGGTGGTGCCGACCTAGAATTACATCGCCGTGCACGCATATGGCCGGTTGAGTTCTTCCAGGAGTCGGAACGTCTGCTTGACGCGGTGACGCACGTGACCCACCGGCACGAAAAATCCCACACAGAGCCGTGGACCGTCAGCTATGCGCCCGCAGACTTCATCGCCGCGCAATTACGCGGCATCGTCGACGTCCGCATTCCAGTCGCGCGGTTTGAGGGCAAGCGCAAGATGAGCCAGAATCGTCCGGAGGCCGATCGCATCCGCGTTGCCGCCGGACTTGCAGCGAGCGACAAGCCGCAGGATCGCGAAGTCGCTCCGCTTATCCGCTTCAAACCTGATATCGCGATCACCCGGCGTATAATACCGGCCGCCGAGATCGTGATGTTCGGAAGCATGAATGGCGACATCACACCGATGTTGCGACATCTGTGAGGTTCCATCGACAGGGATGCAATTCTGCGGAATAACACGGTGATTATTTTGAGGATGGCTCAGGAGGCCATTGACACCTTCCGACGAATATTACCACATATAGACGTCACGGTTCTACCGGATCGCAAGATTTGGTGGCTAAGAGGGAAGTCGGTGAACTGCGCTTTGCGCACGATTCCGGCGCTGCCCCCGCAACTGTAAGCAGTGAGTTTCGCCCGATTTTTACGTCACTGACGCGTGCATTCCGCGTTGGGAAGACCGGGCGCGACGACGACCTGCGAGCCAGGAGACCTGCCGCGACACCAGAACGTCCACGGGCGGGGTGTCCGGAGGTCGCTTGCTTGTCATGGCCGACGCCGATGTCGGCATGCGATCCGGCGCCTGCTCACATTCAGCCCCCACGATAACCGACCAACGCTACGGGGCTTGCCGATGTCTTTGTCTCTTGATCGCGAACGCGCGACCGATCTTCCGCTCATTCAGTTGCGTCCCGAGTCCCTGATCAAGCCGACGGCCGAGCCCGGCATGCAGATCATCCGCCGCTACGGCACGGTCTCGCCGTTCGATGCCAGCAAGATTTCCGTTGCAATGACCAAAGCGTTCCTCGCGGTGGAAGGAAACACCGCGGCCGCCTCGCGCCGCGTGCATGAAGCGGTTGAAAAGCTCATCGGGGAAGTCGTGGGCGCCCTCACCCGGCGAATGGGCGACGGGCGCACGTTTCATATCGAAGACGTGCAGGATCAGGTCGAACTCGCTCTGATGCGTAGCGAGCACCACAAGGTGGCGCGCGCCTACGTGCTGTATCGCGAGGAGCGGGCGAAACGGCGCACTGAGGCTGAAGCCGCGAAGACCGCGCAAGCCTCCAAAGGGCCTGCGCTCCATGTCAGACTGGCGAACGGAGTGCTTGCGCCGCTCGACGACGCGCGCGTGGCGCTCATCGTGCGGGAAGCCTGCGCCGATCTCGATGGTGTCGATCCTGCGCCGGTGCTTACCGAGACCTATCGCAACCTCTACGACGGCATCAGCCAGGATGAACTGGCGCTGGCCAGCGTCATGGCCGCACGCACGCTGGTGGAGCAGGAGCCGAACTACACGTACGTCAGCGCGCGCCTCTTGCTCGACAAGCTCCGCACCGAGGTCCTGTCGTTCGTCCATGGCGTGCCGACCAGCGCGTCGCAGGCGGACATGACCACCCGCTACGCCGAATATTTCCCCGCCTATATCAAGGCAGGAATCAAGGCCGAACTGCTCGATCCGGATCTCGGCCGCTTCGATCTCAAGCGGATCGCGGCCGCCTTGAAGCCCGAGCGCGATCTCGCCTTTCAGTTCCTTGGCCTGCAAACGCTCTACGACCGCTATTTCCTTCACACCGGCGGCAATCGCATCGAACTGCCGCAGGCGTTCTTCATGCGCGTCGCCATGGGGCTGGCGATCCGCGAAATCGATCGCGAGGCCCGCGCCATCGAGTTCTACAATCTGCTGTCATCGTTCGACTTCATGGCCTCGACGCCGACGCTGTTCAATTCCGGAACGCTGCGGCCCCAACTGTCTTCATGCTTCCTGACCACGGTGGCGGACGATCTTGACGGCATCTTCAAGTCGATCAAGGACAACGCGCTGCTGGCGAAATATTCCGGCGGTCTCGGCAACGACTGGACCCGCGTGCGCGGCCTCGGCGCGCATATCAAGGGCACCAACGGCGAAAGCCAGGGCGTGGTACCGTTCCTCAAGGTCGCCAACGACACCGCTATCGCCGTCAATCAAGGCGGCAAGCGCAAGGGCGCGGTGTGCGCCTATCTCGAGACATGGCACATCGACATCGAGGAATTCCTCGACCTGCGTAAGAACACAGGCGACGATCGCCGCCGCACCCATGACATGAACACCGCCAACTGGGTGCCAGATCTGTTCATGCAACGCGTCGAAGCGGATGGCGAATGGACGCTGTTCTCGCCGGATGAAACCCCTGACCTGCACGATCTCTATGGCAAGGCGTTCGCGGAACGCTACGCGACCTATGAGGCCAAATCCCAACGCGGCGAAATGCGCATCTTCAAGACTATCCGCGCCACCGACTTGTGGCGCAAGATGCTGACGATGCTGTTTGAAACCGGGCATCCGTGGATCACGTTCAAGGACCCCTGCAACCTGCGCTCGCCGCAGCAGCATATCGGCGTCATTCACTCGTCCAACCTCTGCACCGAGATCACGCTGAACACCTCGGACGACGAAGTGGCGGTATGCAACCTCGGCTCCGTCAACTTGCTCAACCACATCGCCGACGGTGGACTCGACGATGTTCGCTTGAAGCGCACCATCGCGACCGCCATGCGGATGCTCGACAACGTCATCGACATCAACTTCTACACGATTCCGGAAGCCCGCCGCTCAAACTTGCAGCACCGCCCAGTCGGCCTCGGTCTTATGGGATTCCAGGATGCCATTCAGGCGCTGCGCATCCCGATGGCGTCAGAGGCCGCCGTGGCTTTTGCCGACACCAGCTTGGAAGCGATCTCCTTCCATGCGATCTCGGCATCGATCGATCTCGCCACCGAGCGCGGCCGCTATCCATCATTCGACGGGTCGCTGTGGAGCCAGGGGGTTCTGCCGCTGGATTCCATCGAACGGCTGGCCGATGCCCGTGGCGCGCTCGATCTCGACCGCTCCGCCACGCGAGACTGGGAGACCTTGCGTGCTCGCGTCAAAACGACCGGAATGCGCAATTCCAATGTGATGGCGATCGCGCCGACGGCGACCATCTCCAATATCTGCGGCGTGGCGCAGTCGATCGAGCCCGCTTACCAGAACCTCTACGTCAAATCCAACATGTCCGGCGATTTCACCGTCGTGAACGAGCTTCTCGTCCGCGACCTGAAGTCACGCGGCATCTGGGACGAGGTGATGGTCAACGACCTGAAATACTTCGACGGCAGCATCGGCGCCATCGACCGCATTCCGGATGATCTCAAGGCGCTGTATGCGACGGCCTTCGAGATCGACTGTTCATGGTTGATCGAGGCGGCGGCGCGTCGGCAAAAGTGGATCGATCAGGCGCAGTCGCTCAACCTCTACATCGCCAACCCTTCGGGCAAGAAACTCGATGCACTGTATCGCCTCGCGTGGACGCGCGGTCTCAAGACCACCTATTACCTGCGGTCGCGTAGCGCCACCCACGTCGAGAAATCCACCCTCAAGGGCACCGACGGCAAACTCAACGCCGTCTCGTCCACGACGTTGATGCCGTCGCATGCGCCGATCCTGGTGTCGCGCGCGAGCATGGCATGCGCGCCATAGCTTGCGCTTTCGCCTCCCTTGGCCCGGCGCACCTGGACGATCCGGGCCTCGGCGGCGACCACCGGCCGCAGGGGTTTCGTTGCGCCGTTCACCGGCTGCCCGCCATAAAGGGCGATGCC
>JAFKKL010000197.1:5372-15323 GCA_017305595.1 Hyphomicrobiales bacterium | reverse complement strand
CGATCTTCAAGCGACCTGATGGTTCGGAGATGCTGCTGCCGCCGCGGCGGCTGTTGGCGCATGAGGTCGTGCGGTTCACCGGCGAGCCGGTCGCGGCGGTGGTTGCGACGACGCCGGATGCGGCGCGGCTGGCGATGGAAGCCATTGTCGTCGAATACGACGTGCTGCCGTCGGTAGTCGATCCGGTCGCTGCGATTGCGCCCGACGCAGCGCGCGCGTGGCAGGAGGCGCCGGACAATATCGTCGCGGCGATGAGCTACGGCGATGCCGCCAAGGTGGAAAAAGTCTTTGCAACCGCCAAGCACGTCGTGAAGCTCGATGTCGCCAGTCAACGGCTGGTGCCGTCCGCGATGGAGCCGCGCGGCACTATCGCCGAGATCGAGAAATCATCGGGGCGGCTGGTCGTGCATGTGCAATCGCAGACGCCGACGTCGACCCGCGACATTCTCGCCGATGCAATCCTGAAGCGGTCGAAAGAGAGCATTCACGTCAAGGTCGGCGATATGGGTGGCGGCTTCGGACAGAAGACGGGCCTTTATCCGGAAGACGGCCTCGTTGCTTACGCGGCTGTGAAGCTCAATCGCAAAGTGCGCTGGCGTGGCGACCGCACCGACGAATTCGTCGGCGGCACCCACGGCCGCGATCTGACCTCGACGGCTGAGTTCGCTCTCAATGCGAAGGGGCGCGTGCTGGCCTATCGGGTGCGTTCGCTCGGCGGCACTGGTGCGTATCTCGCAGGCGCAGGCGTCATCATTCCGCTGGTGCTTGGGCCATTCGTCGCCACCGGCGTCTACGATCTTCCGCTGGTCCATTTCGACGTCAAGGCGGTGATGACCAACACCGCGCCGGTCGGCGCCTATCGCGGTGCCGGTCGGCCGGAAGCGGTGTTCGTCGTCGAGCGTTTGATGGATGCCGCTGCGCGGCAACTCAATATGGACCCGCGCCAGATCCGCAAGGTCAACTTCATCAATTCGGATCAACTGCCCTACACTAACGCCGCAGGTCAGGTGTACGACAGCGGCGCCTTTGCGCACATGCTCGAGCGCGCATCAGAACAATCCGATTGGGATGGCTTCGCCGCGCGCAAGAAAGCCGCGAAGAAGAAAGGTCTGCTCTATGGCCGTGGTCTGACCAGCTACATCGAGTGGACCGGTGGCCGTGCGCATAGCGAGAAGGTCAGCCTGCACGCGACGGCCGAGGGCCGCGTCGTGCTGCATTCCGGAACGCAGGCGATGGGGCAGGGACTGGAGACCAGCTATTCGCAGATGATAGCGTCCTCGCTCGGGATTCCGA
This sequence comes from Hyphomicrobiales bacterium, assembly GCA_017305595.1. Classification (GTDB taxonomy): domain Bacteria; phylum Pseudomonadota; class Alphaproteobacteria; order Rhizobiales; family Xanthobacteraceae; genus 62-47. The sequence continues at coordinate 14,030 of JAFKKL010000197.1, read as the reverse complement.
TCGACAAGATCGACGTGGTGCAGGGCGACACCGATCTGGCACAGGGGTATGGCAGCGTCGGCTCGCGCTCGCTGTTTGTCGGCGGCACCGCGGTTGCGGTGTCGTCAGCGGACATGATCGCCAAGGCGCGCGAGAAGGCGTCGCATCTGCTGGAAGCCGCGGTCGAGGACATCGAATACGGCGACGGCTGGCTCACCGTGGTGGGCACTGACCGTCGCATCGGCTTGTTCGACATCGCGAAGGCGGAACGGAATGCGCGGCTGAGCGTCGACAGCACCGGCGAGGTCGACGGGCCGAGCTGGCCGAACGGCGTTCATATTTGCGAGGTCGAGATCGATCCGGAGACAGGCATGACCCGCGTGGTGCGCTATTCGACGGTCGATGATGTCGGCGTCGCGGTCAATCCGATGCTGGTCGCCGGTCAGGTGCATGGCGGCGTGGCGCAGGGCATCGGTCAGGCGCTGTACGAAACCGTTGCCTACGATCAGGATGGCCAGCTTCTCACCGCGAGCTATCAGGATTACTGCATTCCGCGCGCCAGCGATATGCCGGCGATCGAAGTGACGCTCGACGGTTCCGCGCCGTGCCGGACCAATCCGCTTGGCGCCAAGGGATGCGGCGAATCCGGCGCGATCGGCGGACCACCCTGCATCACCAACGGTGTGATGGACGCGTTGGCGCCGCTTGGCATCACGACGCTCGATACGCCGTTGTCGCCGGTCAAGATCTGGCAGGCGATCCGCGATGCGGAGAAGCGGGCCGCGAACGGTTGAGAGAGCGGTAGAACTTCACCGTAAGCCGCCAAGCATGGCGTTCGTCGCGGTTTGAGGTATGCTCAAGGTGCTTGCTGCGCGTCTCGCGACGCGCCGGCTTGGCGCTTCCTTGTGGCGACATGACAGGAGATATTGATGCGTCGGCTTCTCACCGTCCTGGCGGCTTTGGCGACACTAAGCCTGACCAATTGCGGTTACAACGCGATCCAGAGTCAGGACGAGCAGATCAAATCGAGCTGGTCGGAGGTCGTGAATCAATATCAACGTCGTGCCGATCTCGTTCCCAACCTCGTCAATTCGGTGAAGGGTTTTGCGCAGCAGGAAAAGGACGTGCTGCTCGGCGTCACCAATGCGCGTGCCAAGGTCGGCAGCATTCAGGCTTCGCCGGAAACGCTCAACGATCCGGCCGCGTTCAACAAATTCCAGCAAGCGCAGGGTGAACTCTCCAGTGCGTTGTCGCGTCTGCTGGTGGTGACGGAGAACTATCCGCAACTGAAATCGGATGCGCTGTTTCGCGATTTGATGTCGCAGCTCGAAGGTACCGAGAACCGCATCACCGTGGCGCGCAACCGCTACATCAAGTCCGTACAAGAATATAACGTCACGGTGCGCTCGTTTCCGTCGAACCTGACGGCGATGATGTTCGGCTACAAGGAGAAGCCGAACTTCACCGTTGATAACGAGAAGGCGATCTCGACCTCACCGAAGGTCGACTTCAATCCGGCGCCGACGCCAGCACCAGCGCCTGCCCCGACGCCCGCGCCGGCCAAATAAGCCGGCGGATTGCGCATGACAGCGATCAAAACGGTCGCGGCGGCCCTGCTGGCTTGGATGCTGTGCTGGGCCGTCGTCGCGGTTGCCGATGTCGCCGTCCCGCCGCTCACCGGCCGCGTCGTCGATCAGACCGGGACGCTGACATCGGAGCAGGTCGCGGCTCTCGACGGCACCTTGCAAGCATTCGAGCAGCGCAAGGGCAGCCAGATCGCCGTACTGATCGTGCCGACCACCGAGCCGGAAACCATCGAGCAGTTCTCGATCCGGGTCGCGGAAGCGTGGAAGATCGGACGTAAGAAGATTGACGATGGCGCGATCCTGGTCGTCGCCAAGGATGATCGGCGGCTGCGCATCGAGGTCGGCTACGGTCTCGAAGGCGCGCTGACCGACGTGACGTCGAAGCGCATCATCGACGAGATCATCACGCCGAAATTTCGTCAGGGCGATTTCGCCGGCGGCATTTCGGCGGGCGTCGATCGCATTATCGGCGTGATCGACGGCGAACCGCTGCCGGAACCGAAGCGCCGGCAACAAAGCACGAATATTTTCGATAACCTCGAATCCATTGGCCCGGTCGCATTCTTCGCCGTGCTGGTGTTCGGCGGCATCTTCCGCAGCATCTTTGGCCGATTGTTGGGAGCCGCTGTCACCGGCGGCCTAGTCGGGCTGGTGATCTGGTTCCTCGCCGGGACGCTAGCGGTTGCGGCGATTATCGGTGCGATCGCCTTCGTCTTTACATTGGTTGGTGACAGCGTCGTATCGTCGGGTGGTGGGCGAGGCGGCTGGTCCGGCGGCAGCGGTGGCGGTTGGTCCGGCGGATCGAGTGGTGGCGGCTTCAGCGGCGGAGGCGGTAGCTTCGGCGGCGGCGGCGCGTCGGGGAGGTGGTGACGATGGGCATCGCACGGATCGGCAAGCACCTCCTCGCCAATCGCTCGCGCGTCAACCGGGCGTTTCCGAGGGCGTCGCTGGACGCGATCGAGCAGGCCATCAAGGCGAGCGAGGCGACCCACGCAGGGCAGATTCGATTTGTTGTCGAAGGCGCGCTCGATGGCCGTCCTCTGTTTCGCGATCAGCCGGCGCGCGAGCGGGCGATGGATCTGTTCTCACGCCTGCGCATCTGGGATACCGCGCATAACAGCGGTGTGTTGATTTACGTGCTGCTGGCGGATCGCAATGTCGAAATCATCGCCGACCGTGGCATCGATGCGGCGGTCGGCCATGCCGTCTGGCAACAAATATGCACGGCAATGGAGATTGAGTTCGGCAAAGGCCATTTCGAGCAGGGCGTGATCGCCGGCGTCCAGGCGGTCACCAAGCATCTCGCGACACATTTCCCGAAAGGTCGCGGTGGCCGCAACGAACTGCCGGATGCACCGCTGGTGCTGTAGTGTTTTCATCGCTTGATCCTGCGCGGGCCGGATCCGCGCAGGATCGCCTCGTGATGATATTACGCCTTTGTGGACGGCCGCTCGGCGACGCGCTTGAACCACGCGGCAATATTGGTGTTGGCCTCATCGAGAGGCTGGCCCACTTGCCCGCCGAAGTCGAGCCAGCAATACAGCACCATGTCCGCGAGCGTGAAGCGCGATCCGCAGACATATTCCTTGCCTTTCATCTGGCCATCGAGCCAGCGGAGACGATCGGCGGCGATCTTCTTTAGGCCGGGCGCAGCTTCCGGCACGCAGACGATGCGGTTCTGGAACAGTTTCAGTCCTTCGCTGAAACGAAAGCCGTTGGTCAGCGGTTCGCAGATGTTGAGGTCGATGCGGCGCGTCCACATCCGGCATTCGGCGCGTTCCTCGGCCGTGGTTCCGATCATCGCCGGCGCGGGATGTTTCTCCTCAAGGTATTCGCAGATCACGGTGACCTCGGCGAGATAGCTGCCGTTGTCGAGTTCGAGCGTCGGCATCTGGCCGTGCGGGTTGCGCGCCAGATGCGCCGGCTGACGGTTCTCGCCACCGCGTAGATCGACGGTCTGGGTCGGAATGCTCAGACCCTTTTCAGCAATGAACATGCGCACGAGACGTGGATTGGGTCCGATGGAATCGTAAAGTTTCATGCTTCCCCCTGATGAGGCGCCGTGCGAGGCGTGTGCCGGTGTCATGTTTGCAACGTGGCTCGGCGGTGCCGTGGCCCGGGACGACGAGACTTGCGTCCGGGCCTTCGTGCCGCTTACCCGGAGGATGTTATAGCGTGTCCAGACAAAGGGGAAACCGGTCGCGGAAAGAAATCCCGACAAAAGAAGAGGTTAGAGGCATGGGCGGAGAGCTGCGGGCGGTCGTTCAGCTCGCAGTCAGGTAGCGCCATCCATAATTACGGCACAGTCATTCGTAACCATTTGGCAAGCAATGATGGTTACCAAATTGTCAATCTTTCGAGGATTTCAGACCCGTGAGCGAACACATGGCCGATCAGAATCGAGACGATCGCATTGAGCCTACTGTCAATGACGTCACCGCCAATTCCGAGTCCGCCAATGCCAAGCCTGCCGAGTCCGTCGCGGCATCGTCGGACGCAACCGCGGGACAGGACAAGTCGGTCGCGTCCGAGGGGCAAGCCAAGGGTGAGGCCAAGAGTGAAGCTAAGTCTGCCGCAGCCGAGCAGCCAGCGGCGAAGACGACCGGCAGCCACATCATGGTGCTGCCCCCGACGCGCGATGGCGATTGGAATGCGCGGGGCGAGGAAGCTGCCGCCGCTCAGGGGGCGGCAAAGCCTGGTTTATTCGGCAAGCGCCGGTTTGGCGCGATGGCCGCAATCCTGGCACTAGCAGCGGTTGCGGGCGTGGTCGGTGGATCGTTGGCGACAGCCGCGTTCGGACACCGCTCGGTCGACAAGAGCAATTCGGTCACGCAGCAACAGGTTCAAGCGCTCAATGAGACGATCGGAAAGCTCAACGCCGAAGTCGCTGCATTGAAGGCGAGCGCCGAGCGTTCCGCCAAGTCGGACGCCTCCCAACTGGCGAAGATCACCGACCGGGTCGAGAAGGTCGAGAAGGCGCAGGTCGAGCCCGCGGCCAAGCTCGCCAAGCTCAGCGAGACTGTCGAGAAACTCCGTGTTGCCGCTGTCACGCCCGCCGCGCCGGCTGCCGCCAAGGAAAACGCGAAGGAGACCACGGCCTCGATTCCGACGCCGGTGGCTGCGCCGAACAGGACGCCCGAGGCTCATCGGCTGCCTACTGTCGTCGGCTGGCGCATTCGCAACGTCGGCAACGGTGGCGCACTGGTTGAGGGACGCGATGGGCTCTACGAGGTGTATGCTGGCGATCCGCTGCCGGGCCTCGGTCGCGTCGATGCCATCCGCAAGCAGGATGGCCGCTGGGTGGTTGTAACCGGCAAGGGCCTGATCGTCGGGCGATAAGCCGCGGCGCCTTCGTCTCCGCGAAGCTATGAAGCGCCGGTTCTGATATCGTCAGAGCCGGAAAGGCTCTAGATTTGTCTCCGGCGTTGCCATTGGAAGGCGCTGCTGGATGAAGTCGCCGCGAAACATCTTGCGCTATGTTGGATTGGCGTTCGCAGCTCTTCTGCTGAGCGGCGGCGTGCAATCCGCCTTCGGTGATGCGCTGACCGACGGCACCGCCATCACCGATGCGGCTGCGTTGCGCGAACTCGATCTGCCGCAGGCGGCCAGTGGATTCAGCCTACGTCGGATGCTTGATCCCGGTGGGTCGGCGAACGCGAATTTGCCGAACGACGAACTCTTTGCGCTCCCGGTGATGCGGCTGGTCCGGCTGCCAATCGATCGCGATATGGATGCGTATGCCGTGCAGTATCGTACAGAGCTTTCGGATCAATCGGGCGATGCCAGCGATCGAAATTACTTGCAATTGTTCGATCGCGATTTGCTCTATTCAGCGCGCACGCGTTTCGCGCTGGCGGGAATCATCAATCGAATGGATCGGGCATTCGTCTCGCCGGAGACCTGCGGCGAGATCCGGCTGATCTATCGATTGGTGCGAACTGAACCTCGTGCGGGCGAAGCTGTCCGTTTGCCGATGACCTTGAATGTCGTGCTGGCTGCTGCAAATCCGACCGACACCGTCACATCGCGCGATGCCGCCTGCGCGGACGTCGCGCGGCGATGGCTGGCGATGAAGAATGAAGCGTTGACGGGAGTCGCGCTCGTCCGCCGTTTGACCGAAGCTGACGGGCCGCTTGCGTTGCTTCAACCGTCGCAACTGATCCGGCTCGAACTGAATTTGCAGGTCGGGCATCAGCCGAAGTCGGAAGCGCATGCATTCCGAACGGATTATCTGATGAAGGTTTTCCGATACGATCGCGCGGCGCGAAAGTTCGACGAGGCACCACTGGAAAACCAGATCGATCGCAAGCGCATTCTTAAGGATGCCAACCTTAAGGTCGAATTCGCGGAATGGCTGTCGCAATCCGAGCATCTCAGCGCATTCGACCGTGGCACACTTCTCGTGCCCGAGAAATTTCTCGCGCGCTCGGTGATTGCCTCAACGCCGGTGGGTTTCGTGAAATCGAACATGCAGCCGGAATTCGGATTGGTTCAATCTTCCAGCCTCGATAGACACGCTGCATTCAAAACGCGCGATGTCGTCGCCGCGTTGAAGAAAGCGGCGGAAGGTGGTGTCGCGTTCGAGAGCATTCGCTCGGTCAGTGGCTTCGAGCGGCGATTGAACGACATCACTTGCGCGGGGTGTCATCAAACCCGCGGCATCGGCGGTTTTCATTTTCCGGGCGTCGATTGGGTGTCGCTCGCGCCAACCAGTGTTGCGAACGTACCCGCTTCGCCGCACTTCATCGGCGATCAACCGCGCCGGCGCGATATTCTGAAAGCCTTCCGTGACGGACGCGCACCGGATTTTTCGCGCGGCTTCTCCAGCCGGCCGCAATTGCGCGGCGATACGGCGCTGCTTGGGACCGAGTACTATGACGGTTGGGGTGCACATTGTTACGACAAACATGCTCGGGGCGCCACAGATCGCAGCTTCCAGTCCTGGACGTGCGCGAAGGGGATGTCGTGTCAGGTGATAGGTGGTGCGGATCACTCGGAACGTATGGGCATGTGCTTCGTTGGTTCATCTGCGGGAGAACACGGCGATGAGCGGCGTCGAGCAGGACTCAAAGCAACGCGATCGCCAGATCGCGCAAAATGAAGACGCGCGACAGGTCGGGAGCAACATTCGCCTCAGCACCTGGGCGGTGATCGCTGCAGTTGCGATCATCTTGCTTGGCTGGCTTTGGATGCGCCATTAGGTGCATTCATCATGCTCACCTGAAAGTACCTTATCCGATGACACCGGAGCTGCGCAGGTTGCGGATATCGTCCTCGGCGTAGCCCGCCTGCCGCAGCACTTCGTCGCTGTGCTCGCCGACCTTTGGCGGAAGGCGAGGCTGCCTCTTGTTACTGCCGTCGATCCAGATCGGGCTGTTGATGGTCAGCGTGGTCTCGCCTGCGAACGGGATCAGCACGTCATTCTCGCGCATCTGCCGATCCTGCGGAATGTCATCGAGGATGCCGACGACGCCGAACACCAGGCCGTTGCCGTCGAGCGCGGTGCGCCATTCCGCGAGATCGCGAGAGGCGAAAATGCCGTCGAAGATCTTGATCAATTCCACTGACCGCGCATGGCGATCGGCCTTCGTTGCAAAACGCGGATCGGCGGCAAGGTCTTCCCGGCCAAGGCAGCGTGCCAGCGCCGGCCATTGTTTTTCTTCGTTCAGCAGCGAGAGGATCAGCCAGCGGCCGTCGCGACATCGATAGTGATTGGTGACGGCATTGAGCGCATGTTCGCGCGGCCGTCGCGGCTGGAATTGCGCGCCGCACAGCTTGGCTTGCGCCAGCACGCCGCTGGCCCAGACGCCGTTGGCCATCAGGTTGGATTTGACGTGCGAGCCCTGGCCGGTCTTCTCGCGCTTGTAGAGCGCGGTGACGATGCCGCTGTAAAGCGCCATGGCGCAGGGGTGATCGCCCATGCCCGCCACCGAGCGCGCCGGCGTGGTCTCCTCGTCGGCGCGCACCAGGTCCATCAGGCCGGAGCGTGCCCACCATGCGTTGCTGTCGAAGCCGGGCTTGTTGGCTTCCTCGCCGGTCTCGCCGTAGCCGGTGAAGGACGCGTAGATCAGCCGCGTGTTGAGTGGCGCGATATCGTCATAGGTGATGCCGAGCCGCTTGCGGACCGCCGGGGGAAAGTTGGTGATGAAGACATCGGCTTCCTTCACCAGCCGATACAATATGGCGCGGCCATCGGGCTTGGCGAGATCGAGCGCAAGGCTCTTCTTGTTCCGCCCGTCCAGCATCCAGGCATAGTTCTGATCGCTGATGGGATAACCGGGAAGGTTCGGCAGGTTGCGATAAGGATCGCCGGCGCCCGGCGGCTCGATCTTGATGACGTCGGCACCGAAGTCCGACAGCACCGTCGCGGCTGCGGGCGCCGCGATGAAACTTGCACAATCCAGAACCTTGAGGCCGTCGAAGATACCGTTTTCCATGGTCGCGCTGCACCGTTGTTTTCAGGCCGGATCGGGTCCGGCGGCTCCGCTCATTGCGGCGGATTCGAAGCGGCATTTGATCCGCGTTGCGCCGCCCGTGCAACCGTTCTGATAAAGGTCGCGGCATTGTTCGCGTCCCGGAAATTGGATCGCAAGGGTGGCGGCGGCCGGCGGAGGCGGCGGGCTATTGCAGCCATGCCACGTTCCCGATCCGAATGATGCAAAGGGTCGGCGGCTATATTGGCAGGCGAGGTGCCTTTCGCTAGCGTTCGGTTATGACCGCTATTCGAGAAACTGCTTCAGTCATGCTGGCGAAACGGCAAAGCCGCGCGCAACGTCGATTGTCGGTGCTAATCAGGTGGACGCGACGTTGCATGGCGGTCGCCGTCACGGTCGTGTGCTTCGGCGCGCCGTCGTACGCGGCGTCGCTCAGTGCGCCGGTCGCCCAGCTCTACAGTTCTGTGTCGATCTTCCCGCCATCGGCCAACAGCATGACGGTGTGCTACGGCTTCGTCTGCCGCCGTCGCGAGACGTTCAGTTTTGCGACCGGCGACCGACGGACGTTGACGCATATTATGGCCGCGGGGCGATCGTCGGCGGCGGCGGAGCGCGCTGCGGTGCAGAGGGCCGTCGTGTGGTTCGATCGTGGCATCGTT
>JAFKKL010000197.1:0-5333 GCA_017305595.1 Hyphomicrobiales bacterium | reverse complement strand
CTTCTGCTGATCCTGCAGAGTTGGAATCTGTTGAAATTCCACACCGTCGGCGATCCGCATTATCGCGGCAACGTGGTAGCGTTGCAGACGCCGCACAACACTGCGGTGCTGGTCGAACGCGCGACGCGTGCTGAATGGGTGGTCGATCTATGGCCGCGTGGCTATGGCCAGAAGCCGGATGTGATGCCGGTCGCGACGTGGGTCAAGGAAGATTGAATGCGACCTATTTTATTGCGAATCGCTGACGGTGCGTAACACGGCGCGACCGGTGCAGACAGAGCAATGCAGATACGGAAAAGGGTCCGGTTCAACAGCGATTGAACCGGACCCTTTGTCCAGAAGCGAAAGAGCATTAGCTCGAAGTTGATTTGCGTCTCGCCTTGCGTTGTTCTCGCCGGCCGTCATGCGACACATGCGATGCGAGGAGACGCGCGAGGTTCAGACCTTCAGGTGCTCCGCCGAGGTCTTGCCGCGATTGGCGACTTCTTCGTATTCGACAGTCTGGCCTTCATTGAGCGTCGAGAGCCCAGCCTTCTCCACCGCCGAAATATGAACGAACACGTCCTTCCCGCCAGAGCTGGGCTGGATAAATCCGTAGCCCTTGGTCGGGTTGAACCACTTCACAGTACCTTTAGCCATTAGGTCGTCTCCGCAGGATAAAACGATCACAATCAGTCGGTCCCCGGAAACCGGCTTTTCCGACGGCGGGGAGGATACGCGGAATATGACGATCTTGATAGCCCCAAACGCATCCGGGCGGTTTGGGGCGGCGCATGGGGCTATCAGCGGTCGGTCTGCCGCTCGAACAGGGGTTCGATGAGCGTCGGCGCATGCCGTTTGGCTGCAAGGCAGCATTTGCTTCCACGAAAATTCTCAACAGGAAAACATCATGCTCGAACAAAAAGATAAGTCGATCTCAGGTGCCGATCACCGGCGCAGGGGACGCCGGCTTGTTGTCCAGCAGGCGAGCCAGCACCGATGATTTGGTCACGGCGTGGATACGCATCGTTCCGGCGCGGCCGCGAATGACGGCATCCTGCGCCGGCAGGGCGTCGGGCGGCAGCCCCGCTCGCTGATGAACCTCCTCGGACAGAATGGTTTCGCAACCCACTACCTTGGTCATGTCCTGCAAGCGTGCGGCGACGTTCACTGCGTCGCCGAGCGCGGTGAAGACCATGTGGTCGCTGTTCCCGATGTCGCCGACGATCACCACGCCGCCATGGATGCCGATGCCGAAGCGGATCGGCTCGCGGCCGTCATGCACCAGCACCTGATTGAGATCGTCGACATTGGCGGCCAGCCGCGCCGCCGCCCGCAGTGCCTGTCGGCAGGCGGTCTGTGGATCAGTGGTAAGACCGAATAGCGCCAACTGGCCGTCGCCATAGAACTGGTTGGGTTGCCCGCCGGACGCTGTCACCGCCTGCGACACCACGTTGAGGAACTGGTTGACGATATACACCGTATCGAACGGCAATAGCTTCTCGGCGAGTTTGGTCGAGCCGCGCATATCGATGAACATGCTGACGAGGTAGCGTTCCTGACCGGTCCGCAGCGGGTTGATGCGGCGCGGATCGGCTGCTGCAACGTGGGGCAAGAACATGCGGGCGAACGACAGATCGGATTCCGGCCGTAACTGGCAGGCAAGACGAACCGTCGGGTCGTCAGCGGCGCCGACGCGGTCGAGCACGAACGTCTCACGCTTCGACGGCGGCGGCAGCGCATCGAGGCCGCTGGTAACCCGAATGCGACAAGTCGAGCAGCGCGCGCGGCCGCCGCAGACGCTGGCATGCGGTACCTTGTGACGGATGCTGGCTTCGAGAACGGTCAGCCCCTTCGGCACGCGGATTGTCCTGCCGTCGTCATACGACAGGGCGATCAAGCCGCCGTGCCGTTCGTGCAACAGCCGCGCGCCACGGCCGACGACCATCAGGCCGAGTAGCCCCAGATATCCGGCCAGGAAATAATTGACGATCTGATCGAGGAACTCTTGATGAGGGGCCGTATCGGCGTGCGGCGGCATCAGGTTGTCGGCCCGCCATTGTTGCGACTGGCTTTGTTGCTCGACGGTGCGCCCACCTTGATAGAATCCGAGCATGGCGAGCGTCGGTAACAGCACCGCGCAGGCAAGCCAGAATGATTTGGTCGCTTTGAACCAGGCCCTTGGCCGCAACCAGAGATACAGGCCGATGCAGCCGTGGACCCAGGCGACGTTGAGAACGCCCAGCATCAGCCAGAGCCGGCCCGAGGACGCGACCCAGTTGACGTAGAGCACCTGCGGATAAAGTTTCTCGGTATCGTACAAGGTCTGGCTCAGACGGATTCCGATGATGTGCGAGATGATCATCACCGGAATGCACAGGCCCAGCGCCAGTTGCAGCGGCTCAATGCTGCGCCAGCGGAATTCCCGCCGCTCGTAGAGCGACCAGATGCCGAGACTCATGTGAACAACGGCGGCGGAATAGAAGGCTAGCGCAATCGGCGGATACTGCCAGAAGGTGGTGTGATAAATCACGCCGATCTCAAGCGCTTCGGGCGAGATGAGGCCGAGCGCGTGGTTGAGGAAGTGGCTGATCAGGTAGGTAAACAGGATGAGCCCGCACGCCAGGCGAACCTGACGCACGCCGATGCCGCGGCCAAGTTTTGCAAAAGGGGCGATGGCGGACGTGAGCATGCGATCCGAGGGTTGCGAGGCAAGATCGTCGGCTGGGAATACCGGAGAGCACCAAGATACTAGTTGCCCTCGCTTCCGGACGCCATGGGTTGTTCCGGCGCGGATTGCTTGAGCGGGGGGCGGGTGCGGTGCAATTGACTCCGCTATCGGAGTCGGAAACAAAGCGGCCAGGCTAGCCCGGAAAGGCCGGATAGCACGCGTGCCGGAACGGCCTCCCGATGACCACTGCCTCTTCCAATCGCGATCAGCCCTATGCGCCGAGCATCAACCGTCGCCAGCTTGCCGGCGTGGTGCTGTTGATCGCGTTGATGACGGCGTTGCGGGTGATCTATGCCAGCGCCATCGATCTGCGTACGGACGAAGCCTACTACTGGACCTGGTCGAAGGAGGGGGTGCTGTCGTTCCTCGACCATCCGCCGATGATCGCGTGGTTCATTCGCTTCGGCACCGCGATCTTCGGCGACACCACGCTCGGCGTCCGCCTCGGCGGCATCGTCGCGATGTTTATCACGCAGCTTTTGCTTGCCGACATCGTGCGACGGATCACGCGCGACTGGCGGGCCGTGGTGCTGGCGGTGCTGTTGCCGGAGGCCGCCGTCTATTACGGATTGCTGATGGCGAAAGTCGCGCCGGATACCGCGCTGATCGTGTTCGCGGTGGCGATGATGTGGTCGCTGGTCCGCGTCGCGGAAACCGATGACGGCCGCTGGTGGTTGCTGGCTGGTGTGTTCGGTGGGCTTGCGTTGCTGTCGAAACTCACCGCGCTGATGCTGTTGCCTGCGGTCGCCGCTTTCGTTGTGGTGCCGGATTGGCGGCGACGCTGGCTGCTCAGCCCTTATCCGTGGCTGGCGGCGCTGATCGCGCTGGCGCTGTTCTCGCCGGTCTTGATCTGGAACGCGATGCACGACTGGGCGTCGTTCAAGTTCCAGTTCGTCCGCGCCACCGTCGTGCCGCCGCTGTCACTGGCAAGGTTCGGTGAATTTATCGGCTTGCAGTTCAGCCTTGTCGGCCCGGTGTTGTTTCCGGTGGCGCTGTCCGGCGTCGGCTTCACGCTATGGCGCGGCTATCGACGGCGCGACGGGGTGGCGATCCTGCTCTCGACCGCCGTGTCACTCCCGTTTGCTTTTTTCTTATGGCGCTCGCTGCGGCTTCGCATCGGCGACACCTGGCCGATGTTCATGTGGCCGATCGGCTTTGCCGCGACCGCCATCAACGTCTGGTGGCTGCGCGCGCACAAATCGCGATTGGCGAAATCCACCGCTGCATGGGCTACGGCTGCCGTCGTGTCCGGCATCGCCATTGTGATCGCGACGTTCTTCTACTACGTGGTGACCGATAGGCCGTGGCTCGGCCGTCTCGATCCGGGTGGCGCGGAGGCGGGTTACGAGCAAGTCGCCGCGCGCGTTGAGGCGGAGATGAAGGCGGTTGGCGCAACGTGGATCGCGACCACCGATTATCGCACCTACGCGATGCTGCGCTGGGAGTTGAAAGATCGCGTCCCGGTGATCGAGATCAACGAGCGCGCGCGCTTCATCGGCTTCAAGGATCCCGGCATGGATCGCATTCGCGGTCGCACCGGCCTGTACGTCGTGCGCCAGTCGGATGCCGATACTCCGCTATGGGCGCTGACCTCAGCGAAACGCGAGCCGCTGGCGAATGTCGTCCGAAGCTGGCGCGGCATTGCGATGGAAACCTATGCCGTCGGCAAGTTGAGCGGATGGACACCTGACCTGTCGCCGCTCCCGGATACGCCATTCTATCGCTGGCATCTGTTGGCGGATGAAGGTCTCAACGCTCGCTGATCCGTGCCGGTTCTGCTGGCGCGTCGTCCTCGCGCTTCGACAGCAAGTCTTTGGCGAGATCACTGAGCGCCGGTCGCGGCAACGCGTTGAATGGGAGCGGGCGCGTCACATCGATGGCGGCGAGCCCGAGCCGGGCCGTGAGCAAGCCGTTGAGAATGCCTTCGCCCAATCGTTGCGAGAGTTTTGCCGCGACGCCGTGGCCCAACATCTGCTGGATCAGGCTGTCGCTCGCCGCCATGCCGCCGGTGATGGCGAGGTGCGAGATGGTATGCCGCATCAAGCGGATCATGCCGAGCGTACCGGGCCGTCCGCCATAGAGCAGCGCCAGTTGCCGCACCAGCCGCAACGCGGCTGCGAGTACGAAGGCAACGTCGATCAGCGCACGGGGGCTGATCGCGGTGACGATGGAAACGCGCTGCGCTGCCACCGACACCAACCGTCGCGCCTCGCGGTCGAGCGGGGTCATCAGCTCGCGCTCCGCGAGCTTCAGCATGTCGGCACCATCGATGATGTCGTCGCGATGGCTCGCCAGCGTTGCGCGGGCGCGGGCTAGCGACGGATTGCCGTGTGCGAGTTTGAGCAAGTCGTTGACGATGGCATCGGCGTCGGGACGGCTGTCGCTGACGATGGTGGCAGCAGCACGCTCGTGCAGCTTCTCGATGGTCGCGAGCCGCGCCAGCCCGAACGCCTCGCGCGCGACGATGACGATCAGCGCCAGCAGCGCGGCGGCGGCGAGCGCCGCACCGAACCAGCCGAGCCCTTCGCTGCGGATGAACAGGTCCTCGATCAGGTGGGTGACGCCGAGCCCGGTGCCGAGCAGCATCAATCCGCTGACCGCGCTCCAGAACACGGTTCCCCAC
>JAFKKL010000196.1 GCA_017305595.1 Hyphomicrobiales bacterium | reverse complement strand
CAACAGCACCGCGATAATGATGAGATAACTGAGACTGGGCGCCCAGAGCGCCGGCAGTACCGCGACCCAAAGACTCTCGCAGATTCCGAGAACAATACCGCCGATCACGGCACCCGGCAGGCTCGTCAGGCCTCCGAGTGCTGCAGCCGCGAATCCCTTGATCAGAAGCCATCCGAATTCGGGATCGACCAGCGTCAGTGGCGCATAGAGTACGCCCGCAACCGCACCCAGCGCCGCGCCCATGGTCACGGCAATTGCGAACACCTTGCTGGTGCGAATGCCGCAAAGATTGGCTCCGGTCATGTTCTGCGACAGCGCGCGCATCGCTTTGCCCCAGCGGGTCCAGCGAAAGAATACCCCCAGCGCGACCATCGCCGCGACGGCCCCGAAAATAATCAGCAGTTGCTGGCCGGTCATCACGACGGGGTCGGTGATGATTGGCCGCAATCGATCGCTGGGCGAAAAGTGATAGCTACCCGATCCCCAGATCAACGTCGTGCTTCCGTTGATGATGTTTGCGACCGCCAATGTTGCGAGCACCTGAATCATATGAGGAGCGGCCAGCAAGCGACGATAGACCGACTCGCTGACACAGAACCCGACGATGGTCACGACCAGGAGGGCGATCAGGACTGCCGCTGGATAGCCGAAACCCAATCGGTCCGCGGCCGTGACACAAACGTAAGCAGCCAGCATGATGATGCTGCCGTGCGCGAAGTTGATTACAGTGGTCGCCTTGAAAACGACGACCAACCCCAATGCAACCAGCGCATAGATCGAACCGCTGACGATGCCGGCGACCAGCAGTTGTGGCAACATCGATGCTGTCATGCTACTTGACGGCGACCGGCGCCGCCGCCTTTCCGTAGCCCGGCCAGTAACCCGGCATAGCCAGCGTTTCGACGCCATTGACGATCTTGTAGATGCTGAGGCCACGCCCGCCCGCGTGATTTTCAGGCGTGAACGTCAGCGGATAGCTCAGCGCGTTGGTATTCACATCCTTGGTCTTGTCCAGCGCCGCAACCAGTTTCTCGGGAGTGACATCCTTGCCGATGCTTTGCAGCGCTTCAACCAGAACGGTGGCGGCGCCAACACCGGAAACAACCAGCGGATTGAAGGTGACATCGCGATACTTGGCACGCATCTCATCCATCATCGGCTTCATGCATGGGCCATCAAGAACGTCCTTCGCGAGCATGCTGCCGTAGTAGTGCGTTAGCGCACTCTGCGGCAACGATTGATAGATGCTGCTATCCGTCACCGATGCCGAAGTGATGATAACCGCTTTCAGACCAAGATCTTCCGCCTGTCGAAGCAAAATCTGCGCGGGCACCTGATAGAGAAACGCGATGACCACGTCGGGATTCGCCGCCCTGAGCTTCAGAATCTGAGGGCTTGCATCCGTGCTACGGGATTCCAGCGTCTCGTCTGCAACGATCTTTTGCCCGTATTGAGCCAGCATCGCCTCAACACCCTGCCTGCCTTCCTTGCCGTAGACGTCGGTCTGACCGATGAAAGCAACGCGCTTCGGCTTCAGCACATTCATCGCGAAATTGACGAGTGCGCCGCCCTGCGCATGAACCGACGGCGGAACAAAAAAGAAGTTCGGCTTCAACCCACCCAATTGAGGCGCGCTGGAGGTGTGGCCGCCGCTGGAGAACGACATGAACGGTATCGGCGTGGTCGGCGCTACGGTGTCCCGCACCGCGACCGCGGCCGACGAGCACGTAAGTCCGAGCACGGCGATAACCGCACGTTCGGACGCCAGCTTGGTCGCAACGCCGACCGACTGCTTTGGCGAACATCCATCATCCTCGGCAACGACCTCGAGCTTGCGCCCATGAACGCCGCCCGCCGCATTCACCTTGTCGAAGACATAGCGCACGCCGTTCAGGCTCGGCACGCCGTACTGGGAATATGCGCCGCTAAGCGAATCCTGAACCGCCACACGGATCGTCGTATCGGTAATGCCAAACGCGCCCTGCGCGGAAGCAGTCGCTGGAATTGCTGCAACAATCGCCGCCAAAAGAATATGTCTCATTGTTTCCCCTCAGGTTATGGCCTGCCTGGCTAGCTTCTTGAGCTCAAACTTCTGAACCTTGCCCAGCGGCGTCATCGGAAAGCTTTCGACGAAGTGAAACCGCTTAGGCACCTTGTATTTCGCGATCCGGTCGATGCAGAACTGCGTCAGGGGAGCAGGATCGGCCTTTGCTCCGGGCCGCAGTTGCACAAAAGCAACCGGCAATTCACCCATTCGCTCGTCATCGATGCCGACGACATGAGCCTGAATGACGTCAGGATGATCCGCCAGCAGCGTCTCGATCTCCACGGGATAGACATTGAAACCACCGACCAGCAGCATGTCGGAGACGCGGCCGGTGATACGCACGTTGCCGTCGCGTTCCAGAACACCGCGATCGCCGGTCCGGAACCAACCGTCGGTGAATGGCTTGACCAGACCGTCGCGCCCGCCGAAATAGCCGAGCATCAGATTGCTGCCCCGAACGCAGATTTCACCATCGGTTTCCGGTGCAAGCACCGCCGGCGAAGCGGGATCGCAGATGCGAACTTCAACGCCGGGCAATGGACGGCCGACAGTCCCGGTGACGATCTCAATCGGGTCGCCGATGCGCGTGATGGTGATGACCGCACAGGTCTCCGACATCCCGTAGCCGCTGACGAGATCGCGCACGCCGAGTTGGCCGATGATTGCGTCCGCCAGTTGCGGCGGACATGGCGCGCCGCCGACAATGCCGGAGCGCAGCGACGCGGTCCGCGACGGTTCGAACCCGGGATGATTGAGAAGCATGAGATACATCGTCGGCACGCCATAGATGACGTTGCAGCGCTCGCGCTCGATCGTCGCGAGCGCCTCGCCGGCCTCGAATGTCGGCATCACGACAAGGCAAGCGTCATGGCTCCAGCTCGCCACCAGCGCATTGCAGCAGCCAAACACCGATGGCAGAGGCGCGCTGTAGAATACGCGCTCGTCGGGCGCTATCCGCATAATCTGCCCGACGCTCTGTTCGGTCGCGAGGATAGCGGCGTGACTGAGCATGGCGCCCTTCGGCACGCCGGTCGTACCGCTCGTGAAGATGCATACCGCAGGATCATTCGGCTCGACCCGAGCCATCAGATCGTCGAGATGACGCTCTGAAACCTCGTCGGCATGGCCGAGAAAATCCGCCCACGGCAGGACACCACGATGGCGGCTCCCGTCGAGACTGACAATCCGCCGCAGCGAGGGGAATCTCGCCATGGTTCCGCAGTCGATATCCGAACCGACGCGTTCAACGATAGTATCGAGGTCGAACTGGAGAAAGCGGCTTTGATAGATCAGCACCACCGGCTCGGCACGACCGAGAATGTTGCCGAGTTCAGTTGCGCCATACCGGCTCTGGATCGGTACGAACACCGCACCGATCAAGGTCACCGCCAGTTCGACAAAGACAAACTCCGGGCAATTCGGCACCCACAGGCAAACGCGATCGCCACGTTCAACGCCCGCCGCAAGCAGCGCTCGCGCGATGCGGCGTGCCTCGGCGATCGTCTCCGATCCGTTAAATCCACGACCTTCACAGGACAGCACCGCGCGATCCCCACACGCGGCGACCCGTTCGGCAAGTTCGCGGAACGTTTGCATCACTATTTTCCGATCCGTCGAAAGCGCGGCAATGTCACTTCACCGAGGTCCTCGAAAACCACCTCGACATCATCGTCGATCTTCGTTTCGAGCGCAGCCGGACCGACGATATTGCTCATCATGATCGGGCCTTCCTCGACCTCGATCAAAGCCACTGCGTATGGCACTGCCGAAGCGAATGCAGGTGCCGCAGGGCGATGAACGATGGTCACCGAGTGGACGCGACCGCGGCCGCTCAACTCGGTCCATGTCAGCTTCTCGCTGGTGCAGGCCGGACACATGTATGCCGGATAGTAGGCGACGTTGCCGCAATCTTCGCATTTCTGCATCACGAGCCGCCGCTCACGACAACCATCCCAGAACGGCTTCGAGACTTCGGTGGGCTGCGGGGCAATGGTGGGCATGACGTTGGCCATGGATCAATCCCTTCCCAGAATACAGACGGAATGATTGGACGCGACCGCGCTCACGTTGGTGACCAGCGCGACCTCGGCGTTCGGCACTTGTCGCTCGCCACATTCATGGCGCAACTGACGAACCCCCTCGATGAGATGGAAGATTCCTCCGGGCATTCCCGGATGAGCATATGACAGCAATCCACCGTGGGTATTGACGGGCAAGGCACCGCCAAGTTCGATGCGGCCGCCCTCCACGAACGCACCGCCCTCGCCCTTCTTGCAGAAACCGAGATCCTCGAACTGCATCAGCGCGGTGATGGTGAAACTGTCGTAGATCTGCGCGACGTCGATATCGTCATGCGTCACGCCGGCCTCACCGAATGCATCGCGCGCCGCGACCTTCTGAACGGTGTTGGTGAGATTGAATTCGCCCTTGCGATCGCGCGGCAATCCGACGCCGCCGGCAAGATGACCCATGTGATAGTAGGATTGGGCCTGCCCTGCCCCCAAGAGACGGATCGGGCGTGCTCTCAGCTCGCGCGCGCGCTCCAACGTGGTCACGATAAAGGCGCCACCGCCATCCGATATCAAGCTGCAATCGAGCATATGCAGCGGCGACGAAATCATTCGCGAGTTCAGCACGTCGTCAACCGTGATCGGCTGCCGCTTCTGGGCCGCGGGATTCAGCGAAGCATGCTTGCGGCACGCAACCGCGATGGCGGCAAGCTGCTCCGGAGTGGTGCCGTACTCATGCATGTGCCGCTGGGCAACGAGCGCGTAGAACCCGGGAATATGCGCGCCGAACGGCACCTCGAATTCCAGCGAATGCGCGCCAAGCTCGGTGTAGGCCGTCACGCCCTGCCCCAGCCCCGGACCGGTGAGCAGATTATCGGCGGCAACGACCAGAACAGCCCGGCATCGTCCCGACTGCACCGCCCATTGCGCGAGCTGAAACGCGTAACCGAAGGCCGCGCCGCCGGTGCGCAACGTATCGCACAACGTCTTGCAGAACAGGCCGAGGTGCTCCGAGATCACCATATGATGGCGAACATTGTCGTCGACAACCGACGCCGTCGTCAGAAGACCGTCGATCTCGCTCTTGTCGATGCCGGCATCCTCAATCGCTCGTCTCGCCGCCTCGACATACAAGCCGGTCGAGTGCCGTCCAGGCAGTTTACCGACCGCCGTTTCGCCTACACCAGCAATTGCAACCTCTACGTTCGGTCTTAAACTCATCCTCTGTCGTCTCCTACATCATCCTGACCGGTTCACGATACGCTAGCCGAGATAGGCTTTTTGAACGAAGCTGGTCGCGGCGAGTTCGTCGCTGGTGCCGCTGGCGATCACCGTGCCGTTCTCGAGAACGAAACTCCGTGCCGCGACGGATAGCGCCTTGGTGACATTCTGTTCCGCGAGCAGAATTGCGAGGCCGTCGGAAACCAGTCGTCCGATGATCTCGTAGACCGCATCGACGACGATCGGCGCCAATCCGAGCGACGGCTCGTCAAGCAACAACAGCTTCGGACGCGCCATCAATGCCCTTCCGATCGCGAGCATTTGCTGTTCGCCGCCCGACAGGGTTCCGGCCATTTGCCCGGAGCGCTCGGCGAGGCGCGGAAAAATATCGAACACACGCGCCAGATCTGCCTTGATTTCGCGGTCGCGTCGCACAAAGGCGCCGAGCTCAAGATTCTCCAGCACGCTCATCTGCGCAAAAACCTGGCGACCTTGCGGCACCTGAACGATGCCGAGCCGCAGCAAGCGCTCGTTATTGAGATTTTCGATCCGAGCTCCCTCGAAATGAATCGTACCGGATCGAACCGGCAGCAGCCCGGATAACGCCAACATCGTCGTGGTCTTGCCGGCGCCGTTGGCTCCCAACAAAGCGGTGACTTGTCGCTGCCCCACTTCGAAGGAGGCGTCGCGAACGGCGACAGCCGCGCCATAAGATACTTTCAATCCACTGACCCGAAGCATCGTCAGTGCTCCGTCGATGGATTGCCGCCGCCGAGATACGCGGCGATCACAGCAGGATCATTCAATACGTCGTCAGGCGCACCGGTCGCGATGACCAACCCGTGATGCATCACCGAAATGCGGTCCGCGACGCGGCGCACCAGCGGCACGTTGTGCTCGACGATCATCACCGCGACACCAAACTGAGTCACGATCAATTTCAGCAGTCGGGACAAACGCTCCGTGTCCTCGGAGGCCAATCCCGCGGCCGGCTCATCGAGCAGCAACAGCCGTGGAGACGAAGCCAGCGCGCGCGCAACCTCAAGCAGCCGCTGTTGACCGTAGGCAAGATTTTCCGCCTGATGATGCGCGACCTCCGTCAAGCCCACGAGTTCGAGCAGATCGTCGACGCGGAGACGCGCCCTGCGTTGGCGCTGATGCGCAACCCTCACATTATCGATCACGCTCAAGCGGCTGAACAACTGCGGCGTCTGAAACGAACGGGTAATGCCGCGGCGAGCCACAGCGGCAGCATCGAGATGCGGCAGAGTCTCGCCACCCAACCGGATTTCACCCGACGAGCGTCGTTGAAAGCCGGAAATACAATTGATGACCGTGCTCTTGCCGGCCCCGTTCGGCCCAATCAACGCATGAACTTCGCCCTCGGCAAATGACATGGTGGCGTCAGCGACGGCTGTCAAACCGCCGAAACGAACGCAAACGTCCTCAAGTTCGAGCAGCGCGCTCATGGCAAGCTCTTTTGCCGCGACAGGATGCCGGCAAGACCGCGCGGGACGGCCAGAAACACGATGAGCAGGCAAACGCCGTACGCGAGTTCGCGCACACCGGGAAAGTCGATCAGAACCCGATCGATCAAGGTCAGCGTTATGCTGCCCACCAATGCGCCAGCAAGACTCCCGAGGCCACCGATCGCGATGGCGGTCAACTGCTGCAAGGTCACCGACAACCCGAAGGAATACGGATCGATGAAACCCACTGCAGCTGCGAAAAAGGCACCGGCAAGACCTGCGTAAGCCCCTTGAATTGCAAACGCGATGGTTTTGACCACACGATGATCGTAACCGGTACTGGCCAGCGCCGGCTCCGAGTCACCCAGCGCGGTCAGCAGGCGCCCGAGCTTTCCCGTTTCGATGAGGCGATAGATCGCAATCGCCAAGACCGTCAGCGGGAGAAACAGCAAATGGAGTTCTCCCGGCGCGGCAAAAGATACACCGGCGATATTCGGCCGCGGCACGGCAAGCCCATCCGGTCCGTTGGTAAGCCCGTCGGCATGAACCAGGAAGAACTGAAAGATCTCGCCGAAGCCAAAAGTGATCATGGCCAGATAGAGATCACCAGCACGCCAGGCGATCAGGCTCGTGGCCGCTGACACCAACATCGCTGCAACGATCGCGAGCGGCAGCGCGGCAAGGAACGACATGCCGTAACGAACCTGACAGATACCGGCCACGTAGGCGCCAATGCCGAACAACGCACCGCTGAATAGTGCGAACTGCCGCGCGACGCCGATCACCAGATTGAGGCCGATCGCCAGCAGGATGTTCACGAGCGCCAGATTGAACGTGTAAAGCTGGTAGTCCGTCAACACGCGGGACGGCAGAAACCAAAGCACGACCACGACCAGCGCCCAGGCCCCCATGGAGAACCTGCTGAATGTCGTGAGCCTCCCAAGAGTGGCGGTGATTGCGCTCGAATATTCCAATTTCCTCCCCGCCTGCTATACATTGACTTATGATTCATGGATCACCAATCATCAGATATTTTGGAACTTTGTCAATGCCCGCGTCCACAGGTATCGCAAAGTCGAAAAAGACGTGCATTTAGATACATTTGGCCATAGGCCTTCTAATTTGAACCAGACACGACGCACCGAGGAGATCGTTAGAAGTGGCGAAAGCGAAGCAACTGCGGCGCCCGCGAAAAAATCGGGCAGAACGATCCGAAGCCATACGCCAGGCAATTTTCCTCGCCGCCGCTCGCGTAGTCGGGAAGTATGGCTATGCCGATGCGTCCATCAGCAAGATAACTGCGACGGCCAAAGTGGCGCACGGCACGTTCTACAACTACTTCGAATCGCGTCAGGACTTATTCGAGCAATTGCTGCCAGCGCTCGGAAAGTTACTGCTGTCGCATGTGACGGATGAGGTCGCGCCACTGACCGGCGGACTCGCCAAGGAAGAAGCGCGGCTACAGGCCTGGTTTCATTTTCTGCAGATCCATCCCGAGTTCTATCGCATCCTCAACGAAGGCGAAGTGTTTGTCCCGGCCGCTTTTCGACAGCATGTCGAAGGTTTCGGCGCGGGGTACTTACGCACCCTCCGTCGAGCAAAATCGCGCGGCGAGCTATACGATTTCGACGATCAGGAGCTTGAGCCTATCGCCTACATCCTGCTGGCCGCCCGCGCCTATCTCACCTTTCGTTATGCCGCTGCCGGAAGCAAATCGGCCGTCCCGGACTATGTGCGGACTGCCTATATGAAACTTCTGCGCCACGGCCTGTTCGTTGCGCCACCATCACCTCGCTCTGCCCGCTGAAAGGTTGCCCCCATTATGTCAACCGTGAGCCATTGGAGACGATGCTGGAATGCCCCGAGAGCAGAACAGGTCTGACGACACTAACCCAAATTGGCCTTCTGTCATCGCAGGGCGATCGGTTCGCGAAACGGTTCGCTCCATCGCGGCACATTAAGTCGGATTGTCTCTCACGGCCGGTCGCAGCGACAACTAATCGCCATTCAACACGCAATTACATCGCAGGAAGAACCGTATATGCCTGAAGCCGTGAAGTACGAAGTCGTCGATGACCACATCGCTCTGGTCACCATTAATCGACCTGAAGCGCGCAACTCCGTAAATGCGGACGTGGCAAACAGCCTTGAGTCCATAGTCGATCGCACCAACAACGACCCGCGTATCCGCGCATGTATCCTGACCGGTGAAGGCGACAAAGCCTTCAGCGCAGGGGCCGACCTGAAAACGGTTCGCGCCGGAGGCGTGAAGACCATCAGGACGGAAAGAGGCGGGTTCGCGGGATTTGTCTTCGCCGACCGGCGCAAGGTATGGATCGCCGCTGTCAACGGCTTCGCCCTTGGGGGCGGATTCGAGATGGTGCTCGCTTGCGATATGGCTGTCGCCGATCCCACCGCTCAACTCGGGCTCCCGGAAGTCAAGCGAGGCTTGATGGCTTTGGCGGGTGGACTGATCCGCCTGCCCCGGACAATCCCGAAGGCCGTTGCCTATGAGGCGATCGTCACCGGCGAGCCTTTCGCCGCACAGCGCGCGTATGAGTTGGGTTTGGTCAACCGTATTTCCGAGCCTGGTCGCGTCATCGAGCACGCACTCGAATTGGCGCGATCCGTATCACGCAATTCCCCTATCGCGGTTCAGGAAAGCATACGGATCGCTCGCAATCGGAACGAGCTCAAGGAAGATGCCTTGATCGCTCTCGGCCTGAGCGCACGGGAGGATCTTGAAAAAACGGACGACTACGCCGAAGGGCTTCGCGCATTTGCAGAGAAGCGAGCACCGAATTGGACGGGCCGGTAAGAACAACGGTATAACAGAAGAAAGTAGTTTCGATGACGAACAGATCGCGATCGCCGGTCATTGTTGGCGTACATCAGATCACCGATCAGAGTTCGCAACCCGAGAACGCGCGCGGCCCCAAAGCATTGATGGCCGCAGCAGTGCGGATTCCGACGAAGCCG
This sequence comes from Hyphomicrobiales bacterium, assembly GCA_017305595.1. GTDB lineage: Bacteria > Pseudomonadota > Alphaproteobacteria > Rhizobiales > Xanthobacteraceae > 62-47. Next base: position 228 of record JAFKKL010000196.1, on the reverse strand, counting down.
GCCATGCATTCCAATTCGAAACCGGCCGGGTATTCCGATCTGAAGTCGGCCACCCGTGGCGTCATTCGCATGGGTCTAGTTCATGATGTCGTCGAGGGCTGGGAAGGTCAAGAGACCGGTTAATCTTGAGCGATTTGCTTCTGCTTCCTGAGGCTCTCTCCTTTGAGTTCGATGCGATAGGCATTGTGGATGAGGCGATCGAGGATCGCGTCGGCGATGGTGGGGTTT
>JAFKKL010000195.1 GCA_017305595.1 Hyphomicrobiales bacterium | reverse complement strand
GGCGACAAGTTCCAGGTGGTCGCCGTCAACATCGACACCCGCGACCTCGAGAAACCGAAAGCCTTCCTCAAGGACGCCAACCTGACCCGGCTCGGCAATTTCAGCGATGCCAAGGCCAAGGTGTTCCAGGATCTCAAGAGCATCGGCCTTGCGCTCGGGATGCCGACCTCGGTGCTGATCGACGGCAAGGGCTGCCAGATCGGCAACATGGCCGGCCCCGCCGAGTGGGATAGCGAAGACGCCATCAAGCTGATTCAGGCGACAATCTCGCACTAAGTCGCCGGGCGCTGCGGCCCTCGCCAGAACCTCCCTCCGTCGTCCCCGCGCAGGCGGGGACCCATTACCCCTGGCCTCGCGAGGACGCAAAGCCGCCATCACTGGTGACAAGCGCTTCCCACCTCATCAACGACACGGAGTCTGGGTCCCCGCCTGCGCGGGGACGACGCAGTGGATGGGGCAAGGCCACCCGTTCATTCTCCAATCTGAATTCTCACGAACACCTAGTACGTCAATTGCGCTCTTGACGCTCATCACCGCGCGCTTATACTTAACCAAATGGTTTACTATCCATCCGATCCGCTCGATCGCACCTTTGCCGCGTTGGCGGACCCGACGCGTCGCGCGCTGCTGGCGCAACTGCAAAGCCGCGACGGCGTTACCGTGAGTGAATTGGCCAGGCCGTTCGCGATGTCGCTGCCGGCGGTGATGAAGCATCTCGACGTACTCTCGGACGCCGGCCTGATCGCGCGCAGCAAGGTCGGACGCGCGGTGACCTGCCGCCTGACCGCCGGCCCGATGGAAGACGCCATGCAGTGGCTCAATCGCTATCAGCGGTTCTGGACCGAACAACTCGACCGTCTCGCTGCCTTTGTGGAGGACGACGCGTGCTCACCCAACCCAGCCTCAGCCTCAACCGCCGGATCAATGCGACGCCCGAAAAAGTCTTCGCGGCGTGGGTCGATCCCGAAAAAATAATCCGCTGGTTCGGCCCGGCGCACACCATCGTCGGTTCGGTTCAGGCCGAGATGGATGTCCGCGTCGGCGGCCGATTCCGCATTCGCTTCGCCACCGACGACGGCGAGACGCATGAAGTCGGCGGCGCCTATCGTGAGGTCACGCCGCCGCAACGGCTCGTCTTCAGTTGGGCGTGGCACTCGACGCCGGAGCGCGAGTCGCTCGTCACCGTGACGTTGCGGCCGGACGGCGACGGCACGCTCTTATCGCTCAACCACGGACAGTTCTTCGACGAGGCCGCGCGCGACGGCCACGAACGCGGCTGGACCGGTACGCTCGATAAACTTGAGAAGATGTTCGCCTGATATCGCACCTGAAGGAGACCGACATGAAAATTTTCTATGCGGAAACCATCAACCCGCGCAAAGTTTGCGCCGTCGCCCGCTATCTCGATTTGCCGGTCGACTTCGTCCCTGTCGATTTGAGCAAAGGCGAGCACCGGACACCGGAGTATCTCGCCATCAATCCCAACGGCAAGGTGCCGGCGCTCGAGGACGGCGACGTCAGGCTGTGGGAAGCCAACGCCATCATGTGTCATCTCGCCCGCGCCGCGAAATCGGATTTGTGGCCGGACGGCGCGCAGCAGGAGGATGTGCTGCGCTGGCTGAGCTGGAACTCGGAGCACTTCTCGCGCCATGCCGGAACGCTCTACTTCAATTACATCATCAAACCGGCGCTCGGTCTCGGCGCTCCCGACGATGCGGCGGTGAAGGAAGCCACCGGCTTCGTCCGGCGGTTCGGCGCGGTGCTCAACGATCATCTGCGCGGCCGCAAGTATCTGCTCGGCGATACGCTGACGATTGCCGATTTCGCCACCGCGATCACGCTGCCCTATGCCGCGAGAGCAAAAATTCCCGTCGATGAATTTCCCGAAATCGTGCGCTGGCACGCGCGGCTCAACGAGCTTCCGGCATGGCGCGAGCCATTCCCGAAGCAACAGACGCAAGCCGCTTGAGACACTCGAATTTGTGGAGTTCGTCATGCAACAGCACAATGTCGTGTCCCGAAACGAATGGCTTGCCGCGCGCAAAGCGCACCTGGCGCGCGAGAAGGAACTGACGCACCTGCACGATGCGGTCAGTGCGGAACGCCGCGCACTGCCGTGGATGAAGGTCGAGAAAACCTATCTTTTCGATTCATCGACCGGGCCGAAATCGCTCGACGATCTGTTCGGCGACAAGAGCCAGTTGATCGTCAATCACTTCATGCTGGCGCCGGGCTGGAAAGAAGGCTGCGTCGGCTGCTCATTCGGCGCCGATCATGTCGAAGGCACGCTGGTGCATCTGGCGCAGCGTGACGTCGCCTACGTCGCGGTGTCGCGCGCGCCGCTGGCGGAGATCGAAGCCTATAAACAGCGCATGGGCTGGCACTTCGATTGGGTGTCGTCGTTCGGCAACGATTTCAACTACGACTTTCATGTTTCCTTCACGCCGGAGCAACTCGCCGCCCGCAACGCCGAATACAATTATCAGATGATCGATCCCGGCATCGAGGAGTTACCCGGCTACAGCGTGTTCGCGAAGAACGAAACGGGAGAGGTATTCCACACCTACTCCGCTTTCGCGCGCGGTGGGGAAGCATTGCTCGGCACTTATGCCTTGCTCGACATGACGCCGAAGGGACGCGACGAGACCCTCAACGGCAATCTGACCGACTGGGTCAAGCGCCACGACGAATATACCAACACCGGCAAAGCCGGCGCCTGTTGCCATTCCTGATCACAACCGAAAGGACGCCTCATGCAATATGTCGACGGCTTCATCGTTCCGGTGCCGAAAAAGAACCTCAAGGCTTACCGCGCGCTGGCGCGCACGGCCGCGAAAATCTGGCAGGAATACGGTGCACTGGATTATCGCGAATGCGTCGCCGAGGACGTCAAGGTCGGCAAGTGGACCTCGTTTCCGCGCAGCGTGAAGCTGAAGCCGGGCGAGACCGTGATCTTCTCATGGATCACCTACAAATCGCGCAAACATCGCGACAGGGTCAATGCCAAGGTGATGAAGGACCCGCGCATCGCCAACATGGACCCGAAAACCATTCCGTTCGATGGCAAGCGCATGATCTACGGCGGCTTCGAAACCTTCGTGAAGTTGTAAGCCCGCATTCAGCACAATCCCGGAGCAAAGCCATGACGCCGCACGGCCACTTCAACTGGAACGAACTGGTGACCCGCGATGCCGAACGCGTGAAGCGTTTCTATGCAGAACAAATCGGCTGGAGTTACGAAGGAAATCCGCTGCCCGGCGGTGGCACGTATTGGACGGCAACGATGAATGGGACACGGGTGGCGGGAATCTACGAAGTTTCCGGGCCGGAGTTCGAATCGATGCCGGACAACTGGATGCCTTATCTGGCGGTCGACGATGTCGATGCGCGCATCGAGAAGGCGGTCGCAGCCGGCGCCAAGCTGGCGAAACCGATTTTCGACATTCCGCATATCGGGCGGCTGGCGATCCTGATGCTGCCGGGCGGCGCAGCGATGGGCTGGATCACACCGGCATCGAGCCAAGGCTGAATAAGAGTCCTGAACAAGACGTCCGAAACGCCGTCTCATCTGTCCCCAGTTTGTCAGGGATATCCAACATGACCTCGATCACGCCGTTTCTCTGGTTCGACAACAACGTTCCGGCGGCAGTCGCCTTCTACAAATCGGTGTTTCCCAACGCCAAGGTCGAAACCGTCAACGACTTCATGGCGACCTTCGAACTGGAGGGACAGCGGTTCAACGCGCTCAACGGCGGACCGAAGTTCAAGTTCAACGAGGCGGTGTCGTTCTTCATCAGTGTCGAGACGCAGGAGGAAGTCGACTACTTCTGGACGCGACTCACCGCCGATGGCGGCGAAGAATCGCAATGCGGTTGGCTCAAGGATAAATTCGGCCTGTCATGGCAGGTGGTGCCGACCATTCTCGGTCGCCGTCTGAGCGATCCCGATCGTCAGAAGGCCAACCGCGCGATGCAGGCGATGCTCAAAATGCGCAAGATCGTCATCGCGGATATTGAGAAAGCCTTCTCAGGCTAGGATATCGAGATTGCCGCCAATGCCCGGCGCGTTATTGGCCGCCGGCGTCTGCGCGGGCGCCAGCAGTTGCAGCACCTGCTTCTGCGCGTCGAGATTCATCTTCAGCACACGCGTCGCGATCTGCGATTGCGTGTTGGACGCCATCATCCCGACAGCCGCTGTAACCAGACTCATATCCATACGCACAACTCCACGCCCCGTTCTAGAGGACGGAGGTTAACGAAATCTGGCGTGAGGATGAATCAGCGCGTCGGGACCGGCTTGTCGCCGCGATAGTCGTAGAAGCCGCGCTGCGTCTTGCGGCCGAGCCAGCCGGCCTCGACATACTTCACCAGCAGCGGGCACGGCCGGTACTTCGAATCCGACAGCCCGTCGTGCAGCACCTGCATGATCGACAGGCAGGTATCGAGCCCGATGAAGTCGGCCAGTTCCAGCGGCCCCATCGGATGGTGCGCGCCGAGTTTCATCGCCGCGTCGATCGCCTCGACGTTGCCGACGCCTTCGTACAGCGTGTAGATCGCCTCGTTGATCATCGGCAGCAGGATGCGATTGACGATGAAGGCCGGGAAATCCTCCGACACCGCGATCTGCTTGCCGAGCGAGGTGACGAATTCGCGCGCGGTCTCGAACGTGGCGTCGTCGGTGGCGATGCCGCGCACCAGTTCGACCAGTTCCATCAGCGGCACTGGATTCATGAAATGAATGCCGATGAAGCGCTCCGGCCGGTCGGTCGATGCCGCGAGCCGCGTAATCGAGATCGACGAAGTATCGGAGCCGATGATCGCCTCGGGCTTCAGGATCGCGCACAGATCCTGAAAAATCTTGCGCTTGACGTCTTCCTTCTCGATCGCGGTTTCGATCACCAGATCGCAATCCGCCAGCCCGTCGAGGGTTTCCTTGGCTTCGATATGGCTCAGCGCCTTCTTGTGCGCGGCTTCGGTGATGGTCTTCTTGGCGGCCTGCCGCGTCAGATTGCCGTTGATGGTCGCCATCGCCGACTTCAAACGATCCGGCGAGATATCGTAAAGCGCCACGTCATATCCGGCCAGCGCCGCCACATGCGCAATGCCATTGCCCATCTGGCCCGAACCGATCACGCCGACCTTCTTGATCATCACCGCCATCTCGTTCTTTTTGCCGAAGTGCGAGCAGCGCAACCTCGCCCTGCCCCATTCTGGCATAAACGTTGGCCGGAGTCCGCTCCGGCCAACCTATGCTTTGGACTTAGCGCCCGGCCTTTTAACGTCCAGCCTTGGCCAGTTCTTCCGTCAGTTCGGGCACGGCCTGATACAGATCCGCGACCAAACCGTAATCGGCGACCTGGAAGATTGGCGCGTCCTCGTCCTTGTTGATCGCGACGATCACCTTGGAGTCCTTCATGCCGGCGAGATGCTGGATCGCACCGGAAATGCCGATGGCGATGTACAACTCCGGCGCCACCACCTTGCCGGTCTGTCCGACCTGCCAGTCGTTCGGCGCGTAACCGGCGTCGACCGCGGCGCGCGAAGCACCGACGCCGGCACCGAGCTTATCGGCCAGCGGCTCGATGTACTTGGCGAAGTTCTCGCGGCTCTGCATCGCGCGACCACCGGAGACGATGATCTTCGCCGAAGTCAGTTCGGGGCGATCGCTCTTGGCGACTTCCTCGCCGACGAAGCTCGACAGAGCCGGATCGGCCACAGCCGCGACGTTCTCAACCGCGGCGCTGCCGCCGTCACCGGCGGCTGCGAAGGTCGAGGTGCGGACGGTGATGACCTTCTTGGCGTCCTTCGACTTCACGGTCTGGATCGCGTTGCCGGCATAGATCGGACGCTCGTAGGTGTCGGGTGCGACCACCTTGATGATCTCCGACACCTGCATGACGTCGAGCAGCGCCGCGACGCGCGGCATCACGTTCTTGAAGCGCGAGGTCGCGGGCGCGACGAAAGCGTCGTAGTTCGGCGCCAGCGAGACGATCAGCGCCGCCAGCGGCTCCGCCAGATCGTGCGCGTAAGCCGCGCCATCGGCCAGCAGCACCTTGGTGACGCCGTTGAGCTTGGCGGCAGCGTCCGCGGCCGCCTTGGCATTCTCGCCGGCGACCAGCACATGCACCTCGGCGCCGAGTTCGGCGGCGGCGGTGAGCGCCTTGTTGGTGGCGTCCTTCAGCGAATTGTTGTCGTGTTCGGCAATCAACAGCGTGGTCATCAGATCACCCCGGCTTCGTTCTTGAGTTTCGAGACCAGCTCAGCGACGTCCTTCACCTTGACGCCAGCCTTGCGGCCACCGGGTTCCGCGGTCTTGAGCACTTCGAGACGCGGCGTGAGATCGACGCCGTAATCCGCGGCGGTCTTGTCCGCGATCGGCTTCTTCTTCGCCTTCATGATGTTCGGCAGCGACGCGTAGCGCGGTTCGTTGAGCCGCAGGTCGGTGGTGACGATTGAGGGGCCTTTCAGCTTCACCGTCTGCAAACCGCCGTCGATTTCACGGGTCACCTTGAAGTCGCTTCCTTCGACTTCCAGCTTGGAGGCGAAGGTCGCCTGCGACCAACCGAGCAACGCGGCCAGCATCTGGCCGGTCTGGTTCGAATCGTCGTCGATCGCCTGCTTGCCGAGAATGACAAGGCCCGGCTTCTCCTCATCGACCACGGCCTTGAGCAGCTTCGCAACAGCGAGCGGCTCGACGTTGCCCTCGGCCTTGACCAGGATGCCGCGGTCGGCGCCCATGGCGAGGCCGGTGCGGATGGTTTCCGACGCCTGTGCGGGACCGATCGACACCACCACCACCTCGGTCGCCTTGCCCGCCTCTTTCAGGCGAAGGGCCTCCTCGACCGCGATCTCGTCGAACGGATTCATCGACATCTTGACGTTGGCGAGTTCAACGCCAGACCCGTCGCTCTTGACGCGGACTTTGACATTGTAATCAACCACGCGCTTGACCGGCACCAGAACCTTCATCGATCCTCTTTCGTGTTGAGTTTGATTGTTCGGCTTTGCAATATCAGCTTCGCGCGGAACCTAGATCGCCCGCCAATCGCGGTCAACCGGGCTGAAAAAGGCCGGAAAACCGGTTCCAACGATCCCGTTTGCATTCCGCTCAGCGGTTTTGTCCCGGCACCCAGAGCACGTCGCCGGCGCCGTTGCCATTGACGGCGCGGGCCGCGACGAACAGGAAATCCGACAGCCTGTTCATGTAATGAATCACCGCCGGACTGACCTTTTCGTTCGGCTGAGCCGCGAGTTCCACGATCATCCGCTCCGCCCGACGGCACACGGTTCGCGCCAGATGAAGGTAAGCGGCTGCCGCAACGCCGCCCGGCAGGATGAATGACGTCAACGGGGCCAGCCTGGCGTTCAGCGCATCGATATCGCGCTCCAGCCGTTCGACCTGGCTCGTCACTACCCGCAACCGCTCGGCCTTGCCCTCGCGCTCCGGCACCGCCAGATCGGCGCCGAGATCGAACAGATCGTTCTGAATCCGGCCCAGCATGGCGTCGAGGTCGGGCGCTTCAGCGAGATGCAGTCGGACGACGCCGATCACGGCGTTGGTCTCGTCGGTGGTTCCATAGGCCGCGACCCGCAGATCGTACTTGGCGCGGCGTTCGCCGCTGCCCAGCGCCGTGGTGCCGTCGTCGCCGGTGCGGGTGTAGATGCGGTTGAGCGTGACCATGATCGACCTCTGCGTCCCGCTTAACGCCCCAGCGCCCACACCGCCGCCATGGCGATGATGATCGCCACGAACTGCAACAGCACCCGCATCCGCATCAGCTTCTGCGAACGATCGGGCGAGCCGCCGCGCATCATGTTGAGCAGGCCGAGCAGCAGAACCACGGTCACCGAGATCAGCGCGATCGGCAGAAGAAAACTTGAAAGGAAAGTCGTCATCGCCGTTCCATACACCCGCGCCACCGGCTCGCCAATGGCAGATTCCGCCCTACCAATGCAACGAACCGGCTTCTCGGCGGTTGCTATCGAGCAGGCATCTTCCGGGGCATTCCTGCCGCGCGACTGGCGGGACCTCACGAAAATTCCTAAACAGGGTACCGTCAGATTGCCGACGTCGATTCGAAGACCGGGGTGAGACGTGAAGCTACTTCGCCGCCTCTACACGATCGGATTGGACGCCTTCTATACATTCCTCGCCGACGACGGCTGGGCCATCGCCAGCCATATCGCGCTGTCGACGCTGATGGCGCTGTTTCCGTTCCTCATCGTGCTGACCTCGCTCGCAGGTTTCTTCGGCTCGAAGGATCTGGCCGATCAATCCGCGCAATTGATGCTGCAAGTCCTGCCGCTGGAAGTGGCGAACACGCTCTCCAGCGAAATTCATGACGTGCTGACCACGACCCGCGGCGATGCGCTGACCATCGGCGAACCAGCCACCGACCTGCCGGAGGTCGGCCGCAGCACCAACGGCCTCGCCTCTGGCAACTCCACCGAGGAGGCGCTGTTTCACGCCATCTGCGAGTTGCTGGAGCGAGACGCCACCTCGCTTTGGTCGCTCCTGCCTGATCCTCAGAGGCTGGCGACCGAGTTTTCCATCGACGTCGTGGATGACGCCGTGATCCAGGCTTTCGGCAGACAGATCGCCGACGCCGACCTTGAGCTGCGGCTGTTCGACCAGACCACCGATCTCGGCGTCCCGTGCGTCATGGCGGTGATCAGCGAGCAAGGCTCCGGCAACGCCAGGCTGTTCGACATTGCCGCCGGTTATGGCTGCCACCCCACCGGCACCCGCGCCATCGGCCGCGCCATCACCGAGGCCGCCCAGACCAGGATCACCAACATCGCCGGCGGCCGCGATGATTTCATGCCCGCCGAGTATTCCGAAGAGGTCGACGAGTCGGTCGCGTTCCTCGCAACGCCTGCTTCCAACCGTGGACAGCCTCCCACCTGGCTTGCCCCCGATACGCCGCTGCCGGAAATGCTCGCGCTGCTGGCGCAGCGTATCGGCCCGACCGCCGGGATCGTCTGGAGCGAACTGGGCGGCGCCCGCTATGGCATCTCCGTCGTACGCGCCTTGTCGGCAATGCTCGAAGACCGGGAGACCAACGTCAACTGGACGCCCGGGCCGCGCGCGCTGGCGGTGCTTGACCGATGAGGGTGCTTTTCGTCGGACCGTCGCTATATGGCGAAACGCCGGACCTGGCCGGCCTCTCCGTCCGCTCTCCCGCGCGCCAGGGTGACGTCGCCCGGGCCGTGCTGGACGGCGCCGGCGCCATCGGCCTCATCGACGGGTTCTTCGATGCGGTGGCGGCGCCCTGGCACAAGGAGATTCTCTTCGCCCTCGATCGTGGCGTGACCATGCTCGGCGCGTCCTCGATGGGAGCGCTGCGCGCCGCCGAATGTGCCGCCTTCGGCATGATTCCGATCGGCGAGGTCGCCCGGCAATACTGCACCGGCGAGCTCGACGACGATGCCGCGGTGGCGATCTCCCACGGCCCGGAAGAGCTCGGCTATCCGCCACTGACTGAGCCACTGGTCAACGTACGGCCGACGCTCGATCGGTTGCGCAGCCTGCGGCTCATCTCCGAGCCCGAACAGCTGCGCATCTGGGACAGGGCCTGTCGGCTCTATTTCAAGGACCGCTCGATCGACGCATTGCTGCCCGCCGAGGAGCGGCCGGAGATCCTCGCCGCCTACCGCCGGCACCGGATCAACCGCAAGGCAGAAGATGCGCTGCTCTTGGTCGCCGAACTGAAGACCTGCAGCGCGTTGGCCACCCAGCACCCGGTCAAGCCGGAGCCGTCCTTCTTCTCGAGGCACATCCTTCCCGAAATGCTCGAATAGCGCCTTCGGCGATGCCTGACGGAAGCCGTCTGTGCGGCCGGCCTTTTGGGTCAGCCCCCGGCAATCACGGCTGATTTCGATTCTGCGGCAGATGCTGGTGCGGGCGGTGGGACTCGAACCCACATGGGGATACCCCCTCCGGATTTTAAGTCCTCTATCA
>JAFKKL010000194.1 GCA_017305595.1 Hyphomicrobiales bacterium | reverse complement strand
CAAGCCGGTGATCGGCGCGATCGAAGGTTTCGCCGTCGCCGGCGGTCTTGAACTCTCGCTGCTCTGCGACATGCGGGTGGCCGCCGAAGGTGCGACCTTCGGCGTGTTCTGCCGCCGCTTCGGCGTGCCGCTGATCGATCTCGGCACCATTCGCCTGCCACGGCTGATCGGCCATTCCCGCGCCATGGATCTGATCCTGACCGGTCGTCCGGTACCGGCGCAGGAGGCGCTGAGCATGGGACTCGCCAATCGCGTAGTGCCGAACGGCACCGCGCGCGCCGAGGCGGTCGCTCTCGCCAAACAGATCGCGCAGTTCCCGCAGACCTGTATGCGTGCGGACCGAATGTCCGCGCTCAAGCAATGGGACATCGCCGACGAGGAAGAAGCCATCGCCAACGAGATGCGCGGCGGACTCGAGGTGATCAATTCCGGCGAGACGCTGGCGGGCGCGACGCGCTTTGCCTCCGGTATCGGCCGCCATGGCCAGTTCGGCGGCGATTAAGTCCGTCGTCTTCGCTCAGTCGCTGAAATCGCCCTTGGCTTCCAGCATTATGATGGTCGCGACGAGCAGTGCGATGAGCTTTCGGGTACCGCCGGCTTCAGTGAACACGTTGGTTCGCACCAGCGTCAGCGTTCGCCCGGCCTTGACCACTTCGTCGCGCGCGACGATGCGCTCGCCGCTCGCGCGCGCCATGAAATTGATCTTGAGTTCGGTGGTGAGCGCCGCGGTGTCGGGCGGCATCAGGCTAACCGCCGCATAGCCTACTGCCGTGTCGGCGATCGCGCTCACCGCGCCGCCATGAACAAAGCCATGCTGCTGCGACGAAAAGCCTCGGCCAGCATTTCACGGCTCAGTCCACCAGCACTCCCCCCGAAACAGGGGAACTCCCCACCCGTTTGCGACGTAACACGCGCCTATCACTTTGGCCTTACTTGCCGGATGCGCGGCATCGGGGGAAACTCCGTGGCACAACGAAAAATCCGCAGGGAGGTAAGCATGCAGAGCAAGGCTCAGATCGATCAGGCGTTGCGGCAGATGAGCGACGCCAAGGACATCCCCGGCGTGGTCGCCATCGCAGCGACGGGCAAGGACGTCATTTATCAAGGCGCATTCGGCAAGCGCGATCTCGGCACCGGCGTCGACATGACGCCCGACAGCGTGTTCTGGATCGCATCGATGACCAAAGCCATTACTTCGGCCGGCGCGATGCAATTGGTCGAGCAGGGCAAGCTGTCACTCGACGATCCGATCGGCAAGGTGCTCCCCGACCTCGCGGCGCCGCAGGTGCTGGAAGGCTTTGACGCCGACGGCAATCCGAAATTGCGCGCGGCCACCAAGCCGATCACGCTGCGCCATCTCATGACCCACACTGCCGGCTTCTGCTACGATATGTGGAACGGCGACATGGTTAAGTATCTGGAGAAGACCGGCACGCCCGGCATCACTTCGTGCCAGAACGCCGCGCTGAAGACACCGATCATGACCGATCCCGGTACCCGCTGGGAATACGGCACCAACATCGATTTCGTCGGCAAGGCGGTAGAAGCGGCGAGCGGCAAACGGCTCGGCGATTATCTGCGCGAGAATATGTTCAAGCCGCTCGGCATGGACGACACCGCCTTCAAGATCGGTGACGCCCAACGCAAGCGGCTGGTGGGGATGCACGCGCGCGGCGAAGACGGCGCGTTGCAACCGATCCCGTTCGAACTGGAACAGAATCCGGAATTCGAAATGGGCGGCGGCGGACTCTACGGCACGGCGGCCGACTACCTCAAGTTCACGCAGATGATCCTCAACAAGGGCCGCGGCAACGGCGCTCAGCTGTTGAAGCCGGAAACCGTCGCAATGATGGGACAGAACCACATCGGCGATCTGTCGATGGGCAAGATGACATCGGCCGTCGCTTTCGCCACCAACGACGTCGATCTCTATCCCGGCATGGTGAAGAAGTGGGGCTTGAGTTTCCTCATTAACACCGCGCAGACACCGGAAGGCCGCAGTCCCGGCAGCCTCGCCTGGGCCGGCCTCGCTAACACCTACTACTGGATCGATCCGGCGCGCGACGTTACCGGCGTGATCCTGATGCAGGTGCTGCCGTTCGCCGATCCGAAATGCCTCGCCGCATTCGCGGCGTTCGAAGCCGGTGTCTATGCCGGCCTCGACGCCAAACGGGCGGCCTGATCTGCTACGACAAATCCCGGCGGACATGCACCGCCGGGAATCACCATTCGCGCCTCAAGATGGAGTTGCCGACATGACCCATTCCTTCGACAGTTACGTCTGCGGCACCTCGGATGCACCGCTGCTCGGCGAAACCATCGGCACCGCCCTGGAGCGCGCCGTCGCACGCTGGGGCGACCGCGAGGCATTGGTCTCGCCAAGTCACAACGTGCGCTGGACCTGGCGCGAGTTTGCCGTGCGTGTTGACGATCTCGCCGCCGGATTTCTGGCGTTGGGATTGGAGCCTGGCGCGCGCATCGGCATCTGGTCACTGAACCGGCCGGAATGGACGCTGACACAATTCGCCGCCGCCCGCGCCGGCCTGATCCTCGTCACCATCAATCCGGCCTATCGCCTCAGCGAACTGGAATTCGCGCTCGGCAAGGTCGGCTGTTCGGCGCTGGTCACCGCCACCGAATTCAAGACCAGCAAATACATGGAGATGCTCAACACACTGTTGCCGGAACTGGCGCGCGCCGAGCCGGGCAACCTGCAATCGAAACGGCTGCCGCATTTGCGTGCGGTGATTCAGGTCGGCGGCCCGAAGGCGCCAGGCACCCTCGCCTTCGACGACGTCGCGAAGATGGGCGGGCCGCGGCATCGCGAGCAGATCGTCACGCTGAGCAAAACCTTGCAGTTCGACGACCCGGTCAACATCCAGTTTACCAGCGGCACTACCGGCTCGCCGAAAGGCGTGACGCTGACGCATCACAACATTCTCAACAACGGCTATTTCGTCGGCCGCGCAATGCGGCTCACCGAACAGGACCGCATCTGCATTCCGGTGCCGCTCTATCACTGCTTCGGCATGGTGATGGGCAATCTCGCTTCGGTGACGCTCGGCGCTACCATGGTCTATCCCGGCGAGGGTTTTGATCCGCTGGCCACGCTGCAAACCGTCGCTGCCGAGAAATGCACCACGCTTTACGGCGTGCCGACGATGTTCATCGCCGAACTCGATCATCCCGACTTCAAAACGTTCGATCTCTCATCATTGCGCACCGGCATCATGGCCGGCGCGCCGTGTCCGATCGAGGTGATGAAACGCGTCAACGACGAGATGAACATGCGCGAGGTCACCATCGCCTACGGCATGACCGAAACCAGTCCGGTGAGTTTCCAAAGCTCCACCGACGATCCGCTGGAGCGCCGCGTCTCCACCGTCGGCCGCATCCATCCCCATGTCGAGGTCAAGGTTGTCGATCTCGAAGGGCGCGTGGTGCCGCGCGGCGAACGCGGCGAACTTTGCACACGCGGCTACAGCATCATGCTCGGCTACTGGGACGAGGCGGCGAAGACCGCCGAGGTGCTCGACAAAGCCGGCTGGATGCACACCGGCGATCTCGCCGTGATCGACGACGAGGGCTATTGCAACATCGTCGGCCGCATCAAGGACATGGTGATCCGCGGCGGCGAAAACCTCTATCCGCGCGAGATCGAGGAATTCCTCTATCGCCATCCAAAAATTCAGGACGTGCAGATTTTCGGCGTCGCCGATCAACGTTACGGCGAGGAGTTGTGCGCCTGGATTCGCATCCGCGCCGGTGAAACGCTCACCGAAGCCGAAGTGCGCGCGTTCTGCGAAGGTCAGATCGCGCACAACAAGATCCCGCGCTATGTCGAGTTCGTCGAGGAATTCCCGATGACGGTGACGGGCAAGATTCAGAAATTCGTCATGCGCGACGACGTCGAAAAGCGGCTTGGATTGAAGGCTGCGAAGACGGCGTAAGATCGATCAACGACCTGCCGTCACCCTGAGAGCCTGACTGAAAATTCGTGTTTCGCACGGATGCGCAACACGAAAATCGTCGTCCCCGCGCAGGCGAGGACCCAGACGCCGCAGCGGCTCGGCTCAATCAATGCGGGCGAAATCGCTCAAAATTGCGAGCGCCAGGGGTAATGAGTCCCCGCCTACGCGGGGACGACGCCGAGATTGTTGAGCCCGCGTGCGACCTTTCGAGTCGGACTCTCAGAATGACAGCGATTACACCGGCAGTCCGCTCTGCTCCGCCAGGTCCTTCAGCGACACCTGCGGCCGCGCGCCGATGTGCTGGATCACTTCCGCCGCCGCCAGCGCGCCGAGGCGGCCGGCATCGGCGTGGCTCGCGCCGCGCACCAGGCCGAACAGAAATCCCGCCGCGAACAGATCGCCCGCGCCGGTGGTGTCGACCAGTTCTTTGATCGGATACGCCGGCACCGGCGTCGTTTTGCCGCCTTCGATCACCACGCAGCCCTTCTCGCTGCGCGTCACCACCGCAAGCCCGACATCCTTGCGCAGCGCGCCGAGGCCGGTGTCGAAATCCGCCGTTTGATACAGCGAATGCAGTTCGCTCTCGTTGGCGAACACGATGTCCACCACCTTGCGACGCATCAGGTCGAGAAACTCGTCGCGATAGCGATCAACGCAGAACGAATCCGACAAGGTCAGCGCCACCTTGCGGCCGGCGCCATGCGCGATCTGCGACGCCTTGAGGAAGGCTTCCTTCGCCTTCTGCGGATCCCACAGATAGCCTTCGAGATAGACGATGCTTGACGCTGCGATCTGCGCCGGATCGATGTCCTTCGGCGTCAGGTTCTGCGCCGCGCCGAGATAGGTGTTCATGGTGCGCTCGCCGTCCGGCGTCACCAGGATGTAGGAGCAGCCGGTGGCCGGGCCGTCCGCCGCCGCCGGCGTGTCGAACGCAACCTTCGCGGCGCGGATGTCGTGGCTGTAGAGCTTGCCGACTTCGTCGCTCTTCACCTTGCCGACGTAAGCCGCGCGCGCGCCGAACCCCGCGACGCCGACGATGGTGTTGGCCGCCGAGCCGCCGGACATGGTGGTTGCCGGCCCCATCGCGTCGTAGATCGACTTGGCGCGCGCTTCGTCGATCAGCGCCATCGATCCTTTAGTCATGTCTTGCGCGGCGAGAAAGGCCTCATCGGTGCGCACCAGCACGTCGAAGATGGCATTGCCGATTCCGAGAACGTCGTAAGTCGCTGAGGTCATCGTCAAAAATCCGGTTGCGGCGATTGCGGATGCCGGGAAAATCCGATCAAACTCGGTTGCGGCCTAACACGTTCGGCCCTGCGCCAGCAAGCGCCCAACCCCTTGAATGATTTGACTGCGGCCCGCCGATGATCCGCCACATCTTCACCGTTTCCACCGGCACGCTGGCTTCCCGCCTGCTGGGGTTCGCGCGCGATGCCCTGATGGCGGCGCTGCTCGGCGCCGGGCCAGTGGCGGACGCTTTTCTGGCCGCGTTCCAGTTGATCCACGTCGCGCGGCGGCTGCTCACCGAGGGCGCGTTGAACGCCGCGCTGGTGCCGGCCTATTGGCGCGTGCACGACCGCGACGGCGTTGTTGCGGCGGCGGCATTCGCCGGCCGCGTGCTCGGCACCGTCAGCCTCGCGGTTTTCGTCGCTGCTGCGCTGGTCGGTGTGCTGATGCCTGTGGTGATCGCCGCGCTAGCGCCCGGCTTCGTCGGCCAATCCACATTTCTGCTCGCCATCGGCAATGCCCGCCTGATGCTGCCTTATCTCGCCTTCGCCGGCCCGGTGACGGTGATGATGGCGCTGCTCAACGCGCAGCATCGTTTCGCGCTGACGGCATTCTCGCCACTGTTGTTCAACATCGCCCTGATCGTCGCGATCGTCGCACTGCTGATCTATCCGCGCGAGCCAGCGGTGGCAGCACTCTTGATGTCCGCCACCGTCGGCCTCGCCGGCCTGTTGCAATTGACAATGCTGGCGATGCGCGGCGGCGGCATCGCCTCACCTATCCGCATCACATTCGACCGCGAGATGCGCAGTTTTTTTGGCAGCGCCATTCCCGGCATGATCGCCAGCGCATCGCCGCAACTGATGGTCGTCGGCGCGGCCGCCGTCGCCTCGGCCTCGCCCGCGGCGATCTCGTGGCTGTATTTCGCCAATCGCCTGATCGAGTTGCCGCTCGGCATCGTCGGCGTCGCCATGGGCACCGTGCTTGTGCCGGAATTGACGCGCGCCACGCGTGGTAACAGTGCAGCTTTCGCGCAGGCCGCTTCGCGCGGGCTTGAACTGGCTCTCGGCCTCGCGTTGCCGGCCACGTTCGGACTGATGCTGCTGAGCGAACCGATCGTCCATCTGCTGTTCGAGCACGGCGCATTTACCGCGGCCGACACCCGCGCCACCGCGCTGGCGCTGACATGGCTCGCGCTCGGCCTGCCCGCGCACGTGCTCACCAAAGCCCTGTCGCCCGCGTTTTTCGCACGTGGCGATACCAAAACACCGATGCAAGCGGCGCTCGCCGCACTGGCCGTGACCGTCGCGGCGGCGCTGGTGCTCGACCGTACCCATGGCGTTACAGGGATCGCCGCCGCCATCGCGCTGGGCGCATCGGTCGGCGCGCTGTTGCTGATCATCTGCGCGAGAGTCCGATTTGGCCTCACCCTCGACCCGGCGGCGCGCCCGCGTCTCTGGCGCATCGTGCTGGCCGCGCTGGTGATGGGCGGACTGCTCTGGCTCGCCACGCATGGCCTCGCGGCATGGCTCGACGGCGGACATCGCCTGATCGTTGCCGTCGTGCTGGCCAGCCTGATCGCCGCCAGTATCGCGATCTACGCAGCGGGCCTTTCGATACTCGGCGTCGTTCGCTTAGGTGAAGCGATCCGGGCACTGCGAAAGCCCGACTTGCGCACCTGAGACGGGCATGGCAAGGGTCGCCCCGAATTGAGGCCGGCATCCAACCCCGGCCTTCAGAGGAACAACAGACCATGACCACTCAGCGCGTTTTCTCCGGCGTTCAGCCCACCGGCAATCTGCATCTCGGCAATTACCTCGGCGCCATCGTCAACTTCGTCAAACTGCAATCGTCCTACGAATGCATCTATTGCGTGGTCGATCTGCACGCCATCACGGTGCCGATGTCGGTGTGGGGCGGCCCGGATGAATTGCGCCGCTGTACGCGCGAGGTCACCGCCGCTTTCATCGCCTCCGGCATCGATCCGAAGACAAACATCATCTTCAACCAGAGCCAGGTCGCGGGACACGCCGAACTGACCTGGGTGTTCAACTGCGTGGCGCGGCTCGGCTGGCTCAATCGCATGACCCAGTTCAAGGAGAAGGCCGGCAAGGATCGCGAGAACGCGTCGGTCGGCCTGTACGACTATCCGGTACTGATGGCGTCCGACATCCTGCTCTATCGCGCGACGCATGTGCCGGTCGGCGAGGACCAGAAACAGCATCTCGAACTGGCGCGCGACATCGCGCAGAAATTCAACAACGACTTCTCCGAGTCGATCGCCGCCAACGGCCACAACGCCACTTACTTCCCGCTGCCCGAACCCGTGATCACAGGTCCCGCGACGCGGGTGATGAGCCTGCGCGACGGTTCGAAGAAAATGTCGAAGTCTGACGCGTCGGATTACTCGCGCATCAATTTGTCCGACGACGCCGATGCGATCGCGCAGAAGATCCGCAAGGCCAAGACCGATCCGGAACCGCTGCCGAGCGAGGAAAAAGGTCTGGAATCGCGTCCCGAGGCCGACAATCTGGTCGGCATCTTCGCTGCGCTGTCAGGAAAGCCGAAAGCGGACGTGCTGCGCGAGTTCGGCGGCGCGCAATTCTCCGGATTCAAATCGAATCTGGTGGACCTCGCTGTCGCGAAGCTCAGCCCGATCACCACGGAGATGAAGCGGCTGTCGCAGGATCACGCCTATGTCGACAGCGTCCTGATCGACGGCGGCGAGCGCGCCAATGTGATCGCCGAGCAAACCATCAAGGACGTGAAGGATATCGTCGGCTTCATCCGTCGCAAATAATTCGGCGCGGTTCCGCGTCTTCGCCGGTAGCCTTGCCATAATTGACGCAAGGTGACTCCATTTGCGCGACACGCTTGTCGAATGCGCCCGCACCGTGGCAGCATGGTCGGGTTTTGCGCCGCCGTGCGGCGTGAAGACGGTTTTGGAGGGGCATCGCGTCCGTACATCGATCGTCGATCGATCCGGACGATGGCTCGAGCATCGGGACATCAACACCGAGACATGCATGAGCACACAACGACGAAGTTACGAACAAGGCCACAAGCCGAAATGCCTGGTGATCGTTGACGACAGCGCGGAATGGGATCGCGCGGTGTACTACGCCAGCCGCTGGGCGGTGCGGGTCGGCGGCAGCGTGGTGATGCTGCGCGTCATCGACACAGAGGATCACAACCAGCAATGGCTTGGCGTCGCCGACATCATGAAGGCGGAAGCCGAGGAGATCGCCAACGCCGCGCTCGATCGTGCCGCCGGCCGCGCCAACGGCATTGCCGCCATCACCCCGGAACGGGTGATTCGCGAGGGGCTTCCCAACGCCCAGATTCTCGACGTGATCGACAAGGACGTCGACATCTCGATGCTCGTGCTGGCCGCCGGCAGCGGTCCGGAAGGACCCGGCCCGATCATCACCGCGCTGGCCAAGACCGTCGGCTCGTTCCCGATTCCCGTTACCATCGTACCGGGCACCCTGTCCGACAAGGATATCGACGCGCTGTCGTAAGGGTTTGATGTCGCTTGAAAATCACGCCGCCGACGCTTAATCGTGCGTTTGCCGCGCCTATTTGCTAGATTGAGGCCAGAGCCAGATTAAGGCCATACACGAACCATCCGCCGGGCCTTGAACCCGGCAGCGATCGGAGAAGAAGATCATGTTCATCCAGACCGAAGCCACACCCAATCCCGCCACGCTGAAGTTCCTGCCCGGCCGCGAAGTGCTGGCGAGCGGCACCATGGAATTCAACGACCGCGAGACCGCCGCGCGCTCGCCGCTCGCGGAACGGCTATTCAATGTGCCGGGCGTCACCGGCGTGTTCTACGGCTCCGATTTCGTCACTGTCACCAAGGACGACAGTGACTGGCAGCACCTCAAGCCGGCGATCCTCGGTGCCATCATGGAGCACTACATGTCCGGCGGTCCGCTGATGGCCGACGGCAGCATCGACGGCGAAGACACCGACAGCGCCGATGAGTTCTTCAACGAAGCCGACGCCGAGACGGTCGTGATCATCAAGGACCTGATCGAGACGCGGGTGCGGCCGGCGGTTGCCAATGACGGCGGCGACATCACCTTCCGCGGCTTCAAGGACGGCATCGTCTATCTCAACATGAAGGGCGCGTGCTCGGGTTGCCCGTCCTCCACCGCGACGCTGAAGCACGGCATCCAGAACCTGCTCAAGCACTTCGTGCCGGAAGTCACCGAAGTCGAAGCGGTGCAGTGAAGCGAGTAGGGAGTAGCGAATAAAGAAGAAGCCAGAGACGCGTGGGCGCGGCGCGCCCTTTTCATGCTAGTCTATCCGCGACTTGCCATTCGCTATTTGCTCACTCCCGCTCCTTCATGCTGATCCTCGCCATCGATACCGCGCTCGACGCTTGCTCCGCGGCCGTTCTCGACACGCAGTCGACGCGGTTGATCGCCCATGAATCGCAGCCGATGCAGCGCGGCCACGCCGAAGCGCTGATGCCGCTGCTCGCGCGTGTGATGAAACACGCGGCAATGGCTTTCGCCGCGCTCGATCGTATTGCCGTGACCACCGGCCCCGGCAGTTTCACCGGATTGCGCGTCGGCATCTCCGCCGCACGCGGCATCGCGTTGGCCGCCGGCAAGCCGATCGTCGGGCTGACGACGCTGACGGCGTTCGCCGCGCCCTATGTCAGCGAGAGCGGCGCACATCCGATCATGTCGGTGATCGATGCGCGCCACGATCACGTCTATCTTCAGGTCTCCAGCTGCAACGGCCACACCTTGGTGCGTCCCGACGTC
>JAFKKL010000193.1 GCA_017305595.1 Hyphomicrobiales bacterium | reverse complement strand
TCCCAAGCATTTGATATTACTGTTGTATTCTACAAAACTCAACGCACCGCCGCGATGATCGTTCCATCGTTGCGGTTCCGGGTTGTCAGCCGATGTGGCGTAGATGACACCTCCGGAGATCGGGGAACAACCAGTCCGGGGACCAGCCACCATACCATGAGCCGGATTCTGCCAATACGCCCAACCTGTTCCGATGGACTCGGACAACGTCTTGGTGAATAACGCCCGCCGATCATGCCAGCCGGGATGGTCAGTTCCGCAGCCTACATCGAGCGAGCTCCATGTCCCGCGATCCCATTGTTGCCCGTCATCTGCCAGCGCTGCGCGAAACGCTGAATGCCTTCCGCGCCGCGAATGAATCTGTCGCTCTGGTACCGACTATGGGCGCCCTGCACGAAGGACATCTCGGTCTCGTTCGGGAAGCGCGCCGCCGCTGCAAGCGGGTGACCGTCTCGATCTTCGTCAATCCCACGCAATTCGCGCCGCACGAGGATTTTGATTCCTATCCGCGCACCTGGGACACAGACCTGGCCAAACTCGCAGCGGAAGACACCGATTTGATCTGGAACCCTGGCGTCAAGACGATGTATCCGGACGGCTTCGCCTCGCGCATCGTGACCGACGGCCCGGCCATCGTCGATCTGGAAGACCGCTTCCGTCCCCACTTCTTCGGCGGCGTCGCCACCGTGGTCGGCAAGCTGTTCATCCAGTGTCGGCCCGACGTCGCGGTGTTCGGCGAGAAGGACTATCAGCAGCTTCGCGTGGTGACGCAGATGGCACGCGATCTCGATCTCGGTGTCGAGGTGGTCGGGCTCGCCACCGTGCGCGAGAGCGACGGCCTCGCGATGTCGTCGCGCAACGTCTATCTCTCGCAGGAGGAACGCGCGACCGCGCCGGTGCTTCATCGCACGATGCAGGACACCGCAACCGCGCTGCGCGCGGGAGCCGAAATAGCCGCGACACTGGCAACTGGCGCTGCCCGCATCACCGCGGCAGGCTTCGCGCTCGACTACTTCGAGGCACGGCACGCCGAAACGCTGCAACCGATCGCGTCGCTGCAAGACGGACCGGTGCGCCTGCTGGTCGCCGCCAAGATCGGCACCACGCGCTTGATCGATAATATCAGCGTTTGATCGAGATCGATCTTCAGAGCAAACCGAGTTCGCGCAACTCGCGGCGCAATTCTTCCGGCATCTCGACGAGCCCGGTCCCGGCGCGGGTGAGATCGGGCGGAGCGTCGTTCGCCGGCAGATAACGCCAGCCCTGGAACGCCCGCATCGGGCGCGGCACCACCGCGATCACTTTCGGCTGCATCACCAGCCGGCAGCGGCCGATGCCATCCTTGTCGCGAAACGGCTCAATGCCGATCAGCTTCTCGCGCGCCGCGATCTCGCCGCGAATGACCCAGTAGAGCGATCCGCCGTCGAGCAATTCGGCATCGCGCTTCGGCGTCATCCGCGTGATATGCAGATGGCGCGGCGTCTGCTTCAGCTTCTTCGCCTGCTGCGCACGCTCGGCCACGCGCGCCTTGAGGTCCTTCACGGACTCACAGCCGACGGCAAGTTTGACAAGGTGAAGCGGCATCAGGATTCGGACTTTACGACAGCGGCGACAGGCATCTCATAAATAAAAGCGCAGGCCCGTTCAACGCCGCCCTCCGCATCACGGCCCTGCTGTCCACCGCGCGGCACGCCCTCAATCGCCGGTCGTCTCCGCCACGCGCCGGATCTTCGCGACTTCGCGAATGGTCAGATGCTGGTCGCGTGTCGTCAGCCAGCCGGCTTTCTCCCACGGGGTCAGGATACGGCTCGCCGAATGCAGTGTGGTACCGCAGATGTCCGCGATATCCTTCCGCCGTAGCGGCAGTTCGATCGTGGTGCCGTCGGCGGTGGCTCGCCCCGCACGGCGCGACAACCGCAACAAGGCGTGTGCGATCCGCTGCTCGACCCGCTGGGTGGCAAGTTCGCGAATCCGCTCCTGCGCCTCCTGCAAACGCCGGCCGATGATGCGGATGAAGTTGATGGCTACGGGCGAATGCCGGCTCATCAGCGTGGCGAGCGCCGCCTCGCTCCAACTCACCTCGACGCAATCCGACAGCGTCTCGGCGTCCGCCGGATAGCGATGGTCGGTGAACAGCGCCACCGTGCCGAACATCTCGCCCTTGGTAATGAAACGGACCACGACCTGCGCGCCGTCGCTGCCGGACTGGCTGATGCGCACGCTGCCCTGCAACAGCGCGTGCGCCCGCACGTCCATGTCGCCCTGATTGAAAACGCGGGTGTTGCGCGGTAGCTGGCGGATTCGTGCCGCCGCCCGCGCCTCTTCCATCGCCTCCGGCGATAGCCCGCGCAACAATTCGAGGCTGGTCAGATCGTGGCAAGGATCAGTCGTAACGATGCTCATGCGACGATCCTACCCGTTCCGGCAAAATAACCCGAATGCTTTGTGCTGGCGCAATGTGGGACAAACGCACGCGGCGTAACTTTCGTGCAAGGGCTTCGCGGCCCTCCACCGCCGACCTCAACATCTGGCAACCACACATCATGGATGACGTCATTCTCGCCCGCGCCCTGCACGTTCTCGGCGTTGTGATTTGGATCGGCGGCGTCGCGATGGCGACAATGGTGGTGCTTCCGGCGGTTCGACGCGGCGATCTCGGCAGCGATCGAATGCGAGTTTTCCAGGCCATTGAGCATCGCTTCATCTGGATCGCGCGCACGGCCGTGCTCGTGGTGGGGTTGAGTGGCCTGTACATGATCGTCCGCCTCGGCATCTGGGATCGGTTTCAGATGGCGGCGTTCTGGTGGATGCATGCCATGGTCATCGTGTGGCTGATGTTCGCCTTCGTGCTGTTCATCGGCGAGCCCTTCATCCTGCATCGCTTCTTTCCGCGATGGGTGCGCGAACAGCCGGACGCGGCGTTTGCCGCCTTGCATCGAGTGCATTGGGTCCTGCTGGGACTGAGCGTGATCACCATTCTCGGAGCTGTCGCCGGCGCCCATGGCTGGAGCCCGCTTTAGCGCCGAACAATCCGCAAGACGCGTAAGCGCCCTGCCTCTCCGATCAGCGCTCACCGCTCGACGGTGGGGGCGCCAGTTGAACCGGCGGTGGCGGCGCGGGATTGGCCGGGCGCTTCGCCGCGGATGAAGGATGCGAGGCGGCCGCCTTCGGCGCGGCTTTCGGAGCAGCCTTGGGAGGCGCCTTCGGATGAGGCGCGGCGGCCGGACGCGGCGCAGGCGAAGGCGTTGTGGCTGCCGCACCGGGCGTGGACGCGCCGGCTGCCGGCTCCGACGTCATGATGCTGACCGGCGGAATCGAAGCCGACGACGGAAACTCCGCGTTGGTCGGCTTGCCGGTCGGGGCTGCGGGCTGCTCGCCCGTCAATGCCGCCGCAGCGGAACTGGCAGGGGCCGCCGAACCGGGCTCCGTGGCGGCCGAAGCGTCGCTCCAGGCCGGCGTATAGCGCGTCACGAGGTCGTCGTAGACCCGTCCTTCGATATTGGCGGCGATCTGCCGCCGATCGGTCAGGGATCGATAGGCCGGGCACATCGCGGCCGTACAGCCGTCACGCGCGACGAGAACGTGGGCGGTGAGGCCATAACGATCGCGCTCGACCGCGCGGCGCAATGCCTGCAACTCCGGCGTCATCACCCGGCTGGCAGCGGTGACGTCACCCAGCGCGGTCAACCTGTCGAGGCGCGCGGCGGCATAAGACACGGCCGCGGCGATATGATCGGGCGATCCGAACAAAACCTTCTCGCACGCAGCCTCGACGCTATCTCCCGCGAGATCGTCAACGCAGGACAGCGCCGGCAAGGACGCCGTCCCGCCGAACGAAGCGCGCGCGGCAACCGATCCGCCCTCCTCGCTTCCAAGGCCGCGCACCGTCGCTGCGGCCGCCACCGCGACCGCCAGCAGCGTCATCACCGCCAGCGCGCCGTTCGCGACCGAGCGGTCGGCCCGCAGCACAATAACGAGAAACACAATGGCGAAGAACGCGGCCGCCGCCAGCGTCAACCACATCGGAAAGGTTGGCGACCGCCAGAGCTGATCGATGGAAGTTGTCCAGGCCGAATCCATGCGCACGTTCCCCGGGGACAGTTTCAAGGACGATGTCGGAGAGTATTTTAGCGATAATTTTCGGCAACGAAATCTGATTGCTCGTAAATCGCCGATGTCATCTGAACGGCCGATGTCATGCGGTCGAAACTGAACGAGTGCAAATCGCGCGAGCTAACGTGCTCAGTCATGCCTGCCATCGATATTTCTCTTGCCGATGGGGGCAGTACGGTCGGCCGGCGCTCTCCTTGCGCCGACCCAAGAAACTCACCATGCCGAAATCAGCATCGGCCGGCACAATATCTCTCGACCGAGCGAAGCTCGACGAAAAGAGGATCAGGACATCGCGAGCTGGCTCTCCTTGGCGACCCGCTCGAAAGCCTCGGTCGAACTCTTGATCCGGTACTGGCAATCATCCCCATCGGTCGGCAGCAGGCGGATCACTTCGTAGGTGCCGGTGGCTGCCGGTCGCGCCACGTTGCTTGCGGTAAAATACACAGTTTCTCCAACAGCATACTTATGCTTCAACGCCATCTCCATTACGCACGAGAACGTCGGCCGATCCCCTTGGTCCCCGGATCTCAGGCCGACTTGAAGGTCGGGCGTTCTATAGCATGGCGGGCCATTATTTGCCAGCCGGAAAGACGCTCGGAAAAGAGCTATTTTTTATAATATTATCAACTGGATAGAGCCGAATTTCAGAACGGGGAAAAGATCACTTCGCGGAACCCGAAATTCATTCGCACACGAGCGATCCCTGAAAGCTCCGGTTCCACTTTACTCGATTTCGAGCCGCTCGATCAGGATGCTCTCGCCCAATCCCGCAGCCGTCCATTCAGCGAACGCCGGGAATGCGATCATCGCCGTCATGTAGTCCCGCACCACCGGCGAAACATCGATGGCGTAGGTGCGGAAGCGATGCACCACCGGCGCATACATCGCATCGGCGGCGCTGAACTCACCGAACAGATAAGGCCCCTGCGCTCCATAGCGTGCACGGCAATCGGTCCAGATCTCCTGCACACGGGCGATATCGGCGCGTGCGGCCTCCGAAAGTGGCTTCGCCTTCACCGGGCGATGCAGGTTCATGCCGCATTCGTTACGCAACGCGACGAACCCCGAATGCATCTCCGCCGAGATCGAGCGCGCATGCGCCCGCGCCTCGCGCGCATCCGGCCACAGCCGCGCCTCGGGAAAACACTCGGCGAGATATTCGATGATCGCCAGCGAATCCCACACCGTCACATCACCGTCGATCAGCGCCGGCACCTTGCCGGCAGGGCTGACGTCGAGGAGGCGCTGTTTGTCGGCGGGGCCGGTATAGAGCGGAATGAATATCTCCTCGAAATCGATGCCGCCGGCTTTCATCGCCACCCAGGGTCGCATCGACCACGACGAATAGTTCTTGTTGCCGATCACCAGCTTCAACGCCATGGCGCGATCTTTCCTCAAAGCATCCACGCTGTGTTAGCACGGCTTGCGTGCATGCCGCTAATGCGCAATGCAAGGCACATGTCTTCATCCGATTCGACATCGCCCGCGCCAACGCTGGAAGAAGCCCTGCTCGACACGCTTACGCGCGCCAACGGCAAGACGCTCAGCGCGCCCGAAATCGCTCATGCCGTGGCCCACGGAGGTGACTGGCACGCGCTGCTGATGCCGATCCGTCGCGCGGCCATCAGCCTCGCGCAGGCCGGACGGCTGATTATCTATCGCAAGGGCAAGATCGCCGATCCGAACGATTTTCGCGGCGTCTATCGGCTTGGCTTGCCGCGCCAGGATTGATCGCGACGTGCAGCGGGGCACGGTCCCGGAAGCAGTTCGTCGATCCGCCCGCTCCACCAATAGCCGATCAGACCCGCCCATTCGTGCATCGCGGCATCGGATTGCGCGAATCCCATCGACAATTTCGAAAACGGTTTGAGCACATCACGCCATCCGCGCGTGCGCCAGTCCACCGGATAGGCTTCGACATCGAAGCCTATCGTTCTGAACACACCGATTGATCGCGGCATGTGCCAGGCCGACGTCACCAGCAGCCAGCGCTGGCCGGGCTGCGGCTGCACCAAAGCGCGCACGTTGGTCGCGTTCTCGAACGTGGTTCGCGACGCGTCCTCGATTACGATGCGATCGCGCGCGACACCGAACTCCTCCAACAGCTTTCCAGCGAACGGCGCACCGGCGATGTACGGCGGAAACAGATTGGCGCTGCCGCCGGTATAGATGATGCGCGCGTTGGGAAACCGGCGCGCCAGTTGCAGCATGGCCAGCACGCGCTCGGCGGCCGAATCCAGTTCGATCTCGTGGCGGGCCTCTGACTTGGCGGCTTCGATCGCGCCGCCCAGCACGATGATGCCATCAGGATCGCGCCCCTCCGCGTGCCATGCCGGAAATCGCTCCGACAACCCCAGCATCAACACGTTGCCGGCGGGCGCGTAACCGAACAACAGCAGCGCCAGCACACCGCAGATCGCAAGCATACGTCCGGTGCGCCGCCATCCGGTCAACCACAGCGTCACGCCCGACACGCAGAGCAACGCCACCGCGTTCGACGGGTAGATCAGCCATCCCAGCACTTTGGAGATTTCAAAGAACATCGGCAGCCATCACCGTGGTTCGCGGGTGTGACGACCGGCAGGCGGCGGGACCACCTCCCGCATCAACATCAGGCGCGACGGCCTTCGAGCGCGGCAAACGCGGTTTCCGGCGCATGCGCAATCACTGTGAGCAATGCCCGCGCCGGGCCGCGCGGCAGGCGCTTGCCCTGCTCCCAGTTGCGGATGGTATCGACCGGCACACCGAGCCGCGCAGCGAACTCGATCTGCGTCAATTGTGCGCGGCGGCGCAGGTCACGGACGCCGGGGACTGCCGCCTCCGCGCTCGGCGCATCAGCGACCATGGCAGGCGCGAGCGGCACTTCGCGGCCGTCGCGCAACTCGACGATCCGTCCATCCGCCTTCAACCGCAGCCGTTGCATCGCGCCCTCGCTCGTCTCACATCCATCATGGTCGCCGATGCGCGTTAAGGCCCGATGAACGGTGCTTCGCTGCCACGCGTTCGATTTTTTTCAAGCCAGCTATTCCGGCACCGGACCCGAGGCGCTATTGACCATTTCGAGCGGCGACGCCGCATCCTTCCGGTGATCGAGAATGGTCCTCCAACGCACGCAACTCAGGCCCACGGCAAGGCCGGTGCTGACACTGCTCGGCGCTGCCTTCGTTGCCCTGCTTTCACTCTCCGCGACCGCATATGCGGCGGACTGCCCGCGCCCCGGAACGCTCGGCACCTCGCGCATCCTTGCCGTCGATCCCGCACAGTATCCGCGCGTCGGCACCAAGAGCTTCCCGCAGACGCTGCCGCTCAACGACAAAGAAATCGTACTGACCTTCGACGACGGCCCGGCGGCAACGACCTCCGCTGTGCTGAAAGCGCTGCGCGACGAGTGCGTCCACGCCACCTTCTTCATGGTCGGCAAGGGCGCGCAGGAGATGCCCGCGATGGTAAAGCGGGTCGCCGCCGAGGGACATACGATCGGCCATCACACCTGGTCGCACCGCTACCTGGCGCGGATCGGCTTTGCCGCCGCGAAGGAAGAAATCGACCGCGGCATCGAAGCCGACAACGCGGCGCTCGCCGGCGTCCCCAGCCGGACGCGCACCGCGCCGTTCTTCCGTTTCCCCTATTTCGAGTCCACACCGGAACTGCTCAACTACATCCAGTCGAAACACTATGCGGTGTTCGGCGCCGACTTCTGGGCCAGCGACTGGCAACCGATGACGCCGGAAGTTCAGCTCAAGCTCCTGATCGGGCGGCTGGAGGCGATCCGCAAAGGTATCCTGCTGCTGCACGACCCACGCGGCCAGACCGCCGCAATGTTGCCCGCCTTCCTGCGCTATCTGCGCGAGCATGGCTATCGGGTGGTGCACATCGTGCCGGCGGGGTCGGCCGCCGACCCAGCCCAACGCACTCCAATCAAACAGAGCGGCAATTAAGCCGCTGTTCATGGGCCAGAATTAATTTGTTGGTCGAAAGCGATTTTGATGCTGCCCAGCCCCATGGCCGCGAGGCCAAGCCCGTCCTGTAACCGAACCGCAAGCCGCGCGTACCGCGAGGCCCTGCTCGGCCTCGGCTTGCTTGCAGGCATGGGGCTCGCTCCCGCCCACGCTAACACCGCCTGCCCCGGCAATCCGAACGCGCTCGGCACCTCGCGCACGTTGGTGGTGGATCCGATGGAGCATCCGCGCATCGGCACCATGCAGTATCGCGAGACGCTGCCGCTCAAGGACCACGAGGTGGTGCTGACGTTCGACGACGGACCGCTGCCGCCGCACAGCACACAGGTGCTGCAAATCCTCGCCTCCGAATGCGTCAAGGCGACATTCTTCATCATCGGTCGGATGGCGCATCAGTTTCCCGAAGGCGTGCGCAGGGTCCGCGCTGCCGGGCACACCGTCGCCACGCACAGCGAGAACCATCCGCTGCATTTCGAAAGGATGTCGCCGGAGCGCATCCGGCAGGAGATCGACGACGGCATCAAGCACACCGCCGAAGCGCTGGGCGATCCATCGACGGTCGCGCCGTTTTTCCGCGTGCCGGGGCTGCGACGTGGCCAGGTGATGGAAGATTATCTGGTGTCGAAGGGCATCCAGTCATGGAGCGCGGATTTTCCCGCCGACGACTGGCTGCACATTTCATCCGATCAGGTCTATAGCCGCGCGATCTCGCGCATCGAGGCGAAGGGACGCGGCATCCTGTTGCTGCACGACATCCAGGCGCGCACCGTCGCGGCGCTGCCCCGCATCCTGCAAACGCTGAAGGCGCGTGGCTATCGCATCGTCCACGTCGTACCCGCTACGCCCGATCGGCCGAAGACGCCGACCGAACCGCGCGAGTGGTTTATCCACCCGCCGGCCGCCAGCGTCGCCATGGCGCATTGGCCGCGCGTGCCGAAATTCCTGTTCGTCAGCACCGAGACACTGCCGGGACCGGCGCTGTCGGATTCCGATCTGCATGGCGGGAAGCTGCTCGCGCTGGATCGCCCCCGTACATCAGTCGAGCCATTGCAAACCGTGGCGCCGTTCCATGCCGCCCTCAACGCCACCAACAACCAGCTCGCGCTGCCGGTGCCGTCCGAGAGTATCTTTGCAAGGCCCGAGAAGGCTGTTGCGATGAGCTACGGCGTTTCGCCGGTCGTCAGGCCGGTGTCGCATCGCCTCGCCCCGGTCGCATCGCGGCCTCACAGCGCACCCCGCGCTGTCCGCGCCGAAAACAGCCCACGGCTCATCCCCGGCAGCCAGCCGATCACCCAGCCCAATCTCGCGCCATCGACTATTCTGCAGCGCTGACAACCGTTCGCTTTTCCGCCACGCGATCGCCCGCAAATGGTCACGTGAAGGATTGGAACGCCTCTTCATTGCCAAACGTTCTCGCTGAACTGCTGTCCCGTCGGTGACGGGCGCTGTGCCGTGAGTTTTTGAAAGCGCTTTCGCGATGCGAACCGGTATTTGCTGGAAAGCGCTACAGTTGGAGAACGATCATGCGAAACTATCTGATCCCCGCCGCCGCACTGGCCATGATCGGCCTCGCCACCTCCGCATCCGCGGCTGATATTGCCTACGTTCAGGAGCCAGTGGCGCGGGTCTATGCTCAGGCTGGACCGCTCCCGCTTCAGGCGGCTGTCGACATCGCAAACGGCATGGGGCTGATCTCCGTTTCGAACACCAACAAGTGGGGCAACGAGTGGCAGATCGAAGGTTATGACGTTGCCGGAAGCTACATGGAAGTCGACATCGACGCGCGCACCGGCGCAATCCTCGACGTCGACCGCTAACACCGCAAACAAACGGCCGTAGGGAAGCACCCTGCGGCCGTATCGATTCCAGAAATTTTCGAGGATGGTGCGCTCGAGAGGACTCGAACCTCCACGACTTGCATCACTGCCACCTCAAGGCAGCGCGTCTACCAATTCCGCCACGAGCGCTTTTCGAGGGTTTGAGGCTTGCGCCGACCGTCTCGACGGCGCTCCTGTAACAA
>JAFKKL010000192.1 GCA_017305595.1 Hyphomicrobiales bacterium | reverse complement strand
CGAAGGCGGGCATCCAGTATTCCGCGATGGGGGTTACTGGATCGTCCGCCTTCGCGGACGATGACCAAGAAAAAATCTGACGGCCCCCGCCATCTCACTTATTCAGAAAATTCAGCGGCAGCCCATCACGCGGCCAATCCATCGCGATCAGTTCGCCGCGACCGGAGAGCGTGATGTAAGCGGTTTTCAATTCAGGCCCGCCGAAGGCGATGTTGGTGGTGACGCGGTCGCCGGTCTCGACCTGCTCCACCAGCTTGCCGTCCGGCGCGATCACCGAGATGCAGCCGGAGATCAGCGTCGCAACGCAGACGTTGCCGGAGGCTTCCACCGCCAGCGAGTCGAACATCTGATAACCGCCGAGGCCGCAGATCGGCTTGCCGCGCTCGCCGCGATAGATCACGTCGCCCGGCTTCACCTCGCCGCGCGCCGCGAGATCGTAAGCCCACAGCCGCGCGGTCGGCGTCTCGGCGACATAAACGGTCTTCTCGTCGGGTGACAGGCCGATGCCGTTGGCCGGCAACATGCCGAACACCGCTTCGACTACCTCGCCCGCGTTCGGCTGCATGTAGTAGACCGCGCCGACATCCATGTCGCGCGCGCGGCGCTTGCCGAGATCGGTGAACCACAGCCCGCCCTGCTTGTCGAAGACGAGATCGTTCGGCCCCTTCAACGGATGCTCGCCGCAGCGCTCCGCCAGCGTCTCGACCTTGCCGGTTTTGAGATCGACGCGCTGGATCGAGCCGCCGATATACTCGTGCGGCGCCGGCGCGCCCGGCATCATGGTGCCGCGCGAAGCCGTCCAGCTGAAGCCGCCGTTGTTGCAGACGTAGATCTTGCCGTCCGGGCCCATCGCCGCGCCGTTCGGCCCGCCGGGCATTTTCGCGACCACTTCCTTGCGGCCGTCGGGGTAGACGCGGGTGAGCTGCTGCGCGCGGATTTCCACCAGCACCACCGAGCCGTCCGGCAGCACCACCGGACCTTCGGGAAACGCGAGATCGGTGGCGAGAACGCGGACATTGGCCATGGAGATTCCTTTGCTTTTCTTGTCGTGCGTGTTGGTGCTCTGGTCTTGCCGCGATCATCGCGCGCGACGTGAAGCGAGTAAAGCAAACAAGTTTTCGCCTGCCAAGGCGCGGTCATCCAGCAAGGTCGCGCGGCTGCCATGCACATCCTGTGACCGGTCAATATGCTCGTCGATCGCGATTGACCTTCGTTCCGGAGCCTGATGAGGTCATGCGTGAATGAAGCCGTCACCCTGAGGTGCTGTCGCGCAGCGACAGCCTCGAAGGGCGACGGCAATCCTTCGAGGCTCGCTTCGCTCGCACCTCAGGATGACGCCATCGGCTTCGCGCCGGGTGAACGACAATCGAGAAGGACTTGCATGATGCAGACCCAGCCCGCTCCCGCCGCCAAAACCCTCGACGACGAAGTGCTCTATGACGTGCGCGACGGCATCGCGACCCTGACATTGAACCGACCGGAGCGGCTGAACACCATCTCGCGCGAGATGCTGATGCTGCTCGGCCAGTTGCTGCTGCGGGCCGACGCCGCTCCGGCGGTGCGGGTCGTCATCCTCACCGGCGCGGGACGCGCGTGCTGCGCCGGGCTCGACATGACGGCGGCGACCAAGGGCAGCGGCATCGGTTCGCAGAACGACACCAACGGCACCGTCACCACGCTCGACCTCAAGACCGCGCCGCCCACTATCCTCTTCAACATGGAGAAGCCGACCATCTGCGCGTTGAACGGCAGCGCCGCCGGCTACGGCATGGACATGGCGCTCGGCTGCGACATCCGCATCATGGCCGACAGCGCGAAATTCGCCGCCGCCTTCGTCAAGCGCGGCGTGGTGCCGGAATCCGGCGGCACCTGGTTTCTGCCGCGCATGATCGGCTGGGCCAAGGCGGCGGAACTGATCTTCACCGGGCGCACGCTGTCGGCCGCCGAAAGCCTCGACATGGGCCTCGCCAACGAGGTGGTGGCGACCGGCGACGTGATGTCGCGGGCGAACGCCGTCGCGGCGGAGATCGCCGGCAACGCGCCGCTCGCGGTACAGGCCGCCAAGCGCATGATGCGCTCCGGCCTGTCGGAGAGTTTCGGCGACCACGTCCACCACGTTTTCCTGCAATTGCTGCCGTTGTTCCGCAGCGAGGATTTTCGCGAAGGCATGACCTCGTTCCTTGAAAAGCGCCCGCCGAACTTCAAGGGACGCTGACGCCGCGCGAATTTCGCAACACGGCAATTCGCGCCTGCAACATAGCCTTTGCTGGCATGACTCTCCCGATCATGCATACTGCGCGCGCCGACGAGCCGTCAGATCCGCACCAAGACGGATCAGGCCGCGGCCACACAAGAAACATTCAGGGAGAAAACCATGCGACGAAGCGTGTCTCACGTGACGACGGCGGCGCTTGCCGCGCTGTGCCTGACGGCCGTAGCCGGCAGCGCCAACGCCCAGAAGAAATACGATACCGGCGCCAGCGATACCGAGATCAAGATCGGCAACATCATGCCGTATAGCGGCCCGGCCTCGTCCTACGCGACGATCGGCAAAACCGAAGCCGCCTATTTCAACATGCTGAACGAGAAAGGCGGCATCAACGGCCGCAAGATCAAGTTCATCTCCTACGACGATGCCTACAGCCCGCCGAAGACGGTGGAGCAGGCGCGCAAGCTGGTCGAAAGTGACGAGGTGCTGTTCCTCGCCAATCCGCTCGGCACGCCGGGCAACACCGCGATCCAGAAATACATGAACAGCAAGAAGATTCCGCAACTGTTCGTCTCCACCGGAGCGGCGAAGTGGAACGACGCGAAGAACCATCCGTGGACGATGGGCTGGCAACCCAGCTATCAGGTCGAGGCGCGCATCTACGCCGCCTACATCCTGCAGCATTATCCCGGCAAGACCATCGGCCTGCTTTACCAGAACGACGACTTCGGCAAGGACTACGTGATCGGTCTGAAGGAAGGACTCGGCGACAAGGTCAGCATGATCAAGGTCGAGGCGCCCTACGAGGTGTCGCAGCCGACGGTCGATTCCCAGGTGGTGCAGATCAGGACCGCCAATCCCGATATCTTCGTCGATATCACCACGCCGAAGTTCGCGGCCCAGGCCATCAAGAAGGTCGCCGAACTGGGATGGAAGCCGGTCCACTTCCTCACCAACGTCTCGATCTCGGTCGGCAGCGTGATGAAGCCCGCCGGCTACGAGAACGGCCAGGGCATCCTCAGCGCGGCTTACATGAAGGACCCGAAGGACAAGAAGTGGGACAACGATCCCGCCATGAACGAATGGCGCGCCTTCATGAAGAAGTACTATCCCGAAGGCAATCTCGATGACGGCGCCACCGTGTTCGGTTACGGCGTCGCCAAGGGTTTTGAGGAAGTGCTGCGCAAGTGCGGCGATAATCTCACCCGCGAAAACATCATGAAGCAGGCCGCCAGTCTCGACTTCGAGATCGGCATCTACCTGCCGGGCGTCAAGATCAAGACCAGCGCCACCGACTTCGGACCGATCGAACAGTTGCAGATGATCAAGTTCGAAGGCGAGAGCTGGGAACTGTTCGGCCCGCTGATGAGCGGCGAGAAGAATTCGTAACGTCTCGTCGTCGTGTCTCGACTGGCATTCTTGCCGTAGAGGCAACGCACAACCTAACAACAGCGTCATGGCCGGGCTCGTCCCGGCCATCCACGTCTTAACACCACCGCCACAAGAAGACGTGGATGGCCGGAATAAATCCGGCCATGACCAATCACTACGTTTGTTCTTCTACTTCTTCGCGCCCCCGCCGCCATCCTTCGCCGCATCCTTGCCGTCCTTGGCCGGCGCGGCGGGCTCGGCCTTCTTCTGCGCGGCCTGCAATTCATCCACCCGCTTCTGCAACGCCACGACCGCGGCTTTCAACGCGTCGATCTGCCGTGTCGCAGCATCCAGCTTGCGCTGCTGGTCGAGGCCCATCTGTGTCATCGTCGTCTTGAGGAAATTGACGTTGCTTTGCAGGCAGCCGGTGCGCCGCGCCATGTCCTTTTCAGCCGTGCAGATCTCGATGCCCGGCACGTCCTGCGCCCGCGCATCGGTGGCAGCCCCCGCCCCTGCCGCCATCAGCAGCATCGCCATCATCGCATGTCGCATCGCCGATCCTTTCCGTATCCTGTCGACAAACAAAACGCGCCGCCCACGGATGTCAACGCGCGGCGGTGCGTCGCACACCAACGGCCGAGTGAATTGCCCGTTGCTGCGATCCATGAGACCAATGCGGCGATGGAATCATTCGTCTATGTGATCGGCTGCGCGAGCGGCGACCGCTATCTCACCTATGTGGGATGGACGCTCGACGTCGAACGCCGGCTGGCGCAGCACAATGCCGGAACCGGTGCACGCTCGACACGCGGGCGGCAATGGGTGCTGCTGCACGTCGAACGCTTCGCTACCCGCGAGGAAGCGATGAGCCGCGAGTGGCACCTCAAACGCGACCGCAGATTCCGCAAATCGCTGGCGCCGCGGACAGACGCAACAGCGCGCATCACATCATAGCCGCATTCGACGGATCGAATCCCGCCGATGATATCTCATCGAATTGCCCCCATCCGCAAATCCGCCCCGGCGCCGATTTGTTAACGCCGGAGCCTTGCTCATGACCACACGCGAACGACGGATTGCGGAGTTTAACGGCCAGGGCCACCCACCGCCGGATCAAACCGTTCAGGTGCTGTGCGAAGATCATAGCGGTACCTATCTGCTGCCGTTTCCCTGCTGCTTTGCTGACGGCGAATGGCGCAACTCCGCCACCGGCGGCGCGCTTCAGGCCACCGTCATCGGCTGGCGACTCCCGCGCGTGTAAGTTCGCGACCTGGGCCACGCCCGTGCGATGTGCCAAAACGCGACGGCTCCGCCAGCGCGCGTTAACCTGTGGAACGGGGCTGGAACGAAGCAGGCCCGAATCGGCAGCGCCGCTTTGGCCGCATCCGCCGCTATACGGCGCCTGATGAGCGATCCCGCCGCTGGTGCAATCCCGATCACCTACCCACGAATATTTTTCCGATCCTACCCAAATGGGGGACGCGGATATTCAACTCCCGCAGTAGTTGAATGGCTGGGATGCGACTGCGTCATGCAGCCGCATCCCAATTACCCGCGAAAGCGGGCCCTCCGATTGCTCTTAGCTGTTGATTTTACAGCTATACTGGCTTTCAAGGCTGGCCTTCGCGCCAGCCTTTTTAGTTCGACGCCCCTATGTGGCGGCCGGCTCCAGCGAGGGCACCCGTGCCGGCGTTTCGCGCGGCAGGATCAGCGCCGCCACCACCACCAGCAGGCACAGCCCGGCGAAGGCTTGCAGCATCAGGTCGAAGCCGCCCTGCGCATAGAGCCACGCCACCAGCCCGACCGACGCGCCCGCCGCCGTGAAGCCGACGAAGTAACGCACCGCGAAGGCGCGCGAGCGCCACTCCTCGGCAGTGTATTTGCCGACCATGGCGTCGTTGACGGTGATCTGCCCGAACATACCGATGACGATGCCGATCGTAGTTGCGATGAGGGCCCAATTGCTCGCAGTCGCGGCGAGATACAATAGCGGCGGCAGCACCAGCGACATCGGCAGGAACACGGCTTTCAGCGAGTAGCGATCCACCAGTTTGCCGATGGTGTATTGCGTCGCCGCGCCGAACACATACACGCCTGCGGCGAT
Organism: Hyphomicrobiales bacterium; assembly: GCA_017305595.1. GTDB lineage: Bacteria > Pseudomonadota > Alphaproteobacteria > Rhizobiales > Xanthobacteraceae > 62-47. Next base: position 4,430 of record JAFKKL010000192.1, on the reverse strand, counting down.
CACGCCGATCAGAGCCGGGCTGCGCGTGAGGTCCGCGAGGCGCTCGGCAAACAATTTCGGCAAAGCGACGGTGATGGCGTTGAAGGTGGTCGAGATCGCGATGACCACCACCAGCAGCGACAGCAGCACCCGCCACATCTCGTTCTTGGCGATACGCACCTGCGCGGCGGCCTGCTTGCTGCCCCGGCGATCCTCATGCTTCACCGACACCATGAAGGCAACGCCGATGACGATGGTGACGATACCGGGCAGAATGAACGACCAGCGCCAGCCGAGATACTGTCCCACGACACCGGTGACCAGCGCCGACGACGCCACGCCGAAATTGCCCCACAGTCCGTTGATGCCCATCTGGCTGCCGAGCTTGTCGGCATAGGATACCAGCATCGCGGTGCCGACCGGATGATAGATCGAGGCGAAGATGCCGACGGCGAGCAGCGCCGCACCAAGTTGCAACGGCGTCTGCACCAGACCGACCGCGATCATCGCAGCGCCGATCCCGAAGAAATAGATCACCATCATGTGGCGGCGGCTCCAGCGGTCGCCGAGCCAGCCGGTCACCAGCGAACCGGCCCCGAAGGCCACGAACGCCGGCGTCGCGTAGGGCAAGAGTTCGGAGTAGGCAAGACCCATCGCGGGGCCCATGATGATGACCGCCGCGGCGAAGATCAGCATGGCGTAGTGATCGATGAAATGAGCGGCGTTGATGTAACGGATGACCTGGGATGCATCGTTCATGTGGCAAATCCTGCGGACGAATATACTGTGTGGTCCACTATAGGACATGCAGTCCACGGGATTCTGCCAATGACTGTCGCGCAAATGCCAGAAATGCCGATCGTGTTGAAAGGCGACGTCGGCGAGGGCGTGCATCTCCTGGGCTGCCGATACCCGCGCGGAACGCATCATGACGCCCACATCCACCGTCAGGCGCAACTGGTGTTCGCGGCCAGCGGAACGATGCAGGTGACGACGCCGAAGGGGCGCTGGCTGGTGCCGCCCGGCCGCGCGGTGTGGGTGCCGGCACGGCTCGAGCATGCCATCGGCGTGCTGGCCGATATCGAAATGCGGACGCTGTATTTCGAATCCGGCTGGCTGACGCGACACGATCACACCCTCGACACCGAGTTCGTGGTGCGCGTGTCGCCGCTGCTGCGCGAAGCTATCCTGGCGCTGTTCGAGCGCGAACGCGCCATCGAACGCGAGAGCCTGTTGTTGCGGCTGATCATGCTGGAACTGCATCAGGCCGAGGACCCGACCACCTTCATCCCGCTGCCGCGCGAGCCGCGTTGCCGCGCCGCCGCCAACCTCGTGCTGGCCGCACCGATGATAAATCACGACATCGCCGACCTCGCCCGGCAGGTCGGCACCTCGACGCGGACGCTATCCCGCCTGTTCGCCAGCGAGACGCATCTCAGCTTCAAGGCGTGGACCCAACGCGCCCGCATCGCATCGGCGATCGAGCGCTGGGCCCTTGATCCGCATCGCTCGATCAAACAGACCGCGGCGGAGATGGGCTACAACAGCTTCCCCGCCTTCTGCCACGCGTTCCGTCAGGTCACCGGCAAAACGCCGAAGGAGTTTGTCGGGGAGCGGTAGCTCACGCTTCGATGCGCTAACTTCAAGTAGCGTCTATCGCGAAGCATACAAACATTCCGGCGTCGTCCCCGCGAAGGTGGGGACCCAGAATCCCTAGCATCTGCCAATTTATAACACGTTGGCAACAATCGCTGCATAACACCGAACCGCTGCGGAGTCTGGGTCCCCGCCTTCGCGGGGACGACCTGTCGTCATGGCCGGATTTATTCCCGGCATCCACGTCTTGCTTGCTGCCATCAATTCAGATCGCTGCGTCATACGCGGGCTCGACCCGCGTATCCATCAACCTTCGCAAAGCGCTTTTCGGAGCGGATGGATAGCCGGGTCGAGCCCGGCTATGACGCCTCTCTCAACGATTTCGTCATTGCAAGCGAAGCGAAGCAATCCAGACTCTTGAAAAAAGACTGGATTTCCAACGATTCTCGCAATGACGAACTCTAAGGCTGCTGCTCCATCGAACTGCAATTACTTTGGCACCACCGCCGTCGCCTCGATCTCGACGCGCGCGGCTTTTTCGACCAGCCGCACCACCTGCACCAGCGCCATCGCCGGGTAATGCGCGCCGATTGTCTCGCGATAGATCGCACCAAGCCCTTTGAGATTGTCGAGATATTCATCGATGTCGACGACGTACCAGGTCAGCCGCATCAGGTGCTCCGGCTTCGCGCCGCCCGCTGCAAGAATAGCGACGATATTCTCCAATACCTGCCGCACCTGCGCGAGAAAACCGTCCGCCAGCCGGTTCGACGCATCCCAGCCGATCACGCCGCCGGTGACGATCAGCCGTCCCTCGGCCGCCATGCCGTTGGCATAGCCCTTCGGCATCGGCCAGCCACTCGGCTGCAACACCTCGACGGTGGGGGCGGATTGCGGCGCGGCATCGCCCGCCATCGCCATCTGCCGCAAGGTGAAACGTTTCAGCTTGCCGGTCTGCGTCTTCGGTAGCTGATCGAGAAACACGATCGCACGTGGATATTTGTACGGCGCGATCTCGCGCTTGACGTGATCCTGCAACGCGCTCACCAGCGCCGCGTCGCCAGCGACGCCCGGCCGCAGCACCACATAGGCCTTGACGATCATGCCGCGCGCCTCGTCCGGCGCGCCGACCACGCCGCATTCGGCCACCGCGTCGTGCGTCAACAGCGCCGCCTCGACATCAGGCCCGGCGATGTTGTAGCCGGCGGAAATGATCATGTCGTCGGAGCGCGCCTGATACCAGAAGTAACCGTCAGCATCCATGATGTAGGTGTCGCCGGTCAGATTCCAGCCGTTCTGCACGAACTTCCGCTGCCGCTCGTCGGCGAGATAGCGACAACCGGTCGGCCCGCGCACCGCAAGCCGCCCCATCTCACCCGGCGGCAGATCGCGGCCGTCGTCATCGACGATCTTCGCCTCATAGCCCGGCACCGGCTTGCCGGTGGCGCCGGGCCGAATGTCGTCCTCGCGCGCGCTGATAAAGATGTGCAGCATCTCGGTGGCGCCGATGCCGTCGATGATCCTGATGCCGGTCGCCTTCAGCCACGCCTCATAAGTGCCCTTCGGCAAGGTCTCGCCGGCGGAGACGCATTTGCGCAGGCTGCTCATGTCGTGCTTCGCATAATTGGCCAGCATCGCACGATAGGCGGTCGGCGCGGTGAAGCACACCGACGCCTCGTAGCGTTCGATGGCGTCGAGCAGATCGTCCGGCGCGACCTTTTCCAGCACCACGAACGACGCGCCGATATGCATCGGAAACAGCACGCCGCCGAAACCGAAGGTGAACGCCAGCGGCGCGGAACTGATGAAACGGTCCTCGGGCGTCGCGCGCAAAATGTTGCCGGCGAAGCTGTCGCACACCGCCAGCATGTCGCGATGGACATGCATGGTGCCTTTCGGATCGCCGGTGGTGCCGGAGGTGAAAGCGATCAGGCAGACGTCATCGGCCGCCGTATCCACCGCCGCGAATTCCGGGCTCGCCTTGGCGATCAGCGCGTCGAGCGAGTCGGCGCCGTCCGCGCCCCAGTAGAGAACCTGTTTGAGTTCGTCGGTCTGCGCGCGCGCCTTCTCCATCTCGTCGCGCAATTTGCCGTCGCACAGCGCGATGGAAATTTTTGCTTTGCGGATCGGATAGACCAGTTCCTTGGCGCGCAGCAGCGGCATCGTCGCCACCACCACGCCGCCGGCTTTCAGCACTGCGAGATAGGTCGCGACCATCATCGGGTTGTTGGCGGAGCGCAGCAGCACGCGGCCGCCGGTGACGAGGCCGAGATCGTTGACCAGCACATTGGCGATGCGATTCACCAACGCCTGCAATTCGCGATAGCTGTAGCTCACCGTCGGGCTGACGATGCACGGCGCGTCGCCGCGCCCCTGCGCCACCCAGCGATCGAGGAAATGCGCGACGCAGTTGATACGCGCGGGATATTGCAGCTCCGGTCGGGTGAAGATCATCTCCGGCCACTGCTCCCGCGGCGGCAGGTTGTCGCGCGCGAAGGTGTCGAGATGCGCGGTGGCTGCGGGTTGCGACGAAGCGGATTCGGCGGACAGTGATTTGGCGGTTGCAACCATCGACAACAACCTTTCGTCCTCGCGCGGGGCGTTCGTAGTAGCGCCCGCGCGATACATTTTAAATCTAAAGCATTTTTGCGCAATGCCGGAGGGCACGCAACAACAATTTTAGACTTGAAACATTTCGCTGCGGTGCGGAAATGCAGTCAATGTCGATCCAGCTTCGGGGCAATGCGTCAACGCTCGTCATGGCCGGGCTTGTCCCGGCTATCCACGTCTTTCTTGCCGACATGTCCTCAAGACGTGGATGCCCGGCACAAGGCCGGGCATGACGGCGAGCGCAA